>JAKLDS010000003.1 GCA_022703375.1 Deltaproteobacteria bacterium | reverse complement strand
CCGAATTTGCGCGGAGCTCGGCGCTCATTACATCAAAACCTATTATGTCGAAAAGGATTTTGAAACCGTGACGGCATCCTGCCCGGTGCCGATTGTCATGGCGGGCGGCAAAAAAATCCCGGAACTCGACGCCCTGACAATGGCTTATAGCGCCGTGCAGCAGGGCGCGGCGGGCGTGGACATGGGGCGCAATATTTTCCAGTCGGAAGCACCGATCGCCATGATTCAGGCCGTGCGCGCCGTCGTCCATGATAATGAAACACCGGCGAGGGCTTTCGAGCTTTATCAGACATTGAAGAATCAGTAGTTTAACCGTTTAAACCGAATCCCGCTCCGCTTCGCGTCGGGGATAATTCGACCAACTAATTCCGATACGCTTTGCTTTCGGAATTCGGGTCTCATTATGAAAGCAGCCTACTGGTACAACAACAAAGACATTCGCATAGAAGATGTGCCGACGCCTGCGCCCGGCGCGAAGGAAATGCTGGTCAAGGTTATTTCCTGCGGCATCTGCGGCAGCGATATTGTGGAGTGGTACCGGCTGCCGCGCGCCCCGCTCGTGCAGGGGCACGAGATCGGAGCGGAGGTTTGCCGGGTCGGCTCCGCGATTAAAAAATTCAAGCCCGGCGATCGGGTCTTCATCGCCCCCAAAGTCCCCTGCCTGAAATGCTACTACTGCCTAAACGGCCACTATCCACAATGTTCTGAGATAAAGGAACGCCTCCCCGGCGGCTTTGCCCAGTATATTCTGGTGCCGGAAGTACTGGTGAAAAAAGGAACATATCTTTTACCGGAGAGCATCTCTTACGATCAAAGCACCTTCATTGAACCGCTGGCCTGTGTCGTCCGGGCGCAGCGGCTCGCGGGAATAAAGAAAGGCCACTCCGTCCTGGTCATCGGCTGCGGGATGTCCGGGCTTTTGCATGTTAAACTCGCCCGCGCCAAAGGATGCAAAGTTATTGTCTCCGACATTAATAAATCAAAGCTTGAATATGCCGTGAAAATGGGCGCTGATTTGTTGCCGGATGCCGGTAATATCGCCGGGGAATTGATGGCGGCAGGCGGTAAAAAAGCTGACGCGGTGATTTTATGCGCGGCGGCACAGGAGGCGCTCGAACAAGCATGGCCAAGCGTGGATAAAGGCGGCGTCATTGTTCTGTTTGCCGTCCCCGCACCGGACAAAGAAGTTGTTGTACCCGTCAACGATTTCTGGATGAAGGAAATTACCGTCCGCACTTCCTATTACTGTGGCCCGCCGGATATTGCAGAAGCAATGAAGCTCATCGAATCAGGAACTATCGTCGTCGCTGATCTGATTACCCACCGGCTTCCGCTAAACGATATCGCCAGAGGATTTCAACTAGTGGCGGACGGCTCCCAATCCATCAAGGTAATTATGAAGCCGAATGAATAGATAAACGCCGGAGCCATTGTCCAAAGACCGCGCAATTAACGGAAGCGCGTTTTTAATGAATACCGGCAATTACTTTGCCGTCACGTCTTTAATATTTTGCGCTACTTCCTTGTCTTCAAAAAGCTTCTCCACGGCTTCCGCCAGAACATTATTAATCTGCTCTTCCATGCGCTTTTCGGAAAAGGAAACATGCTCCAGGGCGGCGCTGCTTTCCACCGTGCTTTTATAGAGAATTTTACGGGAAGCGAGATCGGCAAATATAACGGACAGCTTGACTCTGGCCTTGTAGGTGTCGGAAGGAAATCCTTTGCGGCAAGTCAATTCCATCTCTTCGATGCTGCCGCCGATAAGAAGTTTGGCTGTTTCCTGCGGCATGGTTTCTTCCTTTAAATCCCAGACGGACAAACGATTGGGAATTTTGTATCCCGCCTTGCTCAAATAATTTCTTATCCCCTGTGCAACGGCTTTGGCAGGCATGGTGAACTTAGGCAGGATAAGAACATTCGAGCCGTCTTTTTCTATAACCCGTCCGATGACTTTGGTGTCATCCACCTTCCGGCTGTCCAGAAATTCAGCAATAACAATCTGTTCCCCCAAAACCTTATCAGCAATGCGTAAATAGTCAGGAACCGTCACTTTTTCAGCGCCATAACGCATATCAACGCTGTAAAGTTTTACATTGGCGCAGCCGCTGCCAAGCAGCAATAGGAACAGCGCCACCGCGCCGATTAAAATATTCTTTCTTTCGCTCATTGCAGTTATTTTCATATTTTTTCTCCTTCTTGTATGTTTTTCCGCAAATATTTTTTCTCTCTTTTCTCCTCCGCCATTTCTTTCAACAGCGGCACCATATAGGACATGGCGACCCGTCCCTCTTCAATCGCTTCCGCTGCGCGATTAAATTCCAGAAGGCCGATATCGGCAAGGCGGGGAGTAATGAGCAAATCCGGCGGATCTCCGGCCAGCCGCTGTTTGGTCATTCTATCCTGCATGATATTAACGGAAGCGGCAATAACATCGAAAATGGATATTTCCTCCTCCGTCATTTTTTCTTCCGTCCGTTTTAAAGCGGGAATTAACCGGCTGTTGATGAATTGCGATATTTTGCCGGAATTTTTCGCTGTTTTGCCGTTGCCGTTTTCCCTGTTCTTACGGTTGATGTACCGCGGCAATCCGATGATATCCGAGTTCAAGTTGACAGCAACAACAATATCAGCTCCCATCGCCCGGCACAGCGACACCGGCACGGGATTGACGAGACCGCCGTCTACCAGCCATTGCTCGCCGTTTTTGCAGGGAGTGAATATCCCCGGCATCGAAAAGCTGGCGCGAATGGCGTCCATGAGCGATCCCTTTTGCAGCCATATTTCCTTGCCATTCATAATATCTGTGGCCACCGCCGCAAAAGGAAGCGGCAAATTTTCAATTTTCGCATCAGTAAATTGTTCCCGGAAGTAATTGGTTATGCGGTCTCCTTCAATGAAACCAGAACGCGGAAAAAGAAAATCCATGAACTTGATGATGTCCGGCCAGGTCAGCTGACGCGCCATTTCTTCAAGTCCGGTGAGGAAATTACCGGCCAGCGCTCCCCCGACCAGAGCACCGATGGATGAACCGCAAACCACATCGATGCGGATACCCGCATCCCGGATGCTATTAATAACGCCGATGTGGGCAAAACCTCTGGCGGAACCGCTGCCCAGCGCCAAACCTATTTTCTGCAAAACCGCATCTCCCCGTTCTCTCAGTTGCCTACTTTTCTATCTGCTCCAGCTCTTTTTTGCCGTCCTTCTGCGGCTTCATTTTATAAAACAATCCGCTTTCCGGAACAATCAGATAAATATCGTGAGAATAATCCAGCTCAATTGACGCATTTTTCATTGCGCAATCCAGCAGATGTCCGCCGCTTTTTCTATCGCTGGAGATAAAGTGAAGATGATAGCCCGGCATATTAATTCCCGCTGCATAATCGGGAAAACGAAACCCGACAATCGTACCCCTAACGTTTTTAAATTCAAATATTGACTGGTTTTTGACCGCGTCAATCAGACGCGGATAAGGAGGTTTTTGCCTCTGGACGCTCCTTGTTTTGACATAACTGAAATTCCCCGTTATTTTAACAGCGTAAAATATATTACCCGTGAGCAGATTGGCGTCGAGGTAGCTGATTAAACCGCTGTAATTCAATGAGCCGCCGGATAATGTCCGGTCGGGCTGAAAACGCTTGATCAGGGCAAAGGGCGTCTTGGCGCCGTCATCAACTTCGACAACGCTGCCATCATATTTCACCTGATAAAATCTGCCTTCACATGCAATCATTTCGCCATCGAGAGCATTGAATGTTCCGATTCCCGTATCGCCATATTTTTTCAGCTCCCCTATTGTCGTCTCTCCATCGTAGATGCCTTCGGAAAGCGCACCGAGCGTCGAGCTCTGATAAAGAGAATCCCGATTGAGCTGCTGCAAGCAGCCACCCGACAAAGTAACTGTCAATAGTATCAGTATTAAACCGCAAAGATGTCTCATAGCTTCAACCTCTCCCTGCCCGTTGCGCCTGATTATACATATTTTTTTTAAATATGCGAAAATTTTTTCTTGCCGCACTTATTTACGGAGGATGAAAATCCGCTTTTTCCCCGGGAGAAACATAATTTTCTTGACAGTCATTTCAGCCGATAGTACTGAAGAAAATCAGAAGGTCCTCTTTATGCCCCACATCAAAATCAACGGCATCAACACCTATTATGAAATTACGGGAAGCGGCGAGCCGCTGGTATTTGTCCACGGTCTCGGTTCCTGCACTCTGGACTGGGAATATCAGGTGGAGTTTTTTCCCCGCAATTATCAGGTAATTACCTATGATCTGCGCGGCCATGGCCGAACCGATAAACCAGCCGGTCCCTATACGATAAAACTTTTTTCCGCAGATACTGCGGCGCTGCTCCAGGCGCTGGACATCAGGAATGCTCATATCGGCGGGATTTCCCTGGGCGGAATGATTGTTCTGCAGCTGGCGGTGGATGAGCCGCAACTTATCCAAAGCGCGATTATTACTAATTGTCTGGCCAGTACGATTGCTAAAAATTTCCGGATACGCCTGGAATTGATGAAACGCCGGATAATTTTTAAAATAATGCCCTTTGCCAAAAAGGCAGAAATAATTGCCCAGACAATTCTGCCCGAAGCGCAGATGAAGGAACAAAGAAAAATATTCGTGTCGCGTTTTATGGCCAATGATCCGGCCGCTTATTACAGCGCTTTTCTTTCCGTTATGAACTGGAGCGTCGCCGAAAGGCTGGGAAACATCAAATGCCCGGCGCTGGTCATATCATCCGAATTTGACAATACTCCCGTTGCGGCCAAGGAAGCTTATGTAAAATTGATGCCGCAGGCAAGACTGGCGGTTGTCAAAGGCGCGAGGCACGGCCTGACAATTGAATATCCGCAGAAGTTTAACGATGTCGTAATGGAATTTTTAGAGCAGCAGAAATAATTTTTCTTCGGCGCTGTTATATTCAGGAAAGGATAATTTTTCAACCGGATAATTTCAATCCGATTACTCCCGTCACAATCAATAAAAATGACAGAATACGCAGCATGCTGAAGGGATCATTAAACAGCGCCAGACCGATAAGATAAGTTCCTGCCGCGCCGATACCCGTCCAGACGGCATAGGCGGTGCCGATGGGAATGGCGCGCTGCGCCAGCCACAGGAACAAGCCGCTCAAGGCCATGCAGACAACTGCGAGAACAATGAACCCAATGCGGTGCGGCGTGGTCTGGGAAAGCTTAAAACCCAGCGGCCAGCCTATTTCCAACACACCCGCCACAAAAAGATAAATCCATGAATTCATAATTACGCCGGTTTCCCTGCCCCGCCTACAATAATTGTTTTCATCAACATCATTGCTTTTGCAGGCTCATCAATTCACCCTTATTCCAGTTGACTACCTTTTCTATCCGCCCTTTGTTGTCGGTATAAACCCACTTCCCCTCGGGCTTCCCTCCCGCGTAGTACTCGCCTGTCAAAGCCACGGCGCCGTTATCATGCCAGTTGATGAATTTGCCTTTCGGATTACCTCTGTCGTAATAGTTTTCCGCAGCCTTCACTCCGTTTTTATGCCAGCTTGTCCACAAACCGTGCATCTTGCCCTGGAAATATTTTCCTTCATCAACCTTCAGCTTTTTTTCATCGTAACCGATAAAATTCCAGCTGCTTTTATCGCCGTTATCCGGGCACCAGATGCCCGAATGATAACGCACCGGCGCCGCCGAATCTTTGTCCATGACGAATTCCACCAAATAACCGGTTTTTTTATCCGGACATTGGGTCCTGGTATAACTGTCTATCGGAAATACCCGGGGAAAATCAGCAGTAGCTGAATCCCGGCAGGATGACAAAACTGTTAAGGCCAGAAAAACAGTCAGCGTTATAATTATTTTTCGGGCAATCAAATAATTAAAACGAATAAGCTTATCAAAAATTGATAAACGACGGATGGCATAACAGAGCCAATCAGGTAATATTTTGGCAAATAAATAAAGGCGAAGCGGAAGATCAGCGATTCCATTTGTTTGAGTCCGCCCCGGGGCGGACGAGTTTTGGAATCGCCTGAAGCAAGCCTTAAATTTATTCCAAAATGTTTCCGGCTCTGTTATGCCCTTCGTCGTAAAAACAATTAATACGTTTAATTGCCGGAATACTGGGTGCAATATTTTATTCACGTTTATTTTCTCTTCAATTTTTACAAATTTAAAAACATCGGTTCAACAGTCTGCGCATCAGATGTCAACCCAAATCATCAAATTCATACCGGACGGCGATTTCCGGCCACTTGCCCTGCGCCTGCAAAATCATTTCACAGACCTCCCGCACCGCGCCGCGTCCGCCGCCGTGCTTTGTCACATAATCAACCGCCTTTTTCACAACATCCAGCGCATCCCCGACCGCCGCCGCAAAACCTACCGCCCGGAGCACCGGAATATCAATAATGTCGTCGCCGATAAAAGCGACTTCCGCTGCCTGTAATTTGTTTTTTCTTAATATTTCCGCCAGTATTTCTTTTTTGTTGAATACTTTTTGATATACCTGCTTAATATCAAGATCCCGCGCCCGCCGTTTGACAACTTCCGACCGGCGGCCGGTAAGCAGCACCACTTTTATCCCGTAACGCTGCACTACTTTGATGCCGTGGCCGTCGCGAACATCAAAATTTTTCGTTTCGCGGCCTGCGTCATCCATGATAATGCGGCCGTCGGTCAGCACGCCGTCCACATCCATTATCAGCATTTTGACTCTGCTCAGCTTTTCCTTAACGCTTTTTTTCATTGGTATTCCCTTGTCTGTAAAGTCCGTATTTTTTATTCAGCCTGCTTTCCCGGGCAGTGGTTTATAATTTTCTTACCGGCCTGGCAAGTATTTTTCGCTGCCGGTTAAACCGCACGTTACCGCGCCATCGGCAAGAGTGCTTTGCACAACCGCATAAACCACCAATTTTGTCATACCGGCGCAGGCCGGTATCCAGCATTATCAAGCATTTCCTGGATTCCGGTTTTCACCGGAATGACGGGAAAAGAGGCTCTGGCAAAGCTCTCCGCAAATAAGGCCGGTTCAACTTTCTTTCTGATTATGATTGCTGCTATTCAATGGACATCAGTGATTCCCAGCGTTCCCATTCGCTGGCGCAGGGCAATCCTCTTTTTTTCAGAACATTTAAAATAGGCTCCTCGTTGAATCTCAGATAAGGATTAATCAGGCGTTCATCAGCCATTGTCGAGAAGACATGAGCCGGATCATACGAATTGCCGAAGCGGTCAATATTCCTGTTGGCCGGTTCCAGAAAGCGGGCAAAAGCCAGAGATGCCGCCACATAATCATGTCCGGCATAAATAATTGTTTCGTCAGGCAAGGCCATCAGCCGCCTGATGGATAAATAAAAATTTTTCAGGCTGCCGGAAAAGCAATTACCGATTGTGCCGTTGAATAATGTATCGCCGGAAATCAGCGCAGGACCTGCATGAAAACAAACGGAATCGTCCGTATGCCCGGGAGTGCGGTAAATTAAAATCTTTTCTCCGTCCAGAGAGATTTCCTTATTGTCAGCGAGATTCGGATAATCCAGAAACTGTGCCTGCGTTGCCGTAAGCAAATAGGCATTGCCCTGTGTATGATCAGAATGCCTATGCGTGTTGGTCACGAGGGAAAGCGTCAGGCCTTGCCGGTTGAGAAAATCAATAATTTCCTTCCCCGCTCCGCCGTCAATTGCCGCCGCCTGCTTTCTGCCATAAAGGATATAGGAAAAATTGTCGGCGCCATAGCGAAATTGCTTAACACTGAGCATGATATTACTTTTTCTTCGCTGCCGATTGCCGGGCCGCCTTCGGCCGGGTCTTCGCCGCCGGTTTTTTATCTTTCCAGCTGACTTTTACGTACGAACCGGGAGCGGGCTCCAGAGGTTCGTATTTCTTGTTGCCGACTTTTCTGGCCGGCACCTTTTTCCCGCCGTTTAATTTATCGGCCCACACGGCCCAGTCTTTCCACCAGGAACCCATGATCTGCTGCGCGTTTTCCAGCCATTCTTTGGCGCTCTTGGGAATCTGGGGATTCGTCCAATAGCAATATTTGTTGGCCGCCTCCGGATTTATGACTCCGGCGATATGCCCGGAGCCGCCCAAAACGAATCTCGTCGGCGCCGTCAATAATTGGGCCGTCTTGAATACAGATGTCCAAAGGGCAATATGATCATCAATTGTGGCGACGATATAATAGGGCACTTTGATATCGCGCAGGTTCAGGGGAACCCCGTTGATCGTTATGCCGCCCACATCTTTGAGCTTGTTTTTCAGATACATATTCTGGAGGTAAAAGCTCTGCATGGCGCGGGGCATATTGGTCGCATCGGAGTTCCAGAAAAGCAAATCAAACGGCATGGGGTCGCGCCCCAGCAGATATTGATTTTTTACATTGGACCAGATGAGATCGTTTTCCCTCAGCATATTGAACATCGTGGCCATCGAAAATCCTTCCAGATACCCTTTTTCTTCCATGTATTTTTCTATTTGCTGAATCTGGTCTTCTTCCAGGAAAGCTCCGATATCGCCGGGTTCGCTGAAATCAGTCAAAGAAGCCAGAGTTGTGGCGCTTTGGATGCGGTCGTCCTTTTTCGCCGCCGCATAGGCAAGTGTGCTGGCCAGCAGCGTGCCGCCGATGCAATAACCGATAATATTAACTTTTTTCGCGCCGGTGATATTTTGAATGACTTCGATTGCCGCCAGCGGTCCTTCCGTTACGTAATCGGCGAAATTCTTATTTTCCAGTTCTTTGGTCGGATTTACCCATGATATGCAAAACACGGTATGGCCCTTGTTGACCGCCCACTGAATGAAGGAATTGCGCGGCGTTAAATCAAAAATGTAGTATTTGTTTATCCAGGCCGGTATAAAAAGCAGGGGCGTATCATAAACTTCAGCGGTGGTTGCCTTGTATTGAATCAACTGCATCAGATCATTCTGATAGACAACGCTGCCCTCCGTCAGCGCCACATTTTTGCCGTGTTCAAATTTCGTCATATCCGTCAGCTTCAGCTGAAGGCGGCCTTCCCCGGCGATTAAATCATCCAGCAGGCTGTTCATCCCCTTGAGTAATGAAAGGCCTCTGGTCTCCACACCTTCTTTTACTGCTTCGGGATTGGTAATCAGGAAATTAGCCGGCGACAGGGCGCTGATAACCTGCCGGGTAAAGAAGATCAATCGTTTTTTCCCCTTGTCGTCATCTAATGGTATGGATTTGCTGTATTCGGTCAACCAATCACTCAGCATCAGATAGGTATCGGAAATGAAATCGGAATACATTTCCTTAGTCCACAATTCGCTCTGGAATCGCTTATCTTTTTTGACTGTTTTTTCCAGCATTTCCTGCTGGAGTAAATGGTGGTCTAATATCCGGGAAGAAACGGCGGCTAATTTCACCATCAGATCATTGGACATTTCCACTATTCTGTTAGGATTCAATAAGGCCGGATTGAAAAGCGGTAAAATTGATTTCCACACCAGTTTGGGATCCGGAATAGCCAAAGGCTTGTCGGAATTGGTAATAATCGCGAACAGCTGAATTATTTTCTGCAGGGCCTGCAATTGCAGCTCTACATGACGGTTGATAAATTCCGCATCGTTTGTTTCAGCAATATCCTCCGCTTTCTTTAATTCTTTTTGCTCTTTCATTTCCCCCTCCTCGCATTAATAAATCATTTAAAATTATAAACATGCAACTGCCCGGCCCCTCCCTGCCGGCAGGGCATGATAAACACTCTGAATTTGATATGCAGATTTTCAACTGAAAGATTATAAAAGAAACCTGAAAGAAACTGAAATGAAAGGCCGTGCAGACGAAAATAAATTCGTCTTTTCATAGAGACCCCCTTCCCAAGGGCAATAGAGAAGAATTCCCGCTATGCCGGTTAAAATATAAAGAAGTTCGGCCGGTCTGTCAATACCTATATAAAAAATATTACATCATTTTGCGGATGCGCACTTCGATATTTTTCTCATTTTTAATGAGGTCAATGAGTTTCTGTGTGTCCGTATTGCCGTAATGATACGGGTAAAGAATTCCCGGCCGGAAGGCTTTGGCTGCATCGGCAACCATCTCCGGAGTCATCGTATAGGGTACATTCATCGGCAGAAAGGCGATATCAATATTACGGAGGTTCTTCATTTCCGGAGTATTTTCCGTGTCCCCCGCAATGTACAGACGCTTGTCGCCAAAGGTAATAATATAGCCGTTGCCAGTGCCTTTGCCGTGGAAGGGAACGCCGGGGCTGCGCATATGAACAATATTATAGGCGGGCACGGCTTCGATTTTCAACCCGCCGACTATCTTCTCCTCGCCGTTTTTCAGGATAATTCCGCCTTTCAGCTGCCGGGCGACTATTTCTGTAACAACTGCCGTGGTTTTCTCCGTTTTGATGATGTCTATCGTTTTGAGGTCGAAATGATCTGTATGCTCATGAGTAATAAGAATCAAATCAGCTTTCGGCATTTTTGTATAATCGGCATATCGGGAAACCGGATCTATATAGATGACCTTGCCGTCAAAATGCATCATTAAAGTCGCATGACCGATAAATGATATTGTCAGATCACCCTTTGTTGTCTTGATTTTGTCGATTGCGAAATTATTTTCAGCAGCCATCGTCAACCCCGTCCAGAAAAGCAGGCAACACATGATGGAAAAAATTGTTTTTTTCATACACTTCTCCCTTTTTTTGCCTGATTAATGCTGCTTTTATCATAATTTTTGCCGTTAATATTATAATATTGCTTATCACCACGCAATATCAGAAAATTATTATCTGTTGTTACGCAATTTTCCCCGGCGCCGGATAATTATTTCTCTTTCACCAGTGCATCTATTTTTTTCAAAGTCGTAAGCAGTCCCTCGAGTGACGACAGGTAAAGCGAATTAGCGCCGTCGCACAGCGCTTTTTCCGGATCGCAATGAACTTCCAGAAAGATGCCGTCTGCCGCGGCGGCCACTGCCGCTCGCGCCAGATAAGTCACCATGTCCCGCTGTCCTCCTGACACTTCGCCCGCGCCCCCCGGCAGTTGTACGGCATGTGTCGCATCAAAAATCACCGGATAACCCATATCCCGCATTATCGGCAGAGAACGGACATCAAAGACAAGATTATTATAGCCGAAGGAAGTTCCTCTTTCGGTAATCATGATATTTTTATTACCGGCGGCTTCCGCCTTGGCGATGATATTGGCAACATCCCACGGAGCCAGAAACTGCCCTTTCTTAATATTGATAACTTTCGCGCGGCCCGCCACTTCCATGATAAAATCAGTCTGGCGGCAGAGAAAGGCCGGCACCTGCAACACATCCAGCACGCCCGCCGCCGCCTCAATTTCTTCAAATCTGTGGACATCGGAAAGCAGCGGCACACCAAGCTTCTCTTTAACCGTTTTCAGGATGGAGAGGCCTTCCCGGAAGCCGGGGCCGCGATAGGATTTCAACGACGTGCGGTTGGCTTTGTCATAGGATGCTTTAAAGATAAAGGGGATGGCCAGCTTTGCCGTCAGCTCTTTCAGGTATTGCGCCGTTTCCAGGGTAGCTGTTTCATTTTCAATGACACACGGCCCCGCTATCAAAACAAAACCGGTTGAACCACCGACTGTTATACCGCCAATTTTGACTTCTTTCATTTCCCGGATAACTCCTTTATTTCTATTTTTTCTTCTGCAGCATTAATATTTTCAGGCGCGGTATTCTTCTGACCGCCCGCGGCGATTCCGGATTAATCTCGTAGGCATGAGTGTAAGCTTTAAGCGCTTCCTGGTACAAGCCCTTTTTTTCATAGGCTTCTCCCAGATTGGCGTAAAGCTCATCGTCTTCACGTTCAATTTTTAAAGCGGCCAGGTAATTTTCGATAGCTTTGTCCCAGTTGCCGGAAGCGGCATAAGCGTAACCCAGGCTGCCATAAGATGAAGCCTTTTTCGGTTCCAGTGCCTGCAGCTTTTTATAATAGGAGATGGCGGTACTGTACTTCTTTTCTTTTAAGTAATAGGAAGCGATAATCGCCATGACTTCTTTGGTCAGAGGATTGGTTTTTTCGTATTGGGCAATCGCTTCCTTTTCCCGCCCCAGTTTGCCGTAAGTATACGCAAGATTATAATGCAGAGCGGAACTTTTCGCGCCGTTTTTAATGGCCTTTTCGTAATTCTGCGCGGAGGCGGCGTAGTTTTTCAGTTCACCGTAGGCAAAACCGAGCTGAGAAAAAACAGCTGCTTTCCTCGGATACATTTTCGCCAGCTTTTCATAATATTTAATCGCCTGTTCGTAATTTTTATTTTTGCCGGACAGATCAGCCAGTCGTTCCAGCGTGTCGGCGTCATCAGGTTTAATCTTCAGAGCCTGCTCATATTCGGCAGCGGCTTCCCCGTACATTTTTCTTTTTTCATAAGCCGTACCCAGATTAAAACGGATAACTGGCTGATCGGGGCTTAACCGGGCGGCCTTTTGCAGATTTTCGATTTCTTCTCTGCCCTGCCCCTTGCCTGCATAAGCCAGGGCTAGGTTGGCATATGCCGCCGCCAGTTTCGGCTTTCTTCTAATAATTTCCCTGTACCAGGTAATCGCCTCGTCGTACTTTCTGGTTTTTAAGCTGACATCCGCCAGGGCCATTAACGCAGCATCAAAGTTTTTGTCTTTTTCCACAATATATTTGTATTCCGCAATCGCCGCGGCATATTTGTTCAATCTTTCGTAGGCTTCACCCAGCTTAAAACGCATCACATGGTTATCCGGCTCCAGATCAACCGCCTGGCGGTAGCTTGCGGCAGCCGGAGCCCATTGCCCTTTTTCGCCCAGGCCGAAACCCAGATTGGCATGAGCCTGCGCTTCCCGCGGGTTGATGGAAAGAACCGAGCGCGCCACCGCAATAGCCTCGTCATACTGCTTTTTTTTCAGATAGCACCTGGCCAGTTCATTTAACGCAAAAACATCATCCGGCTTCAGTTTCAGGCTTTCCTTATAATAAAAAATGGCCTCGTCCAGCCTGTCCAGCTTAAAATAGATACCGGCGAGAATTTTTCGCACACTGGTATCTTCTTTGTTCAGTTCCAGCGCTTTTTTCAGAAACTGAATCTGCACCCGGACATTAGTCGAATCTTTCGCCAGGCGCAGCCAGTCCTGCGGCGTAATGACGACACGCAGAGGCACGCGCGCCAGTTTTTCGCCGCGGTGATAAATCTGAATATAATAATCAGCGGCAATTCCGGCATCCCGGCTTTGCGTGCCGGTCTCCATTACCCTGTTGACCAGAACAATTCCTTTGAGAGGCACGTTAAGATGATTCTTTCCGCTGGCGTAGCCTTCGACATTCACCGCCGTGTATCTTTCCCGCCAGTCGTCACTGACAACGGAGCGCACGACAAATTCATCACGGTAAGTAACCTCCAGCGCGGCGGCGGAAGATAACCGCAGTTCTTTGCCGTTTTTTTCCATTTCCAGGTAGTAAAAATGCGGCCGGGCATTCAAAATATAATAAGAAAAAGCATTTTTAATTCGCGTCATCCCGAAAGCCAGCGAACCGGAAGCCCGCGGCATAAAGAGAAACAGGGCGACAATGAAGATGATAATTACGGCCGTAATAATTGCCGCCGCCATGATTTTATTTTTATTTCCCGCAATCACTGTAAAGATACCCTTGCCCCGTGTCTGACATCCCGTCAACCGCGCGGATGGAACCGGCGATGTATTTCCCTTAGCCTCTCCCGCGTAATATGCGTGTAAATCTGCGTCGTGGAAATATCGGCATGCCCCAGCATAATCTGCACGGAACGCAAATCCGCGCCGCCTTCCAGCAGATGAGACGCGAAAGAATGGCGGAAAGTGTGGGGATGCACTTTTTTCTGCAATAACGCCTTTTTAGCATAACGGACAACTATTTTCCAGAATCCCTGCCTGGTAAATTTATTGCCGAAACGATTCAAAAACAAATTATCACTGTTATTCTTTTGCAACAGTTGCGGCCGGGCTTCATCAATATACTGTTTCACGCAATCATATGCTGTTTTACCGATGGGTACAATTCTCTCTTTGCCGCCCTTCCCCATGACAAGCAAAAAACCGACCTGCCAATTGATACTGCTCATTTTCAGATTTATCAATTCCGAAACACGAATGCCCGTGGCATACAAAAGCTCCAGCATGGCGCTGTCGCGCCTGGCCTGAACAGTTTCCCTTCCGGGCTGCGCCAGAATCAGATTCATTTCTTCCTTGCTCAGCGTATCGGGCAGCCTCATCCACACCTTGGCCAGCTCGATATGAGCCAGTGGCGTCTCAGCAATCGCTTTTTCCCTCAGTAAATATTTATAAAATCCCCGCAGCGCGGCCAGCACGCGGTTCATGGATGTAGCAGCAAGACCCTTATCTTTCAGCCATACCAGATATTCGATAATATCCTGGGCAAGTACCTTACCCGGGTCCGTTTTGCCTTTTTCGGCAAAATATGAAATAAAACGATGCAAATCAAGGCGATATGATTCGAGCGTATTTTGGGCGACGCCCCTCTCAATCAACAGGTAACTGAGATATTCATCAATTTCCTTCTGCATGGTTAATGTTTATAGGAAATAGTTAATCTTGGCAAAGATTTTTTGTTGACTTATTTGCAAAAACTGTAAAAATCAGACACATAAAAACCATATTCCGGAGAAACGCCATGAAAAAAATCGTCATCGCCTCCGATCACGGCGCGGTTGACCTGAAAAACGAGGTCAGCGCCTTCTTAAAAACAAAAAACTGCACCGTCAATGATCTGGGCGTAAATTCCGCAGATGCGGTTGATTACCCTGATATCGCGGCGCGGGCAGCGGAAGAATTCAAAAAAGGCGGTTACGATTTCGGCATTCTGTTTTGCGGAACAGGCATCGGCATCGCAATGGCTGCCAATAAAATAACAGGAATCCGCTGCGCGCAGGTGTATGACCTCTTTACCGCGGAAATGGCCAGGGCGCATAATAACGCCAACTTCATCGCCCTGGGCGGCAGAGTCAAATATTGTACGCCGGTGACAGACATGATTGACAAATTCATGAATACCGTCTTTGAGAAAGGCAGGCACGAAAGAAGAGTCGCCAAGATTATGGCCTTAGAGGAATGAAGCACACGCATTGAGGGGAGTTTTGCTTATGCCGGAATCCGTGGACAAAAAAAAGATTCTGCAGGTGTTCAAGAAAGTGGAAATGCACCGCCTGATTGAACAATTAATCCGGCAATTCTCCACGAATAAAAATGATATTCGCCATATTGCGCTGGCGCAAGCCGATTTATCCAACTGCCGAAACGTGCTGGAATTGGGCTGCGCATTCGGTTCATTTACCGAAGCCCTCCAGGGCAAGCTACATGAAGGGGCAAAAATAACGGGGCTCGACATTGTTCCGCAGTATGAATCCTTCTTTATTGATGCCTGCCATAAAGCCGGCTACGCCGGAGAATTTTCCTCTTCCGGCATCAATCAGATCAAGGATTACCCCCGGGATTCCTTTGACTTAATCATCTGCAGCTATGCTTTATATTTTTTCCCGCAAATGATTCCCGACATCGTGCGCCTGCTTACAAAAGACGGCATTTTTATCGCCATAACGCATTGCGAGGACAACATGCAGGAACTCGTCCGTATTACAAAGCTGGTTATGCGGCAAAACGGGTTGCATGATGAACAGAAACCGCTGCCGGTGGAAAATATCGTCAGGCAGTTTTCCGGTGAAAACGGACGGAATTTGCTCAATCCGTTTTTTTCCCGGATAATGACGGTTGATTTTAATAATTCTCTTTATTTCCGCCCGGCTGATATTAATTTTTTTGCCGAATATTTCCATTTTAAAAGCCCTTTCTTTCTGATGGGAACAAAGGCCGTTGCGGCGCTGCTCATTGACGAATTAATGGATGAACTTTACAAGGCGGCCGATGAAAATAGTTTCGTCACAATGTGCAAGAACGACAGGATTTTTGTCTGCTTTGATTCTTTGCCGCCGGAGAAAAGAAAATGAAAAAAAAACGACAGCATTGCCTTTACTGCGGAGCGGGCATTGTAAAAAAAGAGGAAGATAATGTCCTGCGCGACTATTGCCCTGACTGCCATTGCTTCTTTTATGAAAACCCGCTGCCGGTGGTATCATCAATTCTCGATTCTTTCCGCAATATTCTGCTGGTAAAACGCGGACGCCGGCCGTCGCGCGGTTTATGGTGCCTGCCGACCGGCTTTGCCGAAGCCGGGGAAAGCATCGAAGACGCGGCGCTGCGCGAACTGGAGGAGGAAACAGGCATCAGGGGAAGGGTTCTGCGGCTGCTCGATGTCCATTCGTACAACAGCCGTTTTTACGGCGATTTGCTTTTTCTGACTTTTGTTGTGGAACAGATCGGCGGAGACCTCACCGCCGGCGATGATTGCGCACAGGCCCGCTTTTTCCCCACTGATAAAATACCCCGGCTGGCTTTTCGTCCCAACAAATTCGCCATTGATGCTTATATCAACAGCAAAAAAGATTACTGGGCTGTTGTTGATTCCATTAAGCAGAGCAATCAGGCTTCGCAAAAGCCTGAGGAGGCAAAAAATGACTTGACGCAGCGTCTGGTTAACGTCATCATCAAAAGCAGGGAAAAAATTAATGACCGGTGGGTAGAGGAAGTGATTGCCAATCCTTCCACCAGCCAATACCATAATTATGACCGCAAAAAAATTTATATCCTTTGCGACAGAATGGTTTCGCAGATTATTCTCTGGCTGGGCGGACTTTACGAAGTTAATCGCCTGAAAATATTTTATTTAAAGCTGGGAAAAGACAGGCGCCGGGAAGGCTTTAAAATCAGCGCTTCGCTCTCAGCGCTGAGTCTGCTGCGGCGGCACATTTGGGATATCGCCTTAAGTCAGGGCGAATGGCATAAAAGCATTGACCTGTATGTAACTTTTGAATTGCAAAGACGCATGACGATTTTTTTTGATCTGGCAACATTTTACATGACCCGCGGCTACGAAGAAGGAGACTTATGAATATTGCCGTTTTGGACGCCAGCCTTTATTTCAAAGGTTTGCTTTTGCTGATTCGCAAGGATCACAAAATATCAAACATGGAAGCGCAGCTGATGAAACGCATCGGCAAATCGCTGGGTTTCGAGAAAGCCTTCTGCAACCGCGCCATCCGGGAAATTATGGATAATAAATTCATTGAGGATGTGCCGCCGCGCTTTTCATCAGCCATCCTGGCCATGAAATTCATCAAAGACGGCCTGTCCTTTTCTCTAACCGATAATGTTGTGCATCCCCGGGAAGAAGAATGGCTGCTGTCGGTGGCTCTGACAAACGGACTGAGCAGAGACTGGTTTCTGGCGGAAAAAGATGTCGCGGAAAAAAGAAGAGAGCTGCCCGAACAGATGGAGGTTGATGATCTGGAAATAGATTTCACACAATCGGCCAGGGAAGAAAAAAATGAATCATGCCAGTGAAGATTTAATAAATGAGCATAATGGCATTTTGCACGGCCTGAATATTCTGGAGATGATGCTCAAAACCGACATAAGCACCCGGGATTTTATTGACCTGGCCGGTTTTTTTCAATTATTTGCCGACAAATGCCACCACGGGAAAGAAGAAGGTTTATTGTTCCCCGCTATGGAAATGGCGGGCATTCCGAAAGAAACCGGACATATCGGACAACTGCTGCTTGAACATGCCGAGGGAAGAAAATATCTCTCCCAAATGAATGCCGCATTACTTGACAATTCAATTAAAAAAGATGAATTATGCTCTGCCGCAGGAAATTACATTGATTTATTGCGCCGGCATATCGAAAAAGAAAACAAGATACTGTTTCCCCTGGCAGACCGGAAAATACCAGAGGTAAAACAGCAGGAATTAGCGGCTCTCTTTGAAGAATTTGAAGAGAAGGTGATGGGAAAAGGAACTCACGAGAAACTGCACAGGCTGCTCAATCGCCTGGAAAAGAAATATTTAAAATAAAAAACGGGGGACAGTATCATAAAAATTAACATTAAAAACAATGTTTATTGGTTGGGTAAAATTGACTGGGAACTGAAAAAATTTCACGGTGACGAATATTCCATCAACCGCGGAACGACTTATAATTCCTACCTCATCAGGGAAGAAAAAAACGTTTTAAGGGAAGAAAAAAACGTTTTAATAGATACTGTCTGGCTGCCTTTCGCAGGGGAGTTTGTTGCCAATCTGCAGAAGGAAATTGACCTCAAAAAAATTGATTATGTCGTAGCCAATCACGCGGAGATAGACCACAGCGGCGCTCTGCCGGAGTTGATGCGGTTTATTCCCGACACCCCCATCTACTGCACGCAAAACGCCCTGAAATCGCTCCGGGGTCATTATCATCAGAACTGGAATTTCAAACCCGTGAAAACAGGCGACAAGATATCGCTCGGTAACGGCAAAGAACTGATATTTGTGGAAATGAGAATGCTGCACTGGCCGGACAGCATGGCCTGTTATCTGACGGGCGACAATATATTGTTCAGCAATGACGCGTTTGGCCAGCACTACGCCAGCGAATACATGTTCAATGATCTTGTCAAACAGGACGAACTATTCAGTGAATGTATTAAATATTATGCCAATATCCTGACGCCATTCAGCAAACTGGTGGATGCCAAGATTAAGGAAGTGCTGGCGCTGCAACTGCCGATTGACATTATCGCCACCAGCCACGGCGTTATCTGGCGGCAAAATCCCACCCAGATCGTCGAAAAATATCTGCAGTGGGCTAATGCCTATCAGGAAAATCAGATAACGCTGGTTTACGATACCATGTGGGAAGGCACCAGAAGAATGGCCGAGACAATCGCCAAAGGGATTAAAGATGTCAATGCCGCTGCCAATGTCAAACTGTATAATGCCGCCAAAATCGATAAAAACGACATCATGACGGAAATTTTCAAATCCCGGATTGTCCTGTTCGGTTCTCCCACAATCAACAAGGGCATAGCGACGGCGCTGGCCGGGATTTTCGAGGAATTAAAGGGTTTGCAATTCGTAAACAAGAAAGCCGCCGCCTTCGGTTGCTACGGCTGGAGTGGCGAGTCGGTCGGCAACATGAATAAATTGATTACCGAAGCCGGCTGGGAATTGATCAATGACGGAATAAAGTGTTTCTGGAATCCCGACGAAGAAAGCATAACAAAGTGTTTTCTTTACGGTCAGGAAATCGGGAGAATGTGATATTCGGACAGGGGGGCTTTTATGTTTACCATATCCTATTCGGCGGCATTAATCTGGGGCGCCATCGGCATTGTCCTTCTGATACTGGAACTGGCCACGGCGTCTTTCATCCTTTGTTTTATCGGACTGGGAGCGATAATCGTCGCTGTGACGACGGGGCTTGGCCTGACCATGGGGCTGGACAGCCAGTTGATTGTCTTTGCCGTTTCCTCGGTTGTTCTGATGTCGCTCTTTCGTAAAACGGCCCGCCGTCTTTTTGCCGGCAGCCATGATATGCCGCCTGAATACGCGGGGCAAAAGATAAAAGTAGTCAGGGCTATTTCCGCAGGCAAGGAAGGAGCTGTTGATTATCGCGGTTCGGAATGGATTGCCTTTTGCGATGAGAACGCAACCATCAACGCGGGAGAAACGGTGGAAATAATCGCCATTGAAGGAATCAGGATCAAGGTTAAACCTGTTTTATAGAAAGAGGGAGGAAGATATGAATATTTTTTTGATTGTTCTGGCCGTATTTGCCGTTTTCTTTATCATCAAGGGAGTTCGTATTGTGCCTCAGCAAAGCGCCTATGTCATAGAACGGCTGGGCAAATTTTACAGCGTACTGCATGCCGGAATTAGTTACATTATCCCTTTCGTTGACCGCGTCGCCTATAAACATACACTCAAGGAACAGGCCCTCGATATACCGGAGCAGATCTGTATCACGCGCGACAATGTCCAGGTCGGTGTGGACGGAGTTATTTTTATTCAGGTCTTCGATCCGCAAATGGCTTCCTACGGCATCAGCAATTACCTTTTTTCCATAACCCAGCTGGCGCAGACAACAATGAGGAGCGAGGTGGGCAAGATTGATCTGGACAAAACCTTTGAGGAAAGAACAGCCATCAATTCCGCCATTGTCAGCGCCATCAATGACGCCTCCCGGACATGGGGTGTTAAAATTCTGCGTTATGAGATTAAAAACATTGTGCCGCCCGATACCGTTTTAAAGGCCATGGAAAAGCAGATGCAGGCGGAACGGGAAAAGCGGGCAATAATTCTTCAATCGGAAGGTGAAAAGCAGTCAGCGGTCAATGTTGCCGAGGGGCAAAAGCAGAAGGTGGTTCTGGAGTCGGAGGCCACCCGGCAAAGGCAGATTAATGAAGCAACCGGACAGGCGGAAGCCATTCGCGCCGTCGCTAACGCCACGGCTGACGGCCTGAAGTCCGTCGCTTCCGCCGTACAATCGCCGGGCGGTATGGAAGCAGTCCAGCTGCGGGTGGCGGAAAAACTGGTGGAGCAGTTCGGTCATCTGGCCAAACAGGGAAACACTCTCATTCTTCCGGCTAATTTCGGCGACATCTCTTCGCTGATTGCGACGGCGATGACTGTGGTCAGGCAGTCCAAATAAGACATAAATAACTTTACCATATAAAAAAGCAAAGGAGTTACACTAATGGATGAAAGAGATGTTTACCGGGCCAAAGAAAGCATGCAGAACGTTATGAAAAAGGGATCTATGAAAACATGGGTAATTATCGGTGCGATTCTGCTGATAATGATTTTTTTCCGCCCCTGGGTGCAGATTGGAGCCGGGGAAAGAGGAGTTGTTTTGAATTTCGGCGCCGTGCAGGACAAGGTGCTTGACGAAGGCCTGCACTTCCGGGTGCCCATCATGCAAAAAATAATGATAATGGATGTCAAGGTCCATAAAGCCACCAGCAAAGCCGCCGCCGCATCTTCTGATTTGCAGGATGTAACTTCCGAAGTGGTACTGAACTACCATGTCATTCCCGACCGCGCCAATGTCGTCTATCAATCCATCGGCGTCTACTACCGTGAACGCATCATCGAGCCGGCCATCCATGAAGTGGTAAAAGCCGTGACGGCGAAATATACGGCAGAGGAGCTTATTACCAAGAGGCCTCTGGTCAGTGAAGCAATGAGAACTTCGCTGGCGGACAGACTTCGTTCATCCAACATAGCAGTTGACGCTTTTTCCATCGTTAATTTCAGTTTCTCCAAGGTATTTATGGAGGCCATTGAGGCGAAACAAACAGCCGAGCAGCTGGCTCTGAAGGCTAAAAGAGACCTGGAGAGAATAAAAATCGAGGCGGAACAGAAGATTACGGCGGCACGCGCGGAAGCCGAATCCTTGCGACTGCAGAGAGCCAACATTTCGCCTGATCTTATTGAGCTGAGAAAAATTGAAGCAAACCTCAGAGCTATCGAAAAATGGAATGGCATCATGCCGCAGGTTACCGGCGCCGGAGCTGTGCCGTTTATCGGCGTGGGCGATTCGCACCGTAAATAATCCGGGTGCTTTTGCAGAGAATGATTCGGGTATACCAAACCTTGTTCATTCAGGTTATATCGAATCCCGCTTTGCGGGATAGTTTGTCCAGTCAATTTCCATACGCTGCGCTTTTGAAATTGGAGCCTCACTAAAAAAAGGAAAGGAAGCGGTTTAATTGTTTGACCGCTTCCTTTCCTCAGCTGCCGTTTTGTCTGTGGGGAAAATTTTGTTCACGCCGTTTCGTTTCCTTTTGCCCGCATTCTTTTCCAGCCTTTATCAATCGGGGAAAGCGAAGCGGCATCACCACCTTTGATTTCTCAGGTTTTTTATTCCATGTCTCGAAATATTAACGCCTTGCCTGACGGCAGGCATCAGCAACGCCATGCAGCATTCTGGTGGTGTCGGCAGCTTTCATGGCAATATCATTTACTTTTTTAGCAAGAAGCAATACTTCTCCTGTACCGATTTCGTTAGCTTCGGCTTCATTTAATGAAGCTCTCAGCGCAAGGACGCTGCTTTCAAAGGCCAGATCAGCCATCCTGTCAATTGCGACGGCGCTTTCCGCCTTCTGGTCGGTTGCCACACTCATCGTCTGCGCCATGTTATTCATTGTATTGTTAACTTTACTCAAAATTGCAAAGGCGTTAACGACAATATTACTTTTCTGCTGACGGTCAGCCGACAAATTTAATTGTACCATAACGCCACCTCCTTTTTTTAAACTCGGAAAATGTCAAAAACGAATAACCGGATATGATTATGTACAATAAATGTGCCAATTACTTTTGCCGTTAACAGCAACGTGAAGTGAAAAAACAAAACGAGTCTTTGTGCAGCAGATTAGCTTGTTCCTTAACTTTAAAATAATTATTCATTATCATCTGTCAACGGAGAAAAAAATCGGGAAAAATAATAATGGCGGATAAAATATGACGCCCGTCAGGATAATGACAGCCCGCCGGTTTTATTCTGTTGCCTGTCCGGCTATTCACCGGCGCGGTTCGGATAACCGGTTATTTCGCGAATTGCTTCATAGAGCGGCTTTAATCGTTCATACATTTGTTTGTAAACATGCCGGTAGAGCTCGTCGTAAATATAATGTGTCGGCAAATGCGGTTCAAAAATACGCCCGATCCGCGTCATTTCTTTAACTGCAGTTTGAAAATCCGGGTGCAGCTTTAATCCGACCGCCGCGTCAATGGCTGCTCCCAGCCCCGATGTTTCGTAAATATGGGGGCGTGCTGTGGGCAAACCGAAAATATCGGCGGTAATCTGCATTGCCGCATTGCTTTGCGAGCCCCCGCCGGAAACACGAAGTTCGGTGATTTCCACACCACTCCTTTTTTCCTCACGCTCCTTGCCTTCACGCAGTGCGTACGCCAAACCTTCCAGAATCGCCCGGTAAAGATGAGCGCGGTTATGCACATCGCCAAAACCGATGACCGCGCCTTTGGCCTCCGGACCGGGCACCTTGATTCCCGGCGACCAGTATGGCTGCAGCACCAACCCCATCGAACCCGGCGGAACTTTATAAAGCAGCTCTTCGATTATCGTTTCCGTTTCCACACCGCGCTCAGAGGCAATTTGCTTTTCCAGATAGGCGAATTGTTCCTTAAACCAGCTTACCATCCAGTAGCCGCGGTATATTTGAATTTCCAGCGCATAGGCGTCAGGCACGGCCGATGGATAAGGAGGTATCAGAGGAATCGCTTCCACGTATTTGTATTGCGTTGTATTAATCGTGGCTGTCGTGCCGTAACTCAGGCAACCGATATGCGGTTTGAGACAACCGGCTCCGATTACCTCGCAGGCTTTGTCCGCCGCCGCCGCAATTACCGGCAGACCTTCCGGGATGCCTGTTTCCTGCGCCGCCTGAGGGGTCACCTGTCCCATAATGTCCGCCGGTGCAATCAACTGAGGCAGCATTTCAGGTTCAATCTGTGTCAGAGCCCATTTCCAGTTCCAGGAAGCCGCCCAGCGTTTCTTCTTATAATCAAAAGGGATATAACCAACCTGGCAGCCCACGGAATCAACAAACCGGCCAGTCAGACAATAAGTCAGATAACCGGAGAGAAAAAGATACTTGTATGTTTTACTCCAGATTTCCGGCTGATTCTGCTTTATCCAGTTCGACTCGGCTTCCGCTTGCAGATAAGCTATCGTTTCGGCCATACCGGATATTTTAAAAGCCATACCCCATAAGAAACCAACCTGCTTCAGGCCCCCGGTGCGCCGTTGATCCAGCCACACAATAGCCGGTCTCAGCGGCTTGCCGTTTTTATCCACGTTGATCATTGTTGCGCGCTGTGTCGTTATTGTAACACCGGCGATTGCTTCCTTCAGCTCCGGATGTTCACTCCAGATCTGCCGGCAGGCCTGGCATAATGATTTCCAGTAGTAAGCAGGATCCTGCTCCGCCCAGCCCGGCTCTCTGGAATAATAAGCCTCCAGGACAACACGTGTTTTGCAAACCAGATTGCCCTGCCGGTCAAAAATCAGCGCACGCACTGATTGAGTTCCGTTATCTATGCTTAAAATATATTCTTTATCCATGATTCAATTCTTCTTCCCTTCTTTTTCAGCGGACTCGTCTAACAGCTTATGCCAGTCCGGAATAGCGGAACGCTGCGGCAGGCTGTAACAGTTATGCCATAAAGACAAGTATTCTTTTTCTTCCTGCTGCCAGCGGGTATCACTCCAGCCCAACTCCTCTGTGCAGATAGCGCGCACCCGCGGCAAAATATCCCGGCCGCCGTGCGGAAGAAGCAACCCCAACCTCACTCTGCGAAGCAGCAAATCATCCAGATGAATAACACCTTCTTCCCGAGCGGCAAAGCGCAATTCCGCCCAGACAGCCAGGCTCCCTGGTATTGCTTCCGTTTCTCCGGGTTGGGCAAAGTCTAAAAGCCGCTGCGCATCGGCACCGTATCGTCCCAAGAGCCGGCGGCGCAATCTTTCCGGCAGTTCTGTTTTTTTACCGTGAAGATTGATCCGCAGAGACAAATCCACTTTATTCAAAACGCTGATATTTTTATCCGGCACCGGCATTTCCGGCAGGAAACGGGCAACCGCTTTAAGGGCATCGCGGGCAATCAGGCGAAAAGTCGTTAGCTTCCCCCCGGTCACGGTAAGCAGACCGCCTTCTTCCCAAACGGCATGATCGCGCGCTTCTTTGGAGGGATCATCTTTGCCTGTCCCGATTACGGGACGAACACCGGAAAATGATGATATCACGTCATCAAGAGTCATGTGCAGCGCCGGAAATTCCGCTTCAATGGCCGCCATCAGATAGGCGACTTCTTCCGGACTGATGGCCGGCTCTTCCTCGAGAGACCTGCCATGATCGACATCGGTTGTTCCCACCAGCGTAATGCCTTCCCAGGGAAAAATGAAAACAGGGCGGTGATCCAGCGGATGCAAAATACAAATTGCCTGTGCCACCGGGAAACGCCAGCCGGGAAAAATAAGATGGCTGCCGCGCAGCGGCCGGATGCGCGCGCCAAAACCTGCCTGGGCACGCATCCGATCAGCCCAGGCGCCGGTGGCATTGATGATGACCCTGGCCTTAATCTGTTCTGTCCTGTCAGTCAAATTATCCCGAATGCGCAGGCGGCGCGGCGCAACTGCGCCTGCCTTTAATTTTCTGTCCGCCTGTTTTGGCGAATTAATAAATTCTCCGGCAGTGACATAATTAATCGCGACACCGCCATCGGCGACGGCTTCGCGGATAACACGCAGAACGAGGCGGGCATCATCGGTTTGCGCATCGCCATAGCGGAAACCGCCGCACAACCCCGACTGAGAAATATGAGGGGCCAGCATCCGGAAATCGTCAGCGCTGTAATGGGTGTGGCTCCACTGCAGCGCCAGCAGATCGTAAACGCAAAGACCCGCTTCATAGGCCAGACGTCCCGGATGATCTCCCTCGTAAGTCGCCAGCAGAAAGCCCAGCGGATCAATCAGGCCCGGTCCTTCCTGCACCAGCCTTTCTCTTTCCCGGACGGCAGCGCGGGTCATGCCTATTTTTCCTTCTTTCAGATACCGCAGGCCGCCGTGCACCAGTTTGGAGGAACGGCTGGATGTTCCCCAGGCAAAATCACGCTGTTCAATCAGCAGAGCCTGCAACCCCAGGCGCGTTGCTTCCCGCAAAATACCCGCGCCCGTTATACCGCCTCCTACTATAATGATGTCCCAGCTTCGATCGAGGTCATTCCAGATTTTATCCCGCCAGTCTCCCTGCCACATGAGCCTACCGCCGTTAATTTTATTTTTTAATCAGCGCACCCGGATAAGGAAATCAGTTTTCCCGGATTCATTATTTGCTGCGGATCAAGGCGGCGGCAGATATCCGCAATAACCTTCATCCCCAGTTTCCCTTTTTCCTGCGCGAGATAAGGCAGGTGGTCCGTTCCTATCCCGTGCTGGTGACTGATTGTAGCCTGATGAGAGGTTATCACTTCACTGACTGCCGTTTTGAGAACCTGCCAGCGGCGCAGGTTCTCCGCCGGATTTTCGTGCAGGCGGAAAATATAAGTCGTATAAATACTGCTACCGCTGGCATAAAGCTGCGACAAATGGGTAAAGACATGCACTTTTTCCCCGATGTCATCCAGGCCATGATTTAACGCGGATTCCATATCTTCAAGCAAATCGGGAATCTTTTCCCAATCGGCGGCCGTCTCCAGCGTGTCTATGGCATAACCCATTTCCCAGAAAGCGTTGCGCAGATACGGCGTGCGAAAACGATTCTTATGCCATTCCCGTCCGAATGTTTTCCCCACATAAACAGCCTTATAATTATCGGCAATCTCCAATGCCTCACGGCGCGCAGCGCGCACAATTCCTTCATATCCGCTGACTCCAATGAGCAGCATGCATTTTTCGCAACTCAGCCCGCGCAGGGAAAAATATTTTTCCAGAACTTCGATGATCTTTTGATGACCTGCCAGTACCAGAGTTGTCGTGGTTTCATTGGCACAACTGAGGCGCAGCAGGCAGAGCGGCAATCTGGCCTGTATCATTTCACGCGCCGCCTGGCATCCGGTTTCAAAGTCGCGCAGAAATACTGCAAAATATTCTTCCTTTTCCGGCAGCTGAGTCGCTCTGACCGTGGCTTCCGTTAATATTCCCATTCTTCCTTCCGATCCCATAATGACTTCGCGCAAATCCGGACCCGCCGCCGATGCCGGAAAGGCGGGCAGAACAAGAGAACCGGCAGGTGACTCCAGTCTCCCTCCGGCAAATAATTTTTCGATACGTCCGTAACCCAGAGATTGTTGTCCGCAGGAACGGGTAACAATCCAGCCGCCCAGAGTGGATAATTCAAACGACTGGGGAAAATGCCCCAGCGTACAATCGTGCGCGCGCAAATGAGCTTCCAGATCAGGGCCAGCGATTCCCGCGCCAAAAGTCGCCAGATTGCTGGTTTCATCAAAATGTTTCAGGCCGTTCATCCGGCTCATATCCACTGTGATGACAGGCCACGTGCCGGCAAGCGGATTGACATGGCCGGCAACACTGGTGCCTCCGCCGTAGGGAATAAGAAATGCTTTCGTCCTGTCCGCCCAATCAAGCAGCTGACGGATATCCTCATCTGTCGAGGGGTACGCAACACCATCAGGAAATATATTGATCTGACCGGAGCGCATTGCTATCCAGTCCGGCAGGCTCTGGCCGCGGGCATGGCACAGCCGCCCGGAAGCTTCTGTGGAAATCTGCTTATGGAATGAAGCACGGGAGGGAGGAACCAGTTTTACGGCATCCGGGTAATGAATATCACGGGGAGGATTTCCTGCTCCTATTTTTTCGGCAATAAAACTGACTGCACCGGGAGCCGGCAAGTATGAAACAGTAGAATCACCCCAGCCGTTCCACCTTCTCATAACAGGACCTCTTTTCCCGCCGGAAGAATCGTTGATATAACCATGCAGAGTTGAAACAAAAAGAAGAAGTTCAGATACCGGCCAAAAAGTTTTTTATTGCCGGCGATTTTTATTATTACGCATTTCATAAAGGCCTGACATCAGGATCATCGTTTTTATGAAAGAGAGTAATTCCTGATTTATTCTAAAGCCAGTACGGATTCAAACAACAGACTAGTTCTTCCTGAACAATGAAAAAGCTCAGGCTGTTCACTATAAACGCATCCGCCGCGGCAACCTCTCCGCAAACGGATGCGTTTAACAATATTCAACAACAAAAACGTGTTTCTTATTTCTTTGCTGCAGCCTTCTTCACTACTTTCTTTGCTGCTTTCTTCGGGGCAGCCTTCTTGACTACTTTCTTTGCTGCCTTTTTCGGAGCGGCCTTCTTGACTACTTTCTTTGCTGCCTTCTTGACCACTTTTTTCGCTGCTTTTTTCGGTGCAGCCTTCTTGACTACTTTTTTTGCTGTTGCTGTCATTGGACAAAGCCTCCTTTAAATCAATTGGCATTTTTTCTCAAAGCTTTAAATGCTTTGTTATTTGTAATTTTACTTTATTTTTTTACGCAGGTCAACAAAAAGCTGAATATTTTTTAAAATTTTTTTGCCGATAATTTTCAGAAAGCAATTTATTTTTACAGATAAGTCCTTCCGCCGGCGAAACGTTTTGCATAATAAACGGAGTTGAGAGAATCAATCCGGATTTTTTTTCCGCGTGACGGTGCGTGAACAAAACGGTTTTCGCCAATGTAGATACCGACATGTGAAATCTTGCTGCGGCCGTTGATGGCAAAGAAAACCAGATCTCCTTTCTGCAGGCGCGTCTTCTCCACTACGATACCTTCATCGAATTGCCGCGCCGAGTGCCGCGGCAGATTAAAACCGTTGAGCTGATAGACCGTCATTGTCAGACCGCTGCAGTCAAAACCGGTTTCGGCGGAAGCTCCTCCCCATAAATATGGAACTCCGATGAAATCCCGCGCTGATTTGACCAGCGCTTCTCTCACATAATCAGCGCCGTATTGCTGTTGCCTGGCTGACACGTAATCTTCCGGCCTGACTATATAGAAATCCTCAATTACCGCATCGTCCTTCAGTTGCTGCGCTTTGCGCCTCGCTTCTTCCCTGTCGGAAAAATTGCCGAAGCGAACTTTAAACAGACCGTCTGCCGCTGCAAAGTATGTCGCCGGGATATCTCTCTTCTTCAATGTTTCCGTCAAGCGCGCGGCGTTCTCCGCTTTAGCAAAAGCTCCCGCCTGAATAGTATACCCCATCAACTCCAGTCGCTTCCTGGCGGGAAATGAGGAATCTTTAATTCGTGAAGGGGGGGATGAACAAGACAGAACAAACAGAACTGATAAAATCAGGATAAGAATTTTTTGCTGGTTTCTTTTCATCTGCCTTTCCCTGCTTTTCTCCTGCTCTGTCATATTTTATATAACATAATTGGCCTGCTTCCCGCCAGTAAATACTTGCGGTGGTTTTACCAGAATGCAAAGATTCTACAATAATTACATTGCAACATTACCGTGAAATGTTTTAGAATAAAATGTATGATAAAAAAGTAATACTGATTCATTTTCTCCATTAATGTTTTTCCGTTTGCGGAAGGAGACAGTTATGACTCTCAGGAAAAAAGCGTTGTTGTCAATCAGCCTGACCGGTGTCGTCCTTACAATCTGCCTGATATACATTTGCTCATCCCTGATAAGCAGTGATGCTGACTTAAGCGATGCTCAATCAGCGCGCCTCAGCGTAAAATCAGCATCAACATTGCTGGCAAGTGAAACAGCGGCGCTGGCTGATATAGCGAAACAGTACGCTGCCGATGCGGAAATCCGCACGGTTCTGCCGAAAAAACGTGCCGCCGGCTATTTAAAAATCAGATTTACAGAAGAATTGCTGGAACGCAGCCGGATTAATATTGTTTTGTTTGCCGTCGGCCCCGGAAAAATTATTTTCTCAACCGGCTTCGATAACAAAGGCGAAAGCAAATCATCTCTTTTAAAATTTCTCACGGCATCTCCCGATTGGCAGACAATGTTTTTGTCTGCTGATAATTTCCCGATCCGGCATCAGGGCTTATGGCAGGTTGAGAACAAAATATTTATTTTCGCATCTTCTCCCGTTACAGCCAGAACCAATCCGGACAGGATTAGCGGGAAAATAATCCTGGGACGCCTGCTCGATCTTTCTCTCCTTTTCCAGACGCCTGGTAACGGATATGATAAATTTTCACTCCATCCTCTGGCGGGGAGTAAATTACCGGCCGGCCGGCAAAATATTCTTAATACCCTGAATGCCGGCAGCCCTGTTTACATCACTGCGGTTAATGACAGTAATCTGGCCGCCTACAGCCTCATTAAAGATATTTCCGGTAAACCGGGTTTCCTGCTGGAGATATCATCTCTCCGGACACATAAACAAAGAGCTGAAACGACACTGCTGCAGATTTCTTTCGCAATTATTATTGCTTTCATCCTGCTGGCTTCCTTCTGCTATTTCTTTCTTGCCGGATTCTTTCTTTCCGGCGTAGAAAAAATACAGACACAGATAAAATCCATCATAGCGAGCGGCATGGCGAACAACCGTATTGAATATAAGGGTAAAGATGAGCTGGCGTCAATGAGCGGAAATATCAATACGCTCCTGGCGAAGATGGAACAGAAGCAGCAGGAAATCGGCGATGTTGCCAAATTCAACCGCCGGATAACGGACAATATGCTCGATATGGTGATTCAGATAGATTTAAACGGCACCTATCAGTACGTAAGCCCTTCTCATAAAAACGTCCTGGGACATCCGGCGGAAAAGCTGATCGGCAAATCGGTTTTTGATATCATTTACGATCATGACCTGAAAAACGTTTTGCTCCTGCTGCGCAAACACGTCATGCAGGGTTCTCCCATCCGGTTTGAATGCCGCGCCCATCACTCCGCCGGCCGTTATGTCTGGCTGGATGCCTTTGCCAATCCTTTATATGATGATAACAGAAAGTTAGTAGGCGCGGTAATCGTTGCCCGTGACATTACCGTCTACAAGAAAGCTCTGGAAGAAGTCCGGACAATCCACGCCTCGCTGGAAGACCGCATCGCCGATCGCACTCAGGAACTGACTGCCGTCAACAATGTTTTGATCGAAGAAATAATGGAAAGAGAAAAGATTGAACAGGCCGTGCAAAAAAGCAGAAATATGTTGCGGGCGGTATTTGACGGCATTTCCGATCCGCTGATTATGGTCAGCGATAGCTTCATTATCCTGATGATTAATGAAGCTGCCCTGAAATATTTCGGCGGAGCAAGTTATCAGGCAATGATCGGAACTTCCTGCCGTGAAGCCTTTGTCCGGGCTAATTATGACGAAGAAGCCCTGCAAAAAATCATTGTCTCCACAACCAGGAAGGAGGCTTCTTCCCTGGAATTCCAGAGGCTCCCGCCATTTCCGAAATTCGAAAAATTATTTATTTATCCCGTAGCCCTCAAAAACATCAGTGGCGGGGAAGCGATTATCCGCATCAGCGATCTGACCAAGGCGAAACTTGCGGAAAGACAGCTTGTGCAGGGCGAAAAGCTGGCTTCACTGGGAATGCTGATTTCCGGCATAGCTCATGAGATCAATAATCCGAACAACTTTATTATTTTCAATATTCCCATCCTGACTGATTATTTAAAAGAGATTATGCCGATTGTTGATGACTATGCGCTTCAGCACAGGGATTATGAGCTTTTCGGAATGACCTACAATGAATTCCGTGAAGATATTTTCAAGTTGTTGAATAATATTCACCACGGCGCCGAAAGAATCAACTCCACAGTTTCCAAGCTGCGCGAATTTTCCCGCAAAAAGGAAATTAACGAGCAGCGCTGGGTAAATCCGAAAGAATTGATTGAAAAAGCAGTTTCCATCTGCCAGATTCAAATCAATAAGACAGTCCGGAAGTTCTCTCTGGATTTGGAAGAAGGAATGCCGGATATTTACACCGATGCCAACGGGCTGGAACAGGTGCTGATCAACCTGGTAATCAATTCCACGCAGGCAATGGATAAACGTGAATCGGCGCTCAGCATCCGGGCAAAAGCAACTCCCGACTGGCAGGAAAAGATAATCATCGAAATCGAAGACAACGGCTGCGGTATGGACGAAACAACGAAAACCAATATCTTCGATCCTTTTTTTACCACCAAACCATACGGCATGGGAACAGGCCTCGGCCTCTATATATCGAAAAACATCATGGAGAGCCTGGGCGGACGCATTGAAATAGAAAGCGTGTCGGGCGAGGGAACCAAAGCCAGAATAATTCTGGCGGATACAATATCTTCCCCCTCTGACAAACCATAAGGAAGAAACCATGAACGATTCCATTATTGCTATTGACGATGAGCCGGACTTTCTGGAAAGCATCAAACGCGGTCTGGTCAGCGCCGGCCTGAAAAACCTGACGCTGGAGAGTAATTCCCTGCACGCCGCCGCCCTGATTGACGAAGGCAACTCATATGACCTCGCCCTGATTGATGTAACCATGCCGGATATGAACGGCATAGCCCTGCTCGAACATATCAAAAGCAAAAGTCCGGAAACCGAATGTATCATGATTACCGCCGTCAACGAAGCGCGGGTGGCGGTCACCTGCCTGAAAAAGGGCGCTTATGACTATCTGACCAAGCCTATTTCGCGCGACGACCTGCTGGGCGCCGTAAAAAGGGCACTGGAACGCAAGAGACTGCTGGAAATTATCGCGGTGGGAAAAACCAGAGTACTTCCCGCAATTCAAAACAAAGAAGCCTTCGGACCGATAATCACCCGCTCCGGAAAAATGCTCCGCGTTATGAAAGAAGCGGAACTGCACGCGGGCAGCGATGTTCCGATTCTGATTACCGGAGAAAGCGGAACGGGCAAGGAACTGCTCGCGCGGGCGATTCATTTGAGCTCAGCGCGCTCCCGCTTTAACTTTACTTCCATCAACATGGCTTCCATCTCCGGCAATCTTTTTGACGCCGAGTTTTTCGGACATACCCGCGGCGCTTTCACCGGCGCGGAAAAAGAAAGGGCGGGTTATCTGGAACACACCGACAAGGGAACTCTATTTCTCGATGAAATCGGCGATTTGCCGGCTGATTTTCAGGGCAAACTGCTGAGAGTTCTGCAGGAAGGCGAGTTTCTGAAACTCGGACAGAGCGCGGCCAGCCGGGTTGATATCCGTTTTATCGCCGCCACCAACGCCGATGTGGACAGGCTGATGGCCAGAGGGTCGTTCCGCAAAGATCTCTATTACAGGCTTAAAGGCGCCTGGCTGCATATTCCCCCGCTGCGCGAGCACGCGGAGGATATTCCGCTGTTAATCGATTGCTTTCTGGGAGAGTTGAAATTTCCTCAGGGCATCAAGTACGTTGACGAAGAAGCCCTGAGCTCACTCATGGCCTACAACTATCCGGGTAATATCCGCGAGCTCAAGTCTATTATCCAATCAGCGGCCAATCTGGCGCATGGCGACAGGGTTACTCCGCAATGTCTGCCTGCCGAAATGAGAACACGAAAAAAAGATATTGCGGCTTCCGTAGTAGCCAGCAGTCCCGCAGGGAAAAATCTTGCCGATGTGGAAAAAGAATATATTCTGAATGTTTACAAAGAGACGGGACAAAATAAAATGCAGGCAGCCCGGCTTTTGGGTTTGGGACTCAACACCCTGCGCCGCAAACTTGCTTCTTATAACGTTGATTGAACCGGACAGCACATAATCCGGCAGCGATAAAATTGCGAAAAATACAGAATATATGAGCGAAGAAAAAACCATCAACTGCGAAAAGACAGTTATCATCTCCGAGGAAGGCGTTAAGCTCAAAGCCGATTCCAACGACGATAGCTATGGCCAGACCCGCCGTTTCGATCAGGAAAAGGAATTGCCGCAATTCGATTTTCCTCTCACGGGAATCACCCCGCTGGAGCGTGAACTTTACGACGATGCGACTCGCAGAGAAAACAGCAGCAAATACAAATTGCAGAGAAAACTTGTTGCGGGCGGCATGGGGGCAATTCTGAAAGTTACGGATCAGGATTTGCAGCGCACGACCGCCATGAAAGTCGTCCTGCCTAATTTGAAAAGTGACAAAACCGCTCTTACCGAATTCATCAGGGAAGCCAAAATAACCGGTCTGCTGGAGCACCCGAATATCATCCCTCTGCACGAGTTGGGACTTTCCAATGATCTCGGCCTCTATTTTACCATGAAACTTGCCGACGGCCGGCCGCTCAATTCCATTCTGACGGAAATTAAAAATGGCACGCCGGAATATGTAGAAAAATATAACATGTTCTATCTGCTCAACATCTTCCGGAGAATCTGTGATGCCATAGCATTTGCGCATTCTAAAAACATTATTCATCAGGATATCAAACCGCATAATGTAATTGTCGGCCAGTTCGGCGAGGTGCTGGTGATGGATTGGGGCCTGGCGCGGTTCATCGGCGATCCGGAAAAGGAAATACCGGCGCCCGATCAGGATTTGTTTCGCAGCATAACCGCAGTGGCCGGTGCAAAAAAGGTTATTCAGGGTTCTCCGGCTTATATGTCTCCCGAACAGGTAACGGGGGACAGCAGTCTTCTCGACAAAAAGACCGATATATTCCTCCTGGGAGCGACGCTGCATCACATGTTCACGCTGGAGGCGCCTTATAAAGGCAAAACCGTGGAAGAGGTTCTCGCCAAAGCGGAAAAAAGGGATATCCCGCCGCCGCAAAAACGTAATCCCGCAAGACAGCTGCCCGAAGAGCTCTGCCGGATAATCATGAAAGCAATGGAGCTGAAAAAGGAAGATCGTTATCAAAGCGTCCTGGAATTAATTTCCGATGTGGATGACGTAATCGCGGGGAAATGGTCAAGGCAGGAAAAGAAACAGTTTACCCAGGGCGAATTTCTCATGCGGGAGGGAGAAACCGCAGAAGAAGGTTATCTGATTCTGAAAGGCCGGGTACAGGTTTTCCGGAACACCGGCGACGCCAGGATTGTGTTGAGCACCCTGGAAGAAGGCGATATTGTCGGAGAGATGGCGCTGATAACTGATGAACCGCGCTCCGCCAGCGTAACAGCGCTGGAAGATACGGAAGTCGCAGTACTGACCAAACTGCACCTGGAGCAGAACTTAAAAAAGCTGCCTCCTTATATGGAAAAGATGATCACCACAATTACCCGCCGTCTGCAAACAGCCAATATCTATGTTCATCCCCATCTGACGACTGACTGCTCTCCTTATGTTCTGCAGCAACTGTGCCTTATTTTAAAGACTCAGCCCGGCGCCAGAAAGAGGTTTGAGATTTCCTTCGCCAAAATTGCGGCGCGAATTTCTGAAGACTTGGGACTTCCCCTTAATAAGGTGGAAAAAGCGTTGATCAACGCCGGCCGGACCAATTTGCTGGAAATCAGAAAAAACAATCTCCTGGTAGAGGATATCAACAAACTGATGCATGCAGCAAAGTTGGCAAAGTCGCTGGTGGAAAAATAGAAAAAAACCGGCAATGGACCGGGAAAAACCGTCTGCAGATGACACGCCGGTTTCGCGCCATCCTGATTAGGACCATGCCAAAAAAGAACGGCTGAGTTAAACTGCTGTTTTCACGAAATTATCTTTTTTCAGCATTCCATAATGGCACACCATCATCCCTGAACCCGGCCCTGCAACACTCAAAACTGATTATCCGTATCCTACCGATTTATTTTACATATTTAGGTTTCCCACCAAAATCAGCACCTGTGGCATGGTCGCTGCAGTAAATCTGATAAAGCGCATAAACCAACAAGGGGAACATTGCCTGTGAATATATTAATAGTTGATGATGAGATTGATCAGCTCGAAACTCTGCGCCGCGGTTTAAGGAGCCGTGGCTATGAAGTCCGGGAAGCAACTTCTGCGGAAGAAGGCCTGAACATCCTCCATTCCCAGAGCAGTGAAATTGATCTCGTGCTGACTGACTACTGGATGCGGGGAATAAACGGCCTGCAATTTCTGCAAGCCATTCGCCAGCGCTTCGGCAATTTCCCTGTCATTATGATGAGCGGTTATATCCAAAAGAGCACTCTGGACAGTGCGCTTAATCATGATTGCGATTGCTTTCTGGAAAAGCCCTTTACGCTGGAGAGACTGACCGCCGAAATTGACCGCGCTCTTCATTATCAAGCCTTGCCGGTTCACCGGAACGACGATTGCTTTGAAGATACAAAAAAAAACTCAATGGCAGACGGGAAAGGAAGAAGAAATGTCAGGTAAAATGATTGAAGACAAACACTGTCAGGTGTTTTCGGAAAAAACATTACCGGAGAGCAGGGCCGCATCATTTCTTCTTCCGGAGGCAAACATTGTTTTTTACGATATCCGTGTCATGTTCACAGGCATTGCAGACAAACGCTCCGGTTCCCTCCTTCCTTTTCAGTTGAGGAGCAATACTGCGCCTGTCCAGACTTGACACAGAGGGCGCTTTCCGGGTCCCCCCCACTTGCGCCCTTTAGAAGCCCCGTTCTCCCGAGGACGGGGCTTCGCTTCCCCTTCAATCCGGCGCGCTGAGGATAAATAAATCAGAGATTACATTTCAGCGAATGGCCTGAGAGAAAAACTGTGGACACCGATATCTGACGAACTTATTAAGACTGATTATCCTGAATCCCGCGGACAAACCGGATGGCTTCTTCCTTCGTCCCGATTCTTCCTTCGAGTTGCTCTTCTTCCAGAGCGGCGATAATTTTGCCGATTATCTTTCCCTCGGCAAATCCCATTGCGATTAAATCATGGCCGGTGAGCAGACGCGTCGGATGCAGGTCTTCTTCATCCAGATATCGCAGTTGCCCGACGCAGAAATCATAGTTGTCAAGCAGGCCGTGGCTGGCCAGACAATCCAGGCGATGCAACTCCAGATGCAGATTAAAATCAGGCATACGTAAAAATCTTTTCAGGCGGCCGGGACGCATCTTTTGCACATTCATAAAAACCATGTGATAATGGATGAGGGCAATCACGGTTTCACGATCATTGTTGGAGAATCGCAGTCGCTGCATAATTTTCGCGGCTATTTCCTCTCCCGCCCGGACATGGCCGTAAAAATGGACTCCTTTTTCATCCTCCGTGCGCGTCAGAACCTTGCCGGCATCGTGCAGAAGAGCCGCCCAGGCCAAAGCGCCGTTGCCGGCGAGATGTCCTTCCCGCGGCAGTAATTCCAACATGATTAAAGTATGCCGCCAGACATCTCCTTCGGGATGGTAAAGCGGCGGCTGCTCAATGCCGCCAAGCGCCGCCACTTCCGGCAAAATTTCCCGCAGCAATCCCGTTTCCGAAAGTAATTCCATGCCGCGGCGGGCATGTCCGCGTGTCAGAGTTTTATTGAGTTCCTGCTGCAGACGTTCGGCGCTGATTTTGCCAATCATGGCGGCGTTGGTAATTATTGCTTCTTTAGTCTGCGCCTCCAGAGTAAAATCCAGATTGGCCGACAAGCGCACGGCCCGCAGCATTCGTAAATAGTCTTCCTTAAAGCGGGTGTAGGGATTGCCGATTGTCCGGATTATTTTTTTTTCAATATCGGCACAGCCGGCGACATAGTCGGTGATTTCCGACGTCTCTGGATTCATCAGGAGGCCGTTGACGGTAAAATCCCGGCGGGCGACATCTTCTGCGGCGCCGGCAAAACGAACGCCAGAGGGCCGGCGCCCGTCGCGATAATCATCGTCACTGCGAAAAGTTGCAATTTCGAAAGGATGACCATCAACAATAACAGCGACTACGCCGAACTTGGCGCCTACGGCAACAGTGCGGGGGAATAATTCCTGTATCTGTTCAGGATGAGCCGAGGTGGCAATATCATAGTCGTCCGGTTCAACACCGCGGATAAAATCACGCACACAACCGCCGACGAAATAGGCGGTGAAACCATTTTGCTTAAGAGTGCGCACTATTTCCGCCGCCCGATTACGGATGCCGTTTTTCAAATCATTCTCAACCTTCGCCAATGAGCGGCAATATTCTGTCTATTTTAAAATAAATGAGAAACCGGGATTCTTTTTTTTCTCTGCCGGCCGCCCCTTCAGACTTTCTCCGGCGTATTTCGTCAATAAGCGGTGAATCCTTTTCTTCGCCGGTCTTTGTCAGATAAAGCCTTTTTCCGCTATGAGAACCCTCCTCTTGGAAAAGATACACGGCCGATGGATTGGTCTGCAGATTGGCATGGGTCAGGCGATCCGCGGCAATGAAGGCAATTGTATCACCATCCATAAAGTGCGGACGGCCGTAAACAGCCGCATTCACCTTGCCGCCGGCATCGGCAGTGGACAAAACACCAATACCTTTTCTGCTGGCAAAATATTCGTCAATTTTCATAGCTCCTCCTTCTTGCGCAATTCGCTCCGGGTAACAATCGGTATCATTATCATTAAATTATCCGAGAAAACCGAACACCTCTTGAAAATATTCGTCAAATACTTCCAGCATGGGAGAATGGCCGCAATTTCTTAAATATTTAAAAATACAGCCGTTAATTGACCGGGCAGTCCGTTCGCTGCCGTCTTGCGGCACGAAGTTATCCTCCTCGCCGTGGAGAAAAAGCGTGGGACAATTTATTTCCTGCAGGCGGCTCAGCCAGTTGGCTTCATGCATGGTCACCGGCTGTTCCAGAAAGACCTGTTCGGAAGCCTGTGCCGCGGCTTCAGTAATTCTTGCCAGGAGCTTTTCATTCTTGCAGTTGGGTGCGATGACCCGGAGCGCCGCTGCCAGAAATTCTTTATCCACCATTGCCCTTCTCATCCGGTCGAGTCCCAGATTGTAAATTGTGTGGAAACCGTCTGCCGCCATGGCATCGAGCAAAACCAGCTTCCGGACTTTTTCCGGATGATTCAATGTCAGAAGCTGCGCAATGCCGCCGCCCATCGAGTGGCCGACCAGGTAAAACTCCTTTATGCCCAGTTTTTCCGCAAAATCATTGACCACTGCAGCCAGATATTCCATGGTGTGGCGTTCGCCTGTTTCCGGCGACTGGCCGCTGCCGGGCAAATCCAGGGCATAGCCCTGATACTGGGGTTGCAGTTTATCCAGCGTTTCTTCCCACCAGATGGTGTTGGCCAGATTGCCGTGGACAAAAATTATTTTTCCCCTGCCCTTCCCTGCGGCAATGTAATGAATTTTTGTTTTATTCTTCAGTTGAACAAAGGGCATCGTCGCCTCCCTGATAATTTGTCACTTAATATCCTGAATTTATCAGATTTGAGCTGTAATATCTTTCGTTCAGCCATAGTCAATATTTTTAGTTGCCTAAGGAATAAAAGTCAATGTTAAATAGTTTTAACTACTTATAGAACTGTCGGTCTATAATAAATAATAATATATCTACGAATAATAAGTAGTTGACAAATATATTGTTAAATGATGAGATAATTTCGACTGCTCAGTCGAAATACACCGGAGACATAAAAGTGCCGAAAATAGTCAATCACGAAAAAATGCGCTCGGAAATAGCCAGAAAGGCGATTGCTCTTTTAGCGAAAAAGGGATTTCAGGCAACAACGATTCAGGATATCGCCAATGCCGCCGGAGTAGGCAAAGGAACCATCTATCATTATTTCCGTACCAAAGAAGAAATTCTGCTGGTTGTTTCCAATGAGCTTTTTTATGAAATGGAGCGTTCCTTCGGGGCGGCGCTTTTGCGCATTGACGATCCGCTCGATAAAATGGCCGCGCTGATCGAAGAAGCAATGCATGTTAATGAGGATGTGGAAAATATATTCATCGTATATACGGAGTTGTGGCTGATTAACGTGCATTCCCACAAGTATCAGGATTTCGTCGGCGTAATAAAAAAAATGCATCATGATCTGACCGCGCTGGTGAGCAACATGATTGATGCCGGCAAAAACAGGGGGCGGTGGGATAGGGATACCGACTCTCAAGCCCTGGCCTGCTATCTCGTATCTTCTTTTGACGGCGTCATTGCCCATTACATGATTGATAAGGAAAAAATTGATATTAAAAAAGTAACGAAAGAATTTATCCGTTTTCTGCTGCAACGGGGAGCGCCGCGGAAATGAATGATACTGGCAACGGCAAGATAGTTTTTCATGTGGAAAATCTCACCAAAACCTATCATATGGGGGAGGTGGATGTTCACGCCCTGCGCGGGGCATCGCTGGAGCTGATGGAAGGCGAGCTGATTGTGCTCCTGGGTCCGTCGGGCAGCGGCAAGTCCACCCTGTTAAACATTCTGGGCGGCCTCGATACGGCGACCAGCGGTTATGTGGCCTATCGCGGCCGGGAGTTGACGCGCGCCACGGAAAAAGATTTAACCGATTATCGCCGCTATCATGTGGGTTTTGTATTTCAATTCTATAATCTGATTCCCAGTCTCACCGCCAGGGAGAATGTGGCGGTGGTAACGGAAATCGCCCGCGCTCCGATGAAGCCGGAAGAAGCCCTCGCGCTGGTCGGCCTGACCGAAAGGCTGGATCATTTTCCCTCCCAGCTCTCCGGCGGTGAACAGCAGAGAGTAGCCATCGCGCGCGCCATCTCGAAAAATCCCCAGGTTTTGCTTTGCGACGAGCCCACCGGCGCGCTCGATTCGCAGACGGGCATGGTGGTGTTAGAGGCGCTCGAGCGCGTCAATACACAATTGGGAACGGCAACGGCAATCATTACGCATAATGTGGACATTGCCGCCATGGCCGATCGGGTGATTCATTTAAGCAACGGCCGGATTTCCGAAGTCACCTCCAATGCTCAAAGAAAATCCCCGCGTGAGATACAGTGGTGAAACCATGAAGGCACTGGACAGAAAAATTTGGCGGGATTTGTGGCGCATGAAAGGGCAGGTATTCGCCATCACGCTGGTGGTCATCAGCGGGGCGGCGACCTATATCATGTTCATCACCACAATGCACTCGCTGGAAAGCACCCGCAGCCGCTTTTACCGGGATTACAATTTTGCCGATGTGTTCATTCATCTGAAGCGGGCGCCGGAAAATATCAAAGAAAAAATAAAGGATATTCCCGGTGTGAAGCATGTGGAAACAAGGGTTATGGCCGGAGTTAAGCTGGACATAGCCGGATTTAACGAACCGGTGACTGCTCATATTCTTTCCATTCCCGATGACGGCAATCCGCTGATTAATAAACTTTATATCAGAAGGGGACGTCTTGCTGATCCAACCAAGGACAACGAAGTCGTCGTCAATGAAAATTTTGCTCAGGCGCATCAGATGAATATCGGAGACCAGTTTGCCGCCGTGATTAACGGCAAGTGGAAAAAGCTGACAGTGACGGGAGTGGCGCTTTCCCCGGAGTATGTCCTGATAATGCGCCCCTTTGCCATGAGCCCGGATTTCAAACGCTATGGCATTCTCTGGATGAGCCGCAAGGCGCTGAGCCGCGCCTATAACATGGAAGGAGCTTTTAATAATGTCGTTTTGACTCTGTATCACGGCTTCAACGAAAATGACATTCTGCGGCAATTGGATAACATTGTTGACCGTTACGGCGGCTTCGGCGCTTATCCCCGCAGTCAGCAGTTGTCGCACCGGCTGCTCGACGAAGAATTTAATATGTTGCGCACCAGCTCGAAGATATTTCCCGGCATCTTTATTTTTGTCGCCGCTTTTCTGCTCAACGTCGTGATGAGCCGGACAATCAATACGCAGCGCGAGCAGATTGCCGCCCTCAAAGCCTTCGGTTACGACAACTTCACCATCGGCAGCCATTACATCAAGCTGATTATTCTGGTGATGACCGCCGGCATGATTCTGGGGATTGCCGCCGGCATCTGGCTGGGAAACATACTGGGCGGAATTTATATGGAGGTTTATCGCTTTCCTGCGCTTAATTATATTGTGCAGCCCTGGGTAATTGTATCGGTCATAATTATCAGCATTGCCTCGGCCCTGGGCGGCACGCTGCATTCACTCTGGAAATCGGTCAGGGAACAGCCGGCGGAAACAATGCGTCCCGAACCGCCCGCCAAATATCAAATTACCATTCTGGAGAAAATCGGCGTCGGACGTCTGCTTTCCCAGCCGTCGCGCATTATCATGCGTAATATGGAAAGAAAACCTATCCGGACTTTTCTTTCCATCCTCGGCATTGCGGTCGCCTGCGCGACAATGATTTCCAGCGGTTTTTTCGAGGACTCCGTGAACTTTATGGTCAACATTCAATTCGTTCGCTCACAGAAAGAAGACATGGCGGTCGCCTTCAACAATCCGACATCCTATAAAGCTGTGTATGGGCTTAAATCGTTAGACGGCGTTCGCCAGGCGGAAACATTCAGAACCGTACCGGTAAGACTAAGGCACGGCCGGAAAAATTATAAAACGGTGATTAACGGCGTTGAAGAGGGCAGTCAACTCCACCCGCTGCTGGATACTAATCTGCGCGAAGTCAGACTACCGCGGGAAGGCATTGTCATCAATGATTATCTGGCAAACATGCTGGGAATTAAAACCGGCGATAAGATTACTGTCGAAACATTGGAGGGAGCCAAAACAATTCGGGATGTTCCCGTGGCCGGGCTGGTGAAAATGTATCTGGGTGTAATGGCCTATATGGATTTGAAGGCGCTTAATCGCCTGATGAAAGAGGGAGATGCAATATCCGGTGTCTATTTGACAGCCGATTCGCTTGTTCATGACGATTTATACCGCAAATTCGTTGATATGCCGGCGGTTGCCGGAACCATCGTGCGGCGCAATGAAATCCGCAATTTCTATGAAGTGCAGGCGCGCGGCATATTGTTTTTCACCTTTATTGCGACGATTATGGCCTGCTCCATTGCCATCGGCGTTGTTTATAATAATGCCCGCATTGCGCTCGCGGAGCGCAGCCGCGAGCTGGGAAGTCTGCGGGTGCTGGGCTATACACGCGGCGAAATATCCTATATCCTGCTGGGCGAACTGGCGATAATTGCGCTTTTGGCGATACCGCTGGGATTTTTCATCGGGAAGGCGCTTTGCAATTATATTGCCGTGGCGCTGCAATCTGAGCTGTTTCGGGTCCCGATGGTGATTACGGACACAACATATTCGCTGGCGGCGTCTGTTGTCCTGATTTCGGCAACGATTTCCGGATTGATTGTGCGCAACAAACTTGATCATCTGGATTTGGTCGAAGTATTAAAAACGAGGGAGTGATTTTATGAATGTGGCGTTACGCAGAAAAATACTGATGTTTGCCGTGCTGGCGCTGGTTTTGGGAGCGGTAATTTACGGCTTTCTGCCCCGGGCGGCGGAAGTTGATATCGCCTCTGTGCGACATGCCGACCTGCAGGTGGCAATAGAAGAAGAGGGTAAAACCAGATTGAAGGAACGCTATATCGTAACGGTGCCGGTCGCCGGCTACATGAGGCGCATCAGCGTTAAAGCCGGTGATGAGGTGAAAAAAGGCGGGCAGTTAATCGCTCTCGAACCATTGCGTTCACCGGGGCTCGATCCGCGCAGCCGCGCGGCGGCGGAAAATACCGTGATTGCCGCACAGGCGGCGCTGACAGCGGCTCAAGACCGCGAAAAAGCGGCTATCGCCGACGCCGATTATACCGCAAAAAGATGGGAGAGAATGAAAAGTCTTTTTGCCAAAGGCTATATTGCCAAAGATCAGTTTGATCAGATATCGGCGGAAAATACCAAGGCTCAGGCAATGCGGCAATCGGCGGCCGCCGCCGGAAAAGCCGCCGCAGCCGATGTGGCACGGGCAGAAACGGCGCTGAAAAATTATGCGCCGGGCAATACCGCACCCGGCGGAGCAATCATCAATATCAAGGCGCCCAGCGGCGGCAGTGTTTTCCGCGTTTACAGAGAAAGCGAAGGCGCGGTGAATGTCGGCGAACCACTGCTGGAAATCGGCGATATCCGGAACCTGGAGGTGCGCGTTGATGTCTTATCCACCGATGCCGTAAAAATCAGGAAAGGCACGCCGGTGCTTTTCCGACGCTGGGGCGGCGCCGGTGATTTAAGCGGCGTTGTCCGCGTTGTCGAGCCTTCGGGCTTTACGAAAATATCGAGCCTGGGAGTGGAGGAACAAAGGGTTTTGATAATTGCCGATATTACTTCGCCCGCCGAAATGTGGCGCTTGCTGGGCGACGGTTTCCGCCTGGAAGCGCATTTCATTATCTGGGAAGGCAAAAATGTTTTACAGATTCCCACTAACGCTCTTTTCCGTTCCGGCAATGACTGGGCGGTATTTGTCGCACAGAGCGGCAGGGCCGCGCTCCGGATTGTCGAAGTCGGGCAGAGAAACGGTCTGGCTGCGGAAATAATTACCGGTTTGCAGGAAGGGGAAAAGGTCATCGTCCATCCCGATGATACGGTCAAAGACGGGGGAAAGATAAAAGTGAAGAAATGACGAAAGCCCGTATCGGAATCAGCGCGTGTCTTCTGGGCATTAATGTCCGTTATGACGGCGGCAATGCCTTGAATTTATATTTGCGTGAGGAATTGGGAAAATTGGTAGAATTTGTGCCGGTCTGTCCGGAGGCGGAATTGGGATTGGGCATTCCGCGCGAAAAAATCCGTCTGACGGGCAATCCGCAAAGACCGCGCGTCTTCACTATTCACACAAAAATTGATTGGACGGAAAAAATGGAGGCATGGGCGGCCGGTCGTGTGATAAGTTTAAAAAAAGAAAACCTGCGGGGTTTTATATTTAAAAGCAGTTCTCCCTCCTGCGGCCTGGAGCAGGTCAAGGTTTATGATGCCGATGAAATGTTTCAAGAGACCGGCGCCGGCATTTTCGCGCGTATCTTCCGGGAACATTTTCCCTTGCTGCCGGTTGCCGAAGAAACAAATTTGCTGAATCAAGCCCTGCGGGAAGACTTCCTCCGGAGTATCTTTGCTCAGCCTGTTTAAAAAAATCGTCCGTCTTTTCCTGCGGAGTCGAAACTTATTTCCTATCCAGCTCCCGGCGGACGGCCAGCCCGAGATGTTCACGAATATAAGGTTTCAGGACATATTCACCGGCGCCCAGTTCCTGCGCCTTTCTGACTCTTTCCGTCTCCGAAAAGCCGCTGACAATAATCGCTTTCTGCCGGGGATTTATTTTCAGCGCTCCTTCATATGTCGTAAGGCCGTCAATGCCCGGATCCATGATCATGTCCAGCACCAGCAGGTCGGCCTTGTTCTGTTTTAAATACTCCAGAGCTTCCTCGCCGCTCGCAGCCACTTCAGCATGATAACCAAGTCCGTTGAGAATTGCCGCCGCAAGTTCCCTTTGCTCTTTCACATCATCAACAATCAGCAGAGCTTCCCCCCTGCCCTGGTAGATTTCCGCAGGGATATGCTGGCGTTCCGTCGTTATTTGCGCTCTGGTAACCGGAAAATACAGTGAAAGAGAGCTTCCTTTGTTTTCCTCGCTCTGGATGTCTATATAACCATGATGGTCTTTGACCGTGCCCCAGACAACCGCCAGACCCAAGCCTGTTCCGCTTCTGCCCATATTCTTTTTTGTGTAAAAAGGCTCGAATATTTTTCCGCTATCTTTTTGTGCAATACCCTTACCGTTATCCCGAACTGTTAAAACGGCATAATCACCTGCCGCCATTTCTTCATAAGCATAAACAGGTTTATCGAGATGGCGATTGTCCGTTACTATTTTCACCTCACCCTGCTCAGTTATGGCCTCCGTAGCATTGACAATCAGATTCATTATCGCATTGCCGATGTGCACGGGAGATCCTTTGATATTCAATAAATTTCTTTCCAGATTTATCCGGTAATTCACCCGGGGATAGCGCGCCTTCAGGGCCTCAAATTCCGGGGTATTCAAATAATTTTCAATAACATTATTTAAATTGATAACTTCCGCCACAGCCACGCCGCGGCGCGCCAAAGCCAGCAAATCCTTAATAATTGCCGCCGCCCTTTCGCCCGAATTCATGATATTGGCAACATGCCGCCGCAGGGAATGGCCTTCCGGGATTTCCAGCAGCATCAATTCGGAGTAGCCGACCAGAACACCCAGAACATTATTCAGGTCGTGCGCAACGCCGCCGGCCAATTTACCCATTGTTTCCATCTTTTCGGAACGCTGCAGACGCTCTTCCAGTTTGTTTTTATCTTCTTCCGCCTGTTTTCTCTTGGAGATGTCTGTGTGCGTGCCTGTCATCCTCACGGGTAACCCTTTTTCGTCCTTTTCCACCACTTTTCCCCGGGATAGCACCCATTTCCAATCACCGGATTTCAGCCGCAAGCGCTGCTCAACTTCAAAAACAGGAACATGCCCGTCCAGATAGGCATTGAGGCGTTCAATCGTCCGCGGCAAATCCTCCGGGTTCACCAAATCGCTCCATGCTTTTGCCAGTTCCTTCATTTCATCAGGACGATAACCCAGTATCTCGCAGCCGCGGGGGCTGATGAAAACGTCATTGGTCCTCATATTCACATCCCACAGGCCATCGTTGGCGCCTTCCAAAGCAAAGCGCAGACGCTCTTCGCTTTTTTTCAACGCTTCCACCACCTGTTTACGCTCGGCAATCTCCCGCAAAAGCTTCTCATTGGCCTCAAATAACTGGCTGGTGCGCTCGCGGACCTGCTCCTCTATCATCTCTTTCGATTTTTCCAACTCGCTTAAAGCCAGATTCATTTTCTGGCTGGCCACTTGCCTGCTCTGTTCGAACAGGCAGGAAAGAGCCGCCACTGCAAAAAGAGAAGGCACCAGACGCAGCTTCAGATTCAGGGGGAAATGGACAACATAGGGAATGTAATCGTCCAGCAGCAGAATGATTAACACCGTCAGCAGGAACAGCGCTGTGGCAATTGTCCCCCGGCGCAATCCCAGCAGAAACATGGCGGCCAGCGGAAACGTGTAAATCCAGAGGAAAGATGAATTGTCGGCCTCTCCGGAAAAGCACAGATAAATGGAAAAAAAACCGATAATTGTTAAGGCCGCATCGAAAACACCGGTATCCGGTATTTTTGTCCGGCGGAAATAGACCATGATACAGATAAAGCCGGCCACAATTCCAAAATCCACAAGAGCATTAACATAGCGATTTTGCAGAACAGCGACAACGGCAAAAACGAGAAGAATAACGATGGCAAGAACGGCGCTGTAAAAGCCCATAACCGCCCGCCGCCTGATTTCCACATTAGCGGAATCGAATATCCAGTGGGGGAAAATAATCCTTTCCAGATATTCATGCCACGTTTTAATTTTTTCCCGATTGCCATTCATTCCGCTGAAACCTTTCTTATCCGTCTGCCGCTACATCCGGCAAAAGCAACGATGCCGTTGCCCTGCAATAGCAATTCCTTCATCACGTACTTGCTGATTCGCCGGCTACAAACCTTGTTTTTCCATTATTTGTGTGATTTTTTCATTTAGTGTCTCCGGCGAAAACGGCTTGGCGATATAATTGCTCACCCCACCTTTGATAGCTTCCTGAATATTTTTCCGGGACGATTCCACCGTAAGCATGAGAAAAGGAATTTTACCGAAAGTCTCATCAGACCTTACTGCCTTCAACAGCTCCAGACCCGACATATTGGGCATATTCCAGTCGGAAATAATTAAATCAATTTCTCCTGATTTTATTATATTCAATGCGGCTATGCCGTCTGCCGCTTCTGCAATATTCAAAAAGCCAAACTGCCGGAGCTGATTCTTGATGATTTTCCGGACAGAGGCAAAATCATCAACTATCAATATTTTAATCTCTGCATTCATAAAATTCGTCCTTTATACCGACTGATATTCCGGTAACATCATATAACATATGCCTGTTTTTTCCAAAAGTAAACATTCTATCTATAATGGTGGTATTCCTTTTTTCCGCAGCAGAGCGCCTGGCGGGACATCCTTGTCCAACGGCAGGTAAAATAAATTGCCGCTGTGAACTTCTTTGATGTGTTCACCGCTCCGGGCGCTCAGTATTGCGGTATCCATTACGATATCTTCGCCGGGCAGGAGCAGCTCCACTTCTTCGTCCGCCTGCAGATGATTACGGGCTTCAATTAAAACTTGTTTTTGCCGGGCGTCATATTCCAGGACGATTCCCGCCGGTTCATGGCTCTGGATATATTTAACAGCGGGGCTGGTTTCATTTATTTTTTCTTCGCAGAAGGCAAATCCCGTCGTATAGCCGCGATGGGAAACGCTTTGCAGTTCCTTAAGCCAGCCTGTCGCGCAGTAATAGTTCTCCGGATTTTGCGCCAGCGCATCTAGTGCCTGCCGATATGCTCTTGTCACCACCGCCACATAATATGACGATTTCATTCGCCCTTCTATTTTCAGGGCGGCAACTCCCGTTGCCACAATCTCCGGCAGGTGTTCCATCAGACATAAATCCTTTGAACTCAATAAATAGCTGAATTTTTCATCTTCCTCCAGAATGAGCGGGTCGGCAGGGCGCGTTTTTTCGTAAAGCCGGTATTCCCAGCGGCAGGGTTGGGAACAATCTCCCTGATTGGCGCTCCGGCGATTAAGCGAGGCCGATAGATAACAGCGCCCCGAATAGGAAACACACATTGCGCCGTGGACAAACATTTCCAACTCCACTTCGGGCACGGCAGCGGCAAGCTGCCGCACTTCCCGTAACGACAACTCCCGCGCCAGAATAATCCTTTGCACTCCCTGCTCCCGCCAGAAACGGACAGCTTCAACGTTCATCGTGTTCGCCTGGGTGCTTAAATGAAGTTCAAGATTGGGGGCGAGTCCACGAATCAGCCGCAGCATTCCCGGATCACTGACAATGGCCGCGTCAATTCCGGCAGCCGCCAGATCGGGAACGATTGCCGCGGCATATTGCAAATCGGCATCGCGGGCAAAGGTATTGAGGGCGGCATAAACGCGGACACTGCGGCGGTGCGCCTCGGCAACACCGTCAGCGATATCGTCAATCGTCATTTCGGCGGATGCGCCGCGCAGACTCAAACCGGCGGCTCCGATATAGACAGCGTCGGCTCCATAAAGCAAAGCCGTGCGCAATTTTTCCAGATTGCCGGCGGGAATCAGTAATTCCGGTTTGTGCATTTCGTCCTATTTTTCCGCTTCCAGCGCTTTCATCTTTTTGAGTGTTTCCGCGTTCGTTTCCACAATTTCAATCAAGCCGCTGAACACATCCCACGGCTTTGTTTTAGCGTTCACCGCCTGGAGATGACTCTGTATGTCCAGAAACATCGGCTTCGCAAGTTCATAATTCAAAAGATATCTCCATTTCTCAAGCTTTTTGTTAATGGCCTCTCTGTCTTTATTTTGCTGAGCGATGTCCCCTTTTACCGCCGGCTTTCCTGTGGCAATCTGCTGAATCCGGGCGCCTGATTGGGCAATAAAGTCCAGCCATGACTGCTTTTCTTTTTCTTTGAGGCGGCCGGCGGTCTGCTCCGCCAGGCTTTTTGTGTCGGCGGCAGTTTTCTCATCGCGGGCCACCGCCGCAATTCTGCTTATTTCCATCAGCGCCCGGGCTTTCCAGTATTTATCAGGCTCAGCGTTAACCAGCGAAACGCCGACGTTCAGAAGCGTTGTGGCCTCCTGCGGCTTTCCCTGCTGCGCCAGCGCATTGGCCGCATCTATTATAATATAAGCTTTCCCCAGGGAGTCCGGCAGCGCATTCAGTTTTGGAATAACCATATGCAGGCCGCCTCTGTTGACGGAGTGGTAAGTTATTTCACTAATGGCCAGCAGTTTAAAATTATTGTCGGCAAGCATTCCTGCCCAATCAAGAGCCGCATTGAAGTTGCCTTCCCTGGCATCCCTGCGCGCCAGTTCCAGATAAACCAGATTTCTCTGATGCAAATCCGGAATAGCTGCGGCGAATTCTCTCATTTGCGCTTCTTTATCTTTTTTATCCTTGGGCGGGTATAATGCGCGGCTGTGGAGAATTTTTGATTTCCAGAAGTTATCGTTGATTTTTTCTATGGCCTGTTTTTTTAAATTTTCCGGCACATAGCCGGCCATTGTATAGGCCGCCCAGGATTCAAATTCGTCATCCTGCGGATGGATAAGAAGGAGTTGTTCTCTGGCCGCTGCTGTTTCACCCATTTCCGATAGTAAATTGACAACGTAATAAAGGCGATTGCTCGTGGTCATTTTCATTTTTCTCAGTTCATTGGCTATTTCCTTCGCTCTGGCAGCATTGCCTTTTTTGAATAACATTTTGGCTATGCGTGATTTGGCCGCAACCCGGTAATAACCGTCTTTAATTTCGCCGGCTTTTCCCAGCGCCCACCTGACATCGCCCGCCTCCGCGACAGCTTCATAGGCTTCGGTCTGATGCCATTTGTCGGTGATTTGTTCCGCCGCCTTTTTAGCGGCAATGATGTTGCCTCTCTTTGCTTCCGCCTGCGTGATGTACTTCAAAAAATATTGCTTCCATGAATCGCTTTTCAAATTGGCAAAGGCCTGATATGCCCAGGCCATTTCACCGGCTTTGGTCATTTCTTCAAAGATTTTATAGCCGGGATCTCCCGGCAGTTTCGCGAGGATGGCTTTGGCCGCTTCCTTATTGCCGGCCTTGAGATAAGCAATAGCAATATGTTCGCCGGCGCTATCTTTAGTGCTCTTATTGACAATCAGCGCGAGAGTTTTGTTGGCGTCGGCGATTTTCCCGCCTTCCGCCTGCTTTTTCAATATTTCGAGGCGAATCTCATCTTTTTTATTGGCTGAGGATATTTCGTTCATTGCTTCCTCCGCCTGCCGGAAATCGCCGTAACCGACCTTTGCCTTGGCTATCGCGGCCAGCGCGCCTTCCCGGTAATCATTATCTTCCATCGCATCGGCTGTTCGCCGGGCTCCCAGGAAATCTCCGGCCGTCACTTGCAAGGATGACAGCGAACTGTACCGGTATTTTTTCTCCCAGCTGCCGCTTTTTATCAGGCTGGCGGCATCGAGGGCCGACCAGAACGCTTCGCGGGCAGCAGTATAATTTCCTGTTCTCCGGTAATTTTCGTAAAGGCCGTCATAACCGGTATACAATTCCGATCTTTTCTGCGCGTCGGCGACGGCTGCCGCCTTTTCCGCGGCCAGCTCCATTAATTTTTGATTATCGGCTGTTGTATCTGAATAATAATAAATATAATAGACGAGCTTGCCGTAAAATTGCGCCTGCTCGCGCGAATCGCTCATGCTTTCTATCAGGGAACGGATAGTGGCGATATTATCATGGATTGCTTTGCGATAGCCGCTGCTGTAAAGATAACTGATAATATTTATATAGGATTCAATTTTTTTGTCCGTTTTGGGAATCAACTCGGAGGATTTCCGGGCGCCCTTAAAATCGCCGGCCTGCATTTGCTGATAAGCAATATCTTTATAGGCGTCACTTAAGGCAGCGGTATCTTTGATGAGCTCCGCTATCCGCAGCGCTTCTTCAAAATTACCGTCCTTGGCATGATTTCCGGCAATGGTTTTCAACGCCGCGCCCTTTTTTGCTTCATTGGGCAGCAAATTGATGGTGCGCATCGCTGCGTTGTAATTATTGTCAGCCAGATATTTATCAATTATTTTATTGAGCGCGCCGGACTTGTAATATTCATCGGAAATCATCTTTGCGGTTTCCGCCGCTCCCGGCAAATCCGAATTTTTCAACTGGTAGGCGACGATGTTTTCCAGAATACCGTTTTTTTCATAACCGTCCTTCATTTCCGCGGCGGCCTGTCTGGCTGCCCCGATATCGCCCGCGTTGGCCAGCGCTTTGGCATAGCTGACCATGATGGAGTTTTTGCTCCAGGAATCTTTGGGAATGCGCGGAATGGCACGACGGACGCCGTCGAGATCGTTGAGCTTCAGCAATGCCTCGATAAAAACGGTTATCGTGTAGGGGTCCATCTGATTGAGGCTCTCTTTCGCTTTGACGGCGATTTCTTTGGCCATATCGGGTTTTTTATCCTCAAGCATGGCCGTAATCAGCCTGCCGTAAAGCTCAAATTTCCATCGATAGGAATTATCATACAGGTCAATCAGGTCAGCGCAGATATCAAAATGTTTCAGCTTCAGCATGGCGGAATATTTCGAATAGCGGTGCGGATTTCTGATGGCCAGTTTCGTCGCCGCCTTGATATCGCCCGCCTTGAATTTTTCCTCGAAACTCTTCAGCACAGCTTGTCCGATGTCGGTAATAAGGTTGGCCTTGTAATCAAAGATGCTCTTATCCGCCTGATTAATCATATTGGCGGTTTGCAGCGCTCCTTCAAAATCGCCGATTTCATTTTGCGCTTTGCCGACGGAGTGGTACTCGGAGCAATGGGCCTTATCGTAACTCTGTGTATTAGCCGTGATGGAATCAATCGCCGAAATTAATGTCTGCTTTGCCTCCCTGTCTTTGCCCGCTTTGGCCTGCGCTCTGGCAATGGCGATAAGACCATTATGCTTGTAGCCGGGGTATGTGGCATAACTCAATGTGTACTGAGCGCCGGCAATGTCTCCGGCATTGGCCTGCAGGACGGCAATTTCCTGATAGACATGTGATCTCCAGACAGCGCCTTCAATTCGCCCGAGAATTTCCTTGCCCAGCGTAATATCGCCCGCTTCGGCAACCGCTTTGGCGATATAGGCGATTTGCGAATCAGCCTTGCCGGGCAATTGCAGGGCTGTCTGTTTGGCGCCGCTTAAGTCGCCGGATTTCGCCTGAGCCACGCCAATTTTGGAGATGGCGCTCCACTTTTCATAGTCGCCGGAAAACTGCGGAACCATTGACTGCGCCTGCGACAGAGTTTTATTCATCATGACTTCAATTTTTACTTCCATGTTGACAATCTGCTCTTTGGCAACACCGGCATGGGCGGCGTTGGAATCAGCCGCCAGATACATTTTAGAGAAAGCTATGGCGCGCATTTCATGGCCCGAGATTTTAGATTCCGCGAGCCCCAGATTGAAAATAATTTCCGGATCGTTGGGCTCAATTTTTCGCGCTTCCTCCAGATAACGGATGGCCAGCGGCCATTCTTTCTGTTCAATCGCCGCCAGTCCTTTTTTCAGGGCATTTTCTGCATCCTGCTTCAACGGCGCCGCTGTGCATACCGCTGCCGAAATACTGAAAATAAAAATAAAGGCAATAAAAACAACCCGGGATGATTTTCTTATAGTTGCCATATTATTCTCCTGATTTTCAGACAGTAATCTGCAGCCGGAAAAGCTGAACGTTTTGCCTTCATGGCTTTTCACTGCTCCCCAGATGAGATTTATTTTACTCCTTAATTTGCAATTTTCCACAAAAAATTAGATTATAAATGGCCTTGCAGTTATTACGTTAAGATATTAAACATAAACAAAATGAACTACCCCGCCGCAAGCAGCTGGGTATCCAAAGGAAATCTCGCCCCAAGGGGCGGGGAATTAGACCCAAAATCCCACTCGGCTTCGCCTCGGGGATACCCTGCCTGCGGCAGGATAATTCAACTTACAAATTCCAATTATCTTTGATATTGGAATTTGAGTTTCATTAATTCGACTAACGAATTCCGACTTGTGACCTCGCGTGACCTTTAGGTTATTAGGTTGTGTGCTACGCTTGCGGAATTCGAGTCTCATTAAGGAAATATTCAGGTGAATGTCAGAGAAACAATTACCGGTTGGCCGCAGGGATGGAAAATCGTCTTCCGGGCTTTAAAATACCGCAACTTCCGTCTTTTTTACCTGGGGCAGATAGTGTCTCTGACCGGCACTTGGATGCAGCAGGTCGCGCTGGGCTGGCTTGTTTACCAGATGACTCAGTCGGCCTTCCTGCTGGGCATTGTCGGTTTTTTAAGCCAGATGCCCATTTTTTTAATCTCGCCCTTTGCCGGAGTTATCTCCGACAGATTTAACAAGCGCCGGATTTTACTGCTGATGCAAATTTTATTCATGCTGCAGGCGCTGCTGCTTGCGGCTTTAGTCCTGACGGAAAATATTGCCGTCTGGCATATTATCGCACTGAGCCTGTTTGCCGGCATTGTCAACGCGGTGGAAATCCCGGCCCGGCAATCCTACATAATTCAATTGATTGACAAACGCGAAGATTTACTCAATGCCATTGCGCTCAATTCCGCCATGTTCAACGGCACACGTTTTATCGGACCCTCCGTCGCCGGCATCTTAATCGCGCTCACGGGCGAGGGGATTTGTTTTTTAGTCAACGGCGTAAGCTATGCCGCGCCGATAGCCGCCCTCTTGATGATGGACATAGCCTTCGTCCGGTGTGAAATTGCCGATTTTAATATCATTCGTGAATTGAAAGAGGGGCTCTCTTATTCCTTCCGCCACAAAATAATCAAACGGATACTTATTTTACTTTCGCTCACCAGCATGATGGGAACATCCTTTATGGTTCTGCTGCCCGCTTACGCCAAAGATATTCTTCAGGGCGGCCCGCATACGCTGGGGTTTTTAATGTCAGCGGTGGGAGCAGGCGCGGTGACGGGAGCGATTTATCTGGCATCCCGCAGCAGTATCGGCATTTTAAAAACATTAATTCCGCTGGCCGCCGGTGTTTTCGGCGCCGGTCTTATCGGTCTGTCCGTCTTTCATTTTTCCTTATTGCCCTACCTGCTGTTATTTGCAATCGGGCTGGCGATGATGATGCAGGTGGCGGCAAGCAATACGGTGCTGCAAACGACGGCCGATGATAACAAACGCGGACGCGTTATCGGCTTTTTTGCCGTTGCTGTTATCGGCATGAGTGCCATCGGCAGCCTGCTGATGGGATTTCTGGCAGGGCTGATTGGCATGGAGGCGACTTTACTGACAGGAGGGCTCTGCTGCATTGCTGGAGCTGTTGTCTATTTACGCCGACGCTCGCCGAAAGACGCCGGGCACATTCAACTTAAAAGCCCCTCCTAGCTTTCCTCAAAAAAACCCCTTCAACAATTACTTGCTGAAGGGGGTGTTAGTTAAAGAAGCGGCGCCGGTTTTTATAATTTCTCTATTCGCGGCAGAATCAGACTGTTGTCATATTCCGCAGCGCGGCAATGCGGTCTTCCAGCGGCGGATGGCTCATGAATAAAATCTTCAAGCCGTTTGTGGAAGTTTTGCCGCTGATGCCGAAAGCGGACATTTGCTCCGGCAGGGGCACTGTAACGCCTTTTTTCAGTTGTTCCAGCGCTTCAATCATATTTTCTCTTCCCGCCAGTTTAGCGCCGCCGGCATCGGCGCGGTATTCCCTTTGACGGCTGAACCACAAAACAATAATGCTCGCCAGAATACCGAAGACTATCTGCGCGACGATTGTCGTCAGAAAAAAACCAATGCCGTGCCCTCTTTCATTTTTAAGGATGACCCGGTCAACGAAATGGCCGACAACACGCGACAGGACGATGACGAAGGTATTTACAACGCCCTGAATCAAGGTCAGGGTTATCATATCGCCGTTGGCAACATGGCTTACTTCATGGCCGAGCACGGCTTCTATTTCGCCTTTATCCATATTCTGCAAAAGGCCGGTGCTTACTGCGACCAGGGCTTTATCTCGGCTCATGCCGGTGGCAAAAGCATTGGGCGAGGGAGAATCGAAAACGGCAACTTCCGGCATGCCGATGCCGGCCATCTTGGCCTGCTTGCGGACTGTTTCGACCAGCCATATTTCCGTGGCACTGCGGGGATTTTCGATAACTTCCGCACCCGTCATTCTTTTGGCCATCCATTTGGACATCGCCAGTGAAATAAAAGCGCCGCCGAAACCGAAAACGGAGGCGAAGATAAGCAGATTATACATATTCAGGCCGGTACCGCTTTCGTCCAGAATGCGATCCACGCCCAACAGGCTCAGAATGATACTCAAAACAACGATAACGGCAATATTAGTCGCCAAAAACAACAATACTCTCTTCATTTTTACCTCCAACCTTAATTATTATTGCGAATATGCGTTAATATAACAAAGCTTTGCGAAAAGGCAATGCCCTAAAAAATGATTTTCTCCGGCTGCGGTTATGCTTGAAAGACAGGAGGTTATGTGATAGTGCACTGCCACATAATAAAAATGCGGAATTTCGCTAACTTAAATATTAGGAGCAGCAAATGGATTACAAAAGCACTTTGAATCTTCCCCAAACCGATTTCCCGATGAAAGCCAATCTGGCGCAGCGCGAGCCGGAAATGCTCAAAAAGTGGGAAGAAATGGATATTTATGAAAAAATCAGAAAAAATTCCAAAGGCCGCAAGCCTTATATCCTGCACGACGGCCCCCCCTATGCCAACGGCAGCATTCATTTAGGCACGGCGCTCAATAAAATCCTCAAAGATCTGGTGATTAAGGCTAAAAATATGACCGGCTTTGACGGGGTTTACGTGCCCGGCTGGGATTGCCACGGCCTGCCTATCGAACATCAGGTGGATAAAGAACTGGGCGACAGGAAAAAAACCATGTCGCAGGCCGACAAGCGCCGCACCTGCCGCGTTTACGCCGAAAGACATGTGGATATTCAGCGCAACCAGTTCAAACGGTTAGGCGTTTTCGGCGAGTGGGGGAATCCTTATTTAACGATGGCATACCCTTACGAGGCGGCGACAGTCGCCGAATTCGGGAAGCTCTATCTCAACGGCAGCGTTTACAAGGGCAAGAAACCCGTTTACTGGTGCGCCACCTGCAAGACGGCGTTGGCCGAAGCGGAAGTCGAATATGCCGACCATCATACGCCTTCCATTTATGTGAAATTCGCCGTCATTTCCGATATCGCCAGGGTAGTGCCGCAGTTTCAGGGACAGAAAGTCAGCGCCGTCATCTGGACTACCACGCCCTGGACAATTCCCGCCAACCTGGCGATTGCTTATAAAAATGATTTTATTTACGTCGGCGTCAGGATTGATGACGAAGTTTTGATTCTCGCCAAAGATATGCTTGATTATTGTCTGGATGCTTTCGGTTTCCGCAATAACAAATATGAAATTATCGCCGAATTCAAGGGAGAAGTTCTGGAAGGGCAGAAATGCGTTCATCCTCTGATTAAGCGCGAAAGCATCATGATTCTGGCGCCCTTTGTCACGCTGGAAGCCGGCACCGGAGCAGTGCATATCGCTCCCGGCCACGGCCAGGAAGACTATGAAATCGGCCTCGAATACGGCCTTGATAATTACGCGCCGGTTGATGACGCCGGACGGTTCACTGCAGATGTCGAGCATTTTGCCGGACAGTTTGTTTTCGACGCCAATGAAAATGTTATTAAAAAATTGGAGGAAGTCGGCGCTCTGATGGGCCATGTGCCGATGCAGCATTCGTATCCGCATTGCTGGCGCTGTAAGAAACCGATTATTTTCCGCTCGACGGAACAGTGGTTCATTTCCATGGAGAAAAATGATTTGCGCAAAAAGGCGCTCGCCTGCATCAATCAGGTTCAGTGGATTCCTTCCTGGGGACATGACCGCATCTATGGCATGGTGGAAAACCGCCCGGACTGGTGCATCTCGCGCCAGCGCCTGTGGGGTGTTCCCATTACCGTATTTTACTGCGCCAGGTGCAAGAATGAAGTTCTGAACAAAGAAATCCTGGATTATCTGGTGGGGCTGGTGAAACAAAGCGGCGCCGATATCTGGTTTGAAAAAGAGGCTAAGGATTTAATGCCGCAAGGGACGGTCTGTCCGCATTGTAAAAATACCGAATTCACCAAAGAAGTGAATATTCTGGATGTGTGGTTTGATTCGGGAGTGAGCCACGCGGCAGTGCTGGAAAACCGTCCTTACCTGAAATCGCCTGCCGATATGTATCTGGAAGGTTCGGATCAGCACCGCGGCTGGTTCCATTCCTCGCTTTTGGAATCGGTCGGCACGAGAAACCGCGCGCCTTATTTGAGCGTGCTGACGCACGGGTTTGTCGTGGATGGCGCCGGCAAGAAAATGTCCAAGTCCGTCGGCAACACTATCGAACCGCAGGAAGTAATTGACAAATACGGCGCGGAAATTCTGCGCCTGTGGGTGGCGGCGGAAGATTACACCGACGACATCCGCATTTCCGACGAGATTCTCAAACGTCTGGTGGAAGCCTACCGCCGGATTCGTAATACCAGCCGCTTCATCCTGGGCAATCTTTACGATTTCGATATCAACTCTCAGATGGTCGCCTATGGGCAAATGGAAGAAATGGACAAATGGGCGCTGCACCGCCTGCAGGAAGTAATCAGACGCGTCACCGAAGCTTATGAGAAGCATCAGTTCCATGTGGTTTTCTATACGCTTTACACTTACTGCTCGGTGGATTTAAGCGCGCAGTATCTGGATATTTTAAAAGACCGGCTTTATACCAACAAGGCTGATTCCCGGGAGCGCCGCTCCGGTCAGAGCGCCATGTTCATAATTTTAAAAGCAATGACAAGCCTGCTGGCGCCGATTCTGAGCTTCACTTCTGAAGAAGTCTGGGCTGCCCTGCCGGTCTGGGCGGATAAGGAGGCCAGTGTGCATATGGCGCAGTTTCCGCAAGAAAATGCTCAATATTTTAACGCGGAATTAGGAGAACGCTGGAAGACGATGCTGGAAGCCAAGGCGGAAATCGCCAAGGCGATTGAACAGGCCAGAAAAGATAAGGTCATCGGCCATTCGCTCGATGCCCGGGTCTCGCTCGCGCCGCCGGAAAAAATGCGGGAATTTTTGCAAAACCACAGCGAAGATCTGCGGGCACTGTTGATTGTTTCGCAATTGCAGCTGGTTGCGGAGCTTGATATTGTTAATCCCTACCGCAGCGAGGAAATCAAGGGCCTGACGGTCGGCGTGGAAAAAGCCAGAGGCGTCAAATGCGAACGCTGCTGGATTTATTCGGAATCGGTGGGAACCGATAAAGCTCATCCTACTGTTTGCGGCCGTTGTGTGACGAACCTGTAGAATTATTTTCCGGAGATTAACGTGAAGCGAAATATCATAGTATTCCTGACAGGCGCAGCGGTAATTATCGCGCTTGATCAAATAACCAAAGCGGCAATTATGGCAAATTTTACCCTGCATGAATCACGCAGTGTAATTAACGGTTTTTTCAATCTTGTTTATGTCATGAACCCCGGCGCGGCTTTCAGTTTCCTGGCCGATGCCCCGGCGGCATTCCGCTCGGTTTTCTTCTTCTCAGTCACCGCGCTGGCTGTAGTCCTGATTATTTATTATCTGGTCAAAAGCAAACCGGAAAGCCTGCTGATTGTGACATCGCTGTCTTTAATTTTCGCCGGCGCCGTCGGCAATGTCATTGACCGGCTGCGTTTCGGCTCCGTTATTGATTTTCTGGATGTTTATGCCGGCGCCTGGCACTGGCCGGCTTTCAATGTGGCGGATTCAGCAATTTCCATCGGCGCGGCATTAATGATCTGGGAAATGATTATCAGCCGCAAGCAGGAAAAGCCTTCCTGAAGCTCAATTGAAGCTGCGGGACGGAGCCTCTTATGAAGAAGCTTTATTTAATCTTAATAACTTTTTTTTCCCGCCACCTGACGCCGGCAAGAATATTTGTGCTGAGTTTTGCCGTCTTTATTGCCGTGGGTACGCTGCTTTTATGGATGCCGTTTTCCTCGGATAAATTTGATTTACACTTTGTTGACGCGCTTTTTCTTGCGACTTCGTCGGTCTGTATAACCGGACTGAGTCCTGTTGATATCGGAACGGAACTGACGCTGGCCGGACAACTTATCATCATGGGACTTTTTCAGGCCGGTGGCCTGGGAATCATTACCTTTTCCATTATCCTGTTTGCTTTAATGGGTAGAGGAGTTTCCTTCAAAGGCCGTGAACTCGCCCAGTCTACTTTTCTGCACACGCCCCGGCGCGATTTTTATTCAATTCTTCTGAGGGTCGTCCGTTATTCCCTGATCATTGAAGCCGTCGGGACGCTATTGCTGTTTTGCCGGTTTATTATTGATTTCCCGGCGGGTCGGGCTTTTTATAATGCCTTATTCCATGCCATTTCAGCTTTTAACAATGCCGGCTTCTCTCTTTTCTCCACCAGTCTGGCCTCTTACCAGAGCGATATCGCCGTCAATATTATAGTCATCGGGCTGATTGTTCTGGGCGGCATCGGTTTCATTGTAATCCATGAAGTGCTGGACAGATGGCGCGGCCGGCAAAAAAAACTATCCATTCATACGCGAATTGTTTTGTTTACAACAATTTTCCTGATACTGACCGGCGCTGCTTCGTTTTATTTTACGGAAATAAATAATGTTCTGAAGGGTGCTGACTTTAAGACATCCCTTCTGTCGTCGTTTTTTCAATCCGTCACGGCACGCACCACGGGATTCAACACTGTTGATATCGGTGCTTTGACTAACTCCACCATTCTGGTTATCATGATGCTGATGTTTATCGGAGCATCACCGGGCTCCACCGGCGGCGGCATCAAAACAACAAGCTTCGCTCTGCTCTTACTTATCATTTACAATCGCATCAGGGGCAACGAAAACGTCAATATAGCAAATCGCACTATTCCCGCGGAAACAACGGAAAAGACTATTTATATCATTTTTACCGCCGCCTTTTTTATTTGTCTTGTAACTTCCATCCTCCTGCTTTTTGGCGGCAGAGATCCTTCGTCAATGGCCAGCCGGCAAAATTTTGTTCAGTATTTATTTGAGACAGTTTCCGCTTTCGGCACAGTGGGACTTTCCATGGGGGTTACATCAAGCCTCAGTGATGTTCAGAAATATGCAATTATATTTATGATGTTTGCCGGCCGCGTCGGGCCGCTGACCCTGGCATTTGCCTGGTACTCATCAAGGAAGAAGGGGTTGACGTATGCTGAGGAAACAATCATGGTCGGTTAGCAACCTTGGAAAAAGCCCAGATACTGCGTTGCGCTTCACCCCTATTCGTTGCGGCGTACGCCAAAAGTACGCCTCACTTCTCGGGCTTTGCGCGCCTTGTCTCTGGAGCATTTTGCAAGGTTGTCTATAATTTGGTTTTAAAAACATCAGGAGGAAATTATGAAAAGGGCTGTTGTCATCGGATTGGGAATTTTCGGCCATCATATCGCCCGGACGCTGTTTGAAAACGGCTTTGAGATTATTGCGATTGATAAGAATAAAGACGCCATCCAGCGGATAAAAGACTACTCCTCAAAAGCAATTCTGGCCGACGGCACGGATAAGGATGTTATGGAGGAAATCGGTATTCAGCAGGATGATATTTGTATTATCTCCTTCGGCGAAGATCTGGCTGCGAGCACGCTAATTACGCTGCATTTAAAACAGATGAAAATAAAAAATATTATTGTCAAGGCGCCGAATGAAGAACATAAGCTGATTCTGGAGAAAGTCGGGGCAACAGATGTCATCATTCCGGAAATGGATGTCGCCAGAAAAGTCGCCAAAAGCCTGATTTCACCAAATGTCATGGATTATATTCCGCTTTCCGAAAATTACATCATCTCGGAAATTGCGCCGCCGACGAGCTTTCTGGGCAAGACAATCCGCGATATCGGGATGCGCGCCAGGTATCATATCGAGGTCATTGCCGTGCGGGATGTTCTTTCCGATAACGTCCATATGGTGCCGCCGGCGGACTTTATTGTCAAAGACGGAGAAGTCCTGGTCGTCATCGGCAAAGAAGCCGATATCAGCAAAATAAAATAATTTCTCCGGAAATAAAATTAATGTAATTATAATTATTTACTAACGACGGATTATTACTGCCCCGCATAATATTTATAATTAGTATAATTAATTTGTTTTTTTATCTGAAATGTTGATAATAGAGCATGAAGAATGCTTTGTGATTTTTTTGAAGTCTCAGAACAAAATAAATCATGATGAGGTGAGTATAAGAAATGAATCTGAAGAATAAAATCATTGTTATGACCATGGCCGTCGTCGTTGTTGTTATGCTGGTGTCCACATTAGTAGTGTCTTTTTTAATTAATAAACAAAATCGCGATGCTTCCAATAAAGTAATAGAGAAAACAATTAATATTCTGCGGGGAGAACTGGAAAACCGTCAGCAGAGGCTGCTGGCGTCGGTTAATGAAATGAATGTCGGCATGTATTCGCACATTGATTTTATTAAAGACTATAAAAAAGATAAAGACGATACCGTTGCGCGTGACTCTTACAGAGCAATCGCCACTAAATTATACAATAATAAAATGCTGTGGAGGGGAAGCATCTATGACATGCAGGGAGATTTGCTTTCCTTTATTTCCCGCGGCAAAACGACTCATCTGGGATATTGTTTCGGGTTTCCGGATGCCGCTTATCAGATAATCGCCGAACAGGAGAATCAGAAAGCCGATCTCTGGCAGTCCTGGATAAAAACGGATAAACTTCCCGGTGATGTAAAGATGCCTTTAAAAGCGGGGGCCATTCCCGGTAAATCCGATTATGAATTTCAAGTCCTGGACGGATTTTTATGCGTGGTTGCCAATATTCCCATTATCAATAAACAGCAGAATATCGAGGGCAAATTCGAGGAAAAACAGTATGGCTTTGTCAGAGCCATTTATCGTCTGGACAGCTTATTTGTCAGCGACATGGTAAGGCTGACCGGCGTGGCCATCAATGTCTTTGTTGATGACGGGCGTTTCAGCGTGGGAGAACTTAAAGACTACAAAAAACTGGATACGAAAAAAATCAAACCTCCGACAGGAGAGTGGAATCTCGCCAAGCAGCACGTTTATTTAACTGAAACCAGCTATGGGGAAGGATTCTTTCAGGGAGTTTTACCGATTTTTCATAAGGGCAAACTGGCCGGGGCCATTGTCGCTCTTCATTCCAAAGCAATCGCCAACGCCAATACCATGCAAATGATTATTCTCTTACTCTTTGTTTTAATCGGCAGCCTTGTCATCGCCTGGGTTATTGCTGCTTTTATGAGCAAAACAATAGCTAATTCCATCGGCAATTTTGCGGCCGGTCTGGATGACAGCGCCCAGCAGGTTGCCCATGCTTCGGCCGAGCTGTCCTCTTCGGGACAATCGCTGGCGGAAGGATCATTGGAACAGGCCGCCTCTATTGAGGAGACTTCTTCCTCTCTGGAAAGCATGTCCGCCATGACCAAACAGAATGCCAACCGCGCCAATGAAGCGAAAGATATGATGGCCAATTTCGGCAAAATAGTTGTTGATGTGAAGGAACAAATGGACGCCATGGTAACAGCCATCAATGAAATGGCCGCTTCCAGTGAAAAAACCGGCAAGATTATCAGGACAATAGACGAGATTGCTTTTCAAACCAATCTGCTGGCCTTGAATGCCGCCGTCGAGGCGGCGCGGGCCGGTGAAGCCGGTGCCGGCTTTGCTGTGGTGGCTGATGAAGTTCGTAATCTGGCCATTCGTGCGGCCGAAGCGGCCCGCGAAACCAGTACACTTATCGAAAGCACAATTGAATCAGTGAAAAACAGCGATGAATTTACCAAAAATACCCAGGAAGCTTTTGCAAAAAATGCTCAGATAGCATCGAAAGTCACGACGATAGTTGACGAAATTGCCGCGGCCTCCAACGAACAGGCCCAGGGAATAGGACAAGTGACTCTGGCTGTCGCCCAGATTGACAGAGTCACTCAGCAGAATGCGGCCACGGCACAGCAATCAGCCTCCGCCACCGAATCATTAAAAATACAAGCGGATAAAATGAAGAGAGTGGTTGCCGAACTGGTGGAGCAAATAGGCGGCATAAATGCACATGCTGTCAGTACACGCCGGGAAACAGAGCCGGGGAGTTTTTATCAGGAGAAGGCTGCCGCCGGACCGGCCCGGAAACCGCGAGCCGCCATTACACATCAGCCGGCGAAAAAATAAGGTGAGGGAACAGCTGGTGGTATTTACCATCATCCTGATCTACATGAAATTTTCCGCATCAACATCAACGGTAAGTTTCACTGGTCCCTTTTCCATTGAGGCAATCAGCTCCCGCGCCAATTGATGCAAAGCATTGATGCTTTCGCTTTTGAGCAGCATCTGCCGACGCCAGCGTCCTTTGATTTTGGCAAGGGGCGCCTGCGCGGGGCCGATTATTTCAACAACATTGCCCTGTCGCGCGGCCAGTTTTCTCGCCGTTTTGCCCAGCTTTTCCGATTGCGCCAGCAGCTTATCCTTATTCGTTGCAGATAAACGCAGATTAATAATCCGGCCAGACGGCGGATATTTAAGTTCTTTCCGGTAAGAAATTTCCTCTTCGTAAAAAGACTGATAATCATTTTTTTGCACATGCTTCAGGGCATAATGCTGCGGATTGAAGGTCTGGATAATGACTCTGCCCGGAGAATCACCACGGCCGCCGCGACCGGCAACCTGTGTCAACTGTTGAAAAGCCCGTTCCGCAGCGCGGAAATCAGGCATATTTAAAACCGTATCCGCAGCCACAACTCCGACGAGCGTGATAAAGGGAAAATCGTGTCCCTTGGTTATCATCTGCGTGCCCACAAGAATATCAATTTCCCGCTGCCATAGTTCCCGCAATATTTTTTCCTGCGCACCCTTGCCTGACGTAGTATCCGAATCCATCCGGCGCACCCGGGCTGCCGGAAATAACCGCTTTATTTCCGCTTCCAGTTTCTGCGTTCCGGCGCCGTAGCTAAAGATGCGGGAACTCCGGCAGGAGGGACACAGCGGCAGTGCCTTAATCGTATAGTCGCAATAGTGGCATTTAATGACGCCGGTCGCCGCGTGGTGTTTCAGAGAAACATCGCAATTGGGGCACTTAAATTGATAGCCGCAATTTCCGCATACCAGAAAAGTATCGAAACCACGTTTGTTGAGAAAAAGCAGCACCTGTTCTTTTTGGGCAATAGCCGTCCCGATACCGGAAAGCAAAGAGCAGGAAAGCAGGGGCACTTTGCCGTTTTCTTCCTTCAACGTTTTCATATCCACAATTTCAATGGCAGGCAACGGTTTTTCGCCGACCCGCTGCGGCAAATGCAGGTAACGATATTTTTTCTTTTGCGCGTTGAAATAAGAGATGATTCCCGGAGTAGCCGAACCTAAAATCACCGTGGCACCTGTCTGTTTTGCCCGCAATACCGCAAGATCGCGGGCATTGTAACATAAACGTTCATCCTGCTTGTAAGAAGAATCATGTTCTTCATCCACAATAATCAACCGCAAATCAGGCAAGGACGCAAAAAGAGCGGATCTCGCGCCGATAACCACTTTAATCAGACCGCGTTTGATTTGCCGCCACTGATCATACCGGACGGCTTCAGCAATGCCGCTGTGGAGGACGGCAATCTGCCCGGCGGCAAAACGCCCCTGAACGCGGGAAATCAGCTGCGGCGTCAGAGCAATTTCCGGAACAAGATAAAGCGCCTGGCCGCCATTCCTGATGGCCTCGGCTATTGCCTTTAAATACACTTCCGTTTTGCCGCTGCCCGTTACGCCGTGCAACAGAACCGGCGCGAAGCGGCGGTCAGCGAGGCATGCTAAAATATTATTAAGGGCGTTTTCCTGTCCGTCATTTAAAATTATGCCCTTTGGATTATCGCCCAGCGGTTCGGCGGGATTTATCCTGCGGATTTTCTCCTGCCGGGATATGACAATAATCCGTTTTTCCTCCAGCCTCTTTAAAACAGAATCGGAGAAGTCGGTAAATTTGCGTAACTCATTTATCGTTATCAGCCCCGTTTTTCTTAAAATCTCCACAATATTTTCCTGCCTGGCTGTCAACCTGACATCTTTTACCTCAGGTTCCGCCAGACAAATTGTTTTCTCCCGCCGCACACCCAGTTGATTCTTTTCCTTTTCTTCCAGCGAGATTAAACCGGCTTTGGACAAGTCAGACAACAATTTAGCAATGCTTCTGCTGCCGCATATTTTTTTTAAGCTTGTCAGATTAATACCCTGCGGATGCTGTTCGATAACAGCCAGCAGCTTTTTTGCCGCCGGATTGACGACGGCAGAATTGTTCATTGAGAGGGGGGTAATCCGGAGATAATCTTTTTTACCCAAGCCGGCAGGCATGATTTCCGCCAGAGTCCGTCCCAGCGGGTACAAAAAATAGGCAGCCGCCCATTGATAAAAAGCCAGATCGGCGGCGCTGAAAAGCGGTTCGTCATCAAGGATTTCGGCAATCTGTCTGACTCCGGTGAATTCACAGGAGGAAACTGTCGCCGTAATGAAACCGGTCTGCTTCCGGCGGCCGAAAGGCACATAAACGCGTTTGCCGATTTCAATTTCCGCAACCAGATTATCCGGCACTTCATAGGTGAAGAGCTTATCCGCAGGAATGTTTAACGCAATTTCAACAAACATTTCGACCAAAAATCCACTGAGATGTTCTTTATCAATTTTTTTCATTAAACATGAAAAACGGATAAAGGCAAGCGCGTTCAACCGCCCTCTCATTTGTCCGTATTATTGGCAAACAACCCGTTGCTGTATTGCAACAATAAATTAATATATTATTGATAATAATTAAGTTTATTAATTATATGTTTTACTAATTATATGATATTACACGTTTATTATATTTTTGCATTACGGCTGGAACAGAAAAATAAAATTGTTGCCTTGCAACAATTTTCTCTTGACAAATGAAAAATATTAACTATAATATAGGCAAATAAGCAACAAATATCAACTTATCAGTAACAGCAATTAATGAAGGCAAAACCGGCGCGGCGCAAGCTGGTGCCGTAAACATACGGGTGAGAAATCCGTAAAAAATAAAAAGGAGGAAAAAGAAATGGAACCGAAGCAGATTGCAAAGCAGATGATTGATTTTAACAAGACGGCGTTTGATAACTCTTTCGAGGCGATGATTGTTTTACAGGATCAGGCAGAGAAAGTAGTCAGCTCATTTATGAAACAGAACACCCTTGTCCCGGAAGAGGGAAAGAAGGCTGTTGCTGACTGGATTAATACTTACAAAAAGGGCCGCACTGATTTAAAGAAAGCAGCTGACGAAAGCTTTAAAAAAGTCGAAGCTGCCTTCGCCATCAAATAATTAATTTTGTTACATGCCGTATCTATCCGGCTCTGAATATTCGGGGCCGGATAGGCCGGCTTAATCTAGTGCATATCATGATGCGGCATCATACTGTGGTTTTGGTCACAAAAATCAAAAGGTAGGTGCTTATGGAAAATAAGGCAAAACAAGAAGAATTGAATATCAGCAGCAATGTCTACGAGCTATTTTCTGATTATCAGCAAAAAATTAAAGGCATTCCCGCCGATGCCATTGAAACTACATTACATTCGTTAACCGCTCAGCAAAATTACTGGATGGGATTCATGACTCATTACAGTGAATTCATGTCTCCCTTTTGGACAGCCCTCAACTCGTTTATCAATAGAGAGAAGAGTAAAGTCAAAGAAGTAAGCGCCCTGCAGACCATGCTGGATTATTATGAATTATTCAAATTCAGCATGCAAATTGCCGGAAAAGCGGCGAAACCATCCATGTCCAGCCTGCATGATTTCCACGTCAAACAAACGGAAAAATTTATTACAGCTTTTATAAATTCTGCTTTTGACGTTGAAGGAGAGGATATCAAATCTTTTTCCTACAAAAGTGCGCAGGCGGCCAAAAACCTGATTCATATTTTTCCACAGGCTATCAGAGACATAAAAAGCGAATTCGGATTTCATTTTGACGACGGCGGTTATGAAATAGCAGGCGAAACAGACAGATTCATTCTCTATCAGGTTTTTTCCCGGGATAAGAACGTCAAGGTAAACAAGAAGTTGAAGCCGATAATCATTATTACACCCTATGTATTGGGGGCAAATATTCTGGGTTTCCTGCCTGACGAAAAGAAAAGTTACGCCCACGCTTATGCCGATCAGGGCATCCCGACATATATCAGAATAATGAAGGAAGTCGCCACAACTCCCGCAGTGCAAATAATGACGGGAGAAGATGACGCGCTTGATACCCGTTATTTCTGTGAACTACTAAAGAAAAAGCATGGCCAGATGGTTACCTTAAATGGCTTTTGCCAGGGAGGCTTTATCGGCCTTTTGAATATACTGACAGGCGAACTGGACGGCCTGGTGGATGCTTTTATTTCCTGTGTATCTCCGATGGACGGAACAAAAAGCAAATCTCTTGTTGAGTATCTCGCTCATGTGCCGGAACGTTTCCGCGATTTGGCTTATGCTGAAAAGATAATGCCCAGCGGTCACTCCACCGTAGATGGCCGGGTCATGAGTTGGGTTTATAAGCTCAAAAGCATGGAGAGAGAAGCCCCTGTCGTTACTTTCAACCAGTCACTGGCTTCCTTTATCGATACTGTGGAAAATTTCAAGGTTAACAAAACAGCGGCGGCGCTCAATCACTGGCTGATTTTTGATCGTAATGATTTGCCGGTGGCTATTTCCCAAATGAGTTTTGATTCCTTTACGATTCCCATAACGAAAGACGGCACCTTCCCTGTCAAATTGTTCGGGAAGGAACTTAATGTAAAAAGGATTAAAGACAAGAAAATAAAATGGCTGCTCTGTTATGCCCAGGGCGATGATTTAGTTGATAAGGATGCGGCTCTGGCAACACTGGAATTTGTTGATGCCGAAGTTACCGTATTCCCCAAAGGTCACGGGGCGATAGCTACTTCCTGGTCGCATCCGGATTCTGAATGCGCTTTACATAAACGCTTTGGCGAAAATGGCCGTTACCGCGGACCTGTCCGGTTTCAACTGGATATCAGTAAAGAACCACGGGTATAAGCCCCAAAGCAAGCTTTGGAAACATAATCGCAGCAAGCTGCGTGGTATTATACCCTCCGCTGTGCGGGATTGTTCAACTTACCAATCCCTTAGTGCTGCGCACACGGAATTGGAGTTTCACAATAAATTCTTGTTCCACCCTAAAAGTCTTCGCCCCGATTCAGATTTATCCTGAATCAGGGCGAAGACGATACATCAATCATCACAATATTAATCGCCGAAACGGCATCAGAAATATCAGCAAGAATTATCTGGAGAAAAGCAACTGCCGGAAGAAGCGGCTGGTAGCTGAAATTTATTCGCCTTTCAGCTTTTCTATTTTTTCCTGTTTGGTTTTACAATCAATGCAAAGTGTGGTGACCGGCCGCGCCGTCAATCTTTTCTCGGAAATCGGGCCGCTGCAGACTTCACAAATGCCAAAAGTTCCATCGTCAATCCTTTTGATGGCTTCCTGCATTTTCATGATAAGTTTACGTTCCCGATCGCGGATACGCAATTCAAAATTTCTGTCGGATTCAAGAGATGCTCTGTCATTGGGATCGGGGAAGTTTTCTTTCCCGTTGGTCATATCCGTAACGGTTTTACCTGCTTCGTCAAGCAATTCATTGATTTTGGAAGTCAGCATTGCTCTGAAAGCTTCCAGTTTCTCCGGTTTCATGTGCGTTTGTTTTTCCAAGGCAACCCTCTCCTTCATATAGCTGTTTGTAGCCTCTATGACATAATGATTTTTTTTTGTAAAGAGAAAAATTTCAGGCACGCTGCCATAGTTCAAATATTTATTAACAATAAGTTTTTTTTATTTTTTCCACAATATTTGTCGTTGATTTTCCGGCAATTTCGGGAACGATAACAACCCGGCCACCCCACTTTTTCACTTCGTTTCTGCCTACCACTTTTTCTTCCGGCCAGTCGCCGCCTTTTATCAGAATGTCCGGCTGAAGATAATTAATTAACTCCAGCGGCGTCTGCTCGCTGAAAATGGTAATATAATTGATAAATTCAAATGAAGCCAACACTTCCGCCCGCTCTTCTTCCGGGACAATCGGCCTTTTTTCCCCTTTGATTTCCCGGACGGAAGAATCGCTGTTGAGAGCCAGCACCAGGACATCAGCCGTTTTTCCGGCCTCCCTTAGATAACGGACATGGCCGACATGCAGAATATCAAAGCAACCGTTGGTAAAAGCTATTTTTTTGCCCCGAGCGCGCAGTTTATCCAGTTCAATTTTTAAATCCTGCCGGTTTAATATCTTTTGCATTTTCACTCCGTTTGGTTAATTATGCTGCGCTTGGCCTTGAACAACTCTGGCCAGAGTCAAGACAGCTACTTCCCCTGCCCCGGCTTTCCTCAGAGTTTTCGCGCATTCATTGAGGGTAGCTCCCGTCGTGTAAACATCATCAACCAGAATAATCTTTTTACCGGTCGCTTTCTTCTTCTCACTCACGGCAAACGCTCCCCGGATATTTTCTTCCCGTTCCTTCTTATTGAGCCCCGTTTGCGACAGCGTGGATTTCTGCCTTTTAAGCAGCGAAAAGTCAAGAGGAATCATCCATTTATTCGCCAATTGCCGCGCCAGCAGGAGCGACTGGTTAAAACCGCGGTCCCGCAGCTTGCTAATATGCAAAGGCACCGGCAGCACCAAATCATAGCCTTGATAATCAAAACGCGGAAAAGAAAAATTTGCCATCAGAGTGCCCAGCGCTTCGCCGACAGCTAATTTATGACCGTACTTGAACTGATGGACTGCCTCCATGATAATTGTCTCGAAGCTGGCCATGCTGCGCGCAATTTTAAAATGCGGCTGCCGCTTCAGGCAATCGCCACAAATGTGGTCAGGCGCAGCCGAGTCAAAAAAAGGCCTGCCGCAGACAGGGCAGAGGCTGTCGTTTATGAATTTAATCAGCCTCCGGCATTCCGGGCAAAATATGTCCGCTGATTGCCCGCGCATTATATCCGAGCATCCCGGACACCGCGGCGGAAAAACAACATCGCCGATGGCCGCAAAAAATTGTTTAATCACGGGTATCAGCCCCAAAGCAAGCCCGGCAAACTTCAGCTGATTACATTTCCGAAGCCTGTTAACGCATCGCCTTATTGAGCTTGTTCACCTCCGTGGCAGTCTCGTCTATCTGCATGCGCGGAGCGTCCCATAAATTCTCGATATCATAAAAAGCTCTGGCCTGCTCCTGAAAGACAGAAATCACGACGTCGTCGTAATCCAGCAAAATCCACTGGCCTGCTGTTTCTCCTTCCACCCCCAGCGGCAAAATGCCGGCCTTTTTCATATATCCCTGAATGGCGGATGAAATCGCCCGGACCTGCCTGTCGGAATCGCCGCTGCAAATCAGCATATAATCGGTGAAGGAAGAAATTTCTTTGACATTGATGGCAACAATATTTTTCGCCTTTTTCTGCAAAGTCGCGTTGATGCACAAAATCAGGCGGCGCTCTGATTCATTTTTCTTGGCCGGCAAGCAAAACCTCCCTGGTCTGGATATTATGATTAACGGCGGTCGGCGTTTAAATGAAGATAACGCCGCTGGCCTTTCTTTTTATGCCATAAATAGCGGCAATTGACAATGAGGGAGTTGTTCGAAACTCTTTTCTCCGCAGCCGCCGGTTTTGGCTGTTGTCAAAAAAGACCTGCTATGGTAGGTGAACTACCTGAATTAACCATAAAAATTAAAAGGCTGATATGCAAAGAATCTTAAAAAAAGTGCACGCCCACATGCCTTATGAAATGCTGCCTTCTTATCTGGATTTAATATTGCAGAAAGAAATTAATCCGGAAATTTATTTCAATCATTCGGCACTGGATAATCTTGATAAAGGTGATTGCGTAAAGATTGCGGCAACGCTCCAAGATGCCGGATTGAAAGTCACTTTTCATGCCCCTTTTATGGACCTGCGTCCCGGAGCGCTGGATAAAAGAATTCGCGAGGCAAGCTTAAACAGAATCAGACAGGCTTTTGAGCTGGCTTTTATTTTTCATCCGCTGCGGATTGTCTGCCACCCTTCGTTTGACCACCGCTATTATGTATCCTGTGATGAGCTCTGGCTGCAAAACAGCGCGGCTACCTGGCGCGAATTGCTGGATATGGCAGCCGCGGCCAACACGGTAATCGCGCTGGAAAACACCTATGAGAAAGAGCCGACTATCCTGAGAAGGCTCTTGGAAATGCTCCCTTCGGAGCGGCTTTGCTTTTGTTTCGATACCGGGCACTTTAATGTCTTTGCCGCAACGGCGCTGGATATCTGGCTTGCCGAACTGGGCAAATATGTCGGCCAGTTGCACCTGCATGACAACTACGGCAAGGCCGACGAACATCTGCCGGTGGGCAACGGCATTTTTCCTTTTGCGCAGCTTTTTCATTTCTTAAAAGAAAAAAAAATAAGGCCGGTCATAACGCTCGAAGCGCACGCGGCAGATGATCTTTTGCAGTCGGTGGCAAACATCGCCGCCATGGGACTACTTGAGGGAATAACTGAAGACTGAAGGTGACAGGGGAAAATTGCTGAAATATATTATCAAAAGAATCCTTTTTATGATTCCGCTTTTGCTGGGAATTACGATAATCTGTTTCTTTGTCATGCGGCTGGCTCCCGGGCTGCCCACGGATTTGCAGACGCAGATGAATCCGAAATCATCCCTGGAAATGAAGGAGCGCCTCAAGGCCCTGTATGAACTGGATAAACCTGTCCATATTCAGTATTTCTCCTGGCTGAAAAAACTGAGCCGCGGCGATCTGGGTCTTTCCTATTCTTCCGACCGCCGGCCGGTCACGGCAAAAATCATGGAACGCCTGCCGATAACGATTGTTCTGGAAGTGCTGTCGCTGGTTCTGATAATTGCCTTTGCCATCCCCCTTGGCGTGCTTTCCGCCGTCCGCCAGGATTCCTTCTTCGATAAAATCACCGGGGTTTTTGTTTTTATCGGTTTTGCCATCCCCACTTTCTGGGTGGCTCTCCTGCTGATGATTTTTTTCGGCATTCATCTGGGCTTATTGCCTATCTCCGGTTTGCGTTCCCTGAATTATGAATATTTGACCGGCTGGCAGCAATTATGGGACCTGGCCAAGCATTTGATTCTGCCGGTGTTTGTTTCGGCCTTTGGCGGCCTGGCCGGGCTTTCCCGCTATATGCGCGCCAACATGCTGGAAGTTATCCGCCAGGATTACATAATGACAGCTCGCGCCAAGGGTTTGAGTGAACACGACGTCATTTACAAACACGCTTTGAAGAATGCCTTGCTGCCGGTTATCACAATACTGGGTCTTTCCCTTCCCGGGCTGATCGGCGGCAGCGTTATCTTCGAAACAATTTTTGCCATTCCGGGCATGGGACAGCTTTTTTACATGGCGGTGATGGCCAGAGATTATCCGACGGTCATGGGCATTTTGCTCATCGGCGCGATTTTAACACTGCTGGGCAATTTAATCGCCGACGTTGCTTATGGCCTGG
>JAKLDS010000029.1 GCA_022703375.1 Deltaproteobacteria bacterium | reverse complement strand
TAATCCGGTAAAGTCAGAAGGAAGCAGCTATGGTCTTGGCTGGGATACGGTGCATCAGCCCGGACTGGGCGTTGTCGGTGTGACCGGCTGGCAAAAGGGAGGAGATGTTCCCTTATACGGATCTGTATTGATTATCGCACCGGCGGAAAAATTGGCGGTTTTTGTCATTGGCGCTTCCGGCAGTATGAGCTCCAGCAGCGCGACTGTTATTGCGGAGAGGATATTGTTGAGGGCGCTTGCGGAAAAGGGACAAATTACGGCGATGCCTGACCCGTTGAAACTATCGCCTCGCGCGGAAAAAACGCCAAAAGGGGAGTTGCTTGATTTTGTCAGCGGTTATTATGCGAATTATAACACTTTTATGAGGATACGGAGAGGCCCTGACAATTCTTTGAACATCGCCAGATATGATGCAGGTATGAAAGGCTGGAAAGATTGGATGACCGGGCTTAAGCTCCGGGATGACGGTTGGTTTACCGGCAATGCCAATCCTGCAGGATCTTTTTCGTTTAAAGAAGCCGGGGACCGACAATACCTCGTTGTTCGTTCCGCTAAAGGGTACGGCCATTATCAGGAGAATCTTATTTACGGACAAAGAGTGGCCGCTGCGGGGGTTTTACCGGTTGTCTGGAGAAATCGCCTGGGGAAAAAATGGCTGCTGACCAATGAACACCCTGATTTTTCAGACAAGTGGGCTTCACCACTGATGCAGTTACATGCCGTTGATAACCTGCTTATCACCGACTGGGGCGGATTTCAGATTGTGAATCCTTTTTTCAGTGATTCCCGGGCTGCAATGATGTTGTTGATTCCGCAGTTGAGTGGCAGGGATATTAATGATGTTGTCACAGAAATCCGCGCCGGTGAGGAATGGCTCCGCCTGGGCAGTTATACTTTTTGTCCTTTGGAGACAATACAGATGTTACATGCCGGCAACAATAAAATCGTCATCAACGCCACAGGCCATTCGGAATGGCGTTTACTCGAAGCCGTAAGCGGGAAAGCGGTATTCATCACACCGGGCGCCACCAGAGGCTGCTGGAGAATTTACGACAGTAACTTCAAACAGATTGAAACGGGAAGAGGAGAAAAAAGAATAATGCTTTCCGTTGGTAAATACTATCTGCTTTTCCACAATACCGCAAACGTGAATGTATTGTGAGGGAAATTAAGACAATAAAAATAATGAATTCTTAATAAATATCGCCTGTCTTAAAGACATTGAGGTATCTGATGATGCGTGAAATTATGAAAGCGGGAAAATGTCGGATGTTGGCAGCCTTTTTTATAGTCATCTTAACAGGTTGTTCTCTGGGCCCGCAGGTAATGAAAGGGAACCGGTTAGATTATAATGTAAGTGTTCAAAGAAGCAATAACGAAGAACTGCTTGTGAATATTGTCCGGGCGAGATATGTCGAACCGCTTTTCTTTCTGCAGGTCGGATCAATTTCTTCTTCATTCGGTTACACCTCACAAGTAGGTTTAACAGGCACAGTCTTTGAAAGGGCTCAAAATCAATCATACCTTAATTTTATCACGCCCAGCCTGGGCGCCGGGTTTTCGGAGAATCCGACCATTACTTATTCACCGTTACAGGGAGAAAAAATGGTCAGGCAACTTCAGTCCGAGCTCCATCTTGACCGTTTTCTAACACTGGTGCGCACCGGTTATAGTCTCGAGGCCTTGATTTGGTTGACTGTTATTCAGATTGGAAACATCGGCAATTATGGTATTAATGATGAAAACAGTGCGGAATCCTACTCAAAATTCCTCGATCTCGCTCAAATGATGGGTAAAATGCATATGCGGGGCGATCTGGAAATTAAAAAAAATGAAGGATGTTCCGGCTGCCTGACCATGCAGTTGCGCTACCTGGACAAAAAAGAAGCAGACGAGATGGAAAATCTTTTAGCTTTCCGGATGGAAAGGATATCATCGCAAGACGACCGCCTGGTATCGGTTGTTAACCTTTCGTCAGTACGTGACTTCCTGCCTTGTGAAGGAGAGAAAACGAAATGCCGCAGCATTTTTATAAAAATGAAAAGCTACCAGCAGATGATTTATGATATGGGCTTACATGTAGATTTATCAAACGATGTTCAATCGGACAAAGTTTCAATTCCATTCAAAACTCCGGCCGAAAAAGTGGCGTCCCGCAATGGGCTTCATACCGGCCTTGTCAGGATCAAGAGTCAATTGACGCAGCCGGCAAGCGCTTTTGTTGCCGTGCCTTATCGCAACAGGTGGTTCTATATTGACGACCAGGATGTAAAATCCAAGATCTTCTTTATGGTGCTAAGCTCCATATTTTCTCTGCAATCCGGTGATCTGCCGACAACTGCTTCTCCTGTTCTGACGCTGCCGGTCAGTCGCTGATGAAGAATTAAAACACGACAATAATCATGCGCAGATAATTTCTTCCAGCTGAGTGGAATAAATAGGGGTATAATTCCCCGCCTGTTGGGGCGAAGTTTCCTTTGGATACCCGGCTGCTGCTGCGGGGTCGTTCATTTTGCGTAGACTTGGAACGTGTCGCCTGCGGTTCCGGCAAAGAATATATAACTTCCTGCAGGAGCGTAGATTGCACCGGAATCGAGAACGCTGTCAAAAAGGACTGCCTCCGGAGTTGAAAGAATGATCCTGCCATCTTCCGGCTTTTCGAAGCTTATCAGCATGCCTTTATCTACTTTAAGCCATTCGTTATAATTCTCATCGCCAATTTTGACGCTGGTGACACCGCTTCTGACATGGGGAAAGCCATCGGCAATTGAAAAAAGATAATTGGCCACCCTTGCCCACGTTACTCCTTTCCGGGAAAAAAGAAACAGCTCGGACTGATCACGGAACGCAGTTGCCGCAATACCGGCAAAGTCATCTTTCTCAATTTTTTTTATTCCCACAAATTCAACGTATCCCGGTAATGATTTGTGGATCAGAGATGATAAGGGTGTAACAGGCCCCTGAGTGTACGGCTGTGCGTTTCTCAAAAGCCAGAATTTTCCATGTAAGTTCTCCCTGAGCCGCACCGGCTTTTTTATTGTTTCAATCTTTTGATAAGCCAGAGTACCGAACTCATAAGTGCGAAATCCGTGTGCTGCGATAAAAGCTTTTCCGTCAACCGTGACAAAATAATACTGAAGGCCTTCGTCATAATTATAGAAGTATCCGTCATGGTAGACAAAACTTTTAGACAAACCCGCTTTCTCCGTCCCGGCTTTCCCGGCAATGATCCGGGAAATGGTAAGGGCTTTCCTGCCCCTGTCAAAGGCAACCTTAACGGCGCCATCTCCGTCCATATAATATCCGGCATTTTTTAAAAGTTCGGCCGGGATCGTTTGGGGTTCAACAGGATTTTTTGCCGGTTTTTTATTTTCTTCCATCAGTCCCTTGTCTTTCATGAGGGCATCGAGAATGGGACGTGTCACAGCCTCGCCGCCCGCATTTCCGGATATGCTGAAACCAATGGCAATCCTCTCCTGGGGAACTATCTGCAGGTTAGCGTTGTAAAAGCCCGTGTTGCCGCCTTTGCTCAGCACTTGAATTCCCTTTTTTTGATAATCGGTTATATTTGAATATTCCCAGGCGAACTGGCCGAATATCTGAGTATCTCTCAGCTTGTCCGAAAACCGGGTCGGCTGTGCCTTAAGAATCTCCTTTATGGACGCGTCAGAAAGAATCTTCTTCCCCTTAAGGGAAAAGCTGTCACCGAAACGGCATAAATCCTCGGCAGTGGATGCCAATCCTCCGGCACCCAATACAGGAACAACCTGACGGGGGTATTTCCTGCCGGTTTTCGGATCATAATATTCGGCTACGTTCGTTTCGCTTATATCGCCCAAACTGGCAGATGAGTTCTTCATTCCCAGTGGCTGAAAAACCCGCTCCGTCAGGAAGTCAATATACTTTTTACCCGACATTCTCTCCACAATAATTTCCGCAAGGGTGAAACCGTCGTTGCAGTAAATAGACATGGCTCCCGGATCATGCTTGAGGCGAGAGTCTTTCAGTGTATCAAGCAGAATCTTGTGCGCTTGCGTATCGGGTTTGAAACCAAAATCAAAAGATGATCCGGGCAGGCCGGAGGAATGATTGAAGAGCATCCGGACAGTGATTTTCTTATAGCGTTCATCTTTCATTCTGAACTCAGGAACATATTTGATTACGCTTTCATCCAGCGCAACCTTCCCTTCATCAACGAGCAGCATGACTGCCACGGCGACAAACATCTTGCTCGATGAACCGATATTGAAACGGGTATCCTTGTCTACCTGTCTGTTCGTCGAGCGGTCTGCAACTCCGATGCCTTCCGAGTAGACAATCTCACCCTGATCCATTATCGCAATTGTTGCGCCGCTGCCCTTTCCGGAGGTTATTGCATTCCAGATAATTTCTCTGGAGGTTGTTATAGCGTTTTTATAATCGGGACGACTCTTCTTTTCATCAGCCTGGATTCTGTCTGCTGCCAAAAGCGAAAAACTTATCCAGATTACCAGCAACGACACAAGACATTTTCTCGCCATGATTCCGCCTCCATTGAATTTGCCAGTATAAAAACATATTTTCTTATTCTTTTCCGCTGCGGTATTATGTAATTCGTCGAAACGACTATTTCTTTTTCACAAACACGCCGATTTTTTTATCCTGATTGATGGTATGCTCAGTAAACCACCCTTCCAGAAACCTGATAATGTCCTCAATTTCCGCTTTGTGATTTTTGTAACTCTCCGTCCACTGCCGGTACTTCAAAATCAGCGCTTTATGCATTTTTTGCTGATCATCCAGATGGGGATGTTCTGTCAGATACATGATATTCTCTTCGCTGGCAAAGTGATATTCTGCATATTTGCCAACCTCGTCCATCAGCCGCAGCGCATAATTGCCCTTATCTCCGTAGCCCTGAATTATGTTGAGCCGGTTAATAAGTTTGACAAATTCCTGATGCTGCCGGTCAATTTCTTCGACGCCGGTCAAGAATTCTTCTTTCCATATTATCTGATGCATAATCGTTCCTTATTAATTTTTTTAGTTGCAGCATATTATCACAAAGTCGGTTTGAATGATAAGCTAATTTCCTTATGGACTTTTTGGTATTCCTTTACCAGTTTTTCTTTTGCCACCTCTGTTTTAATAATATCCCAGGGCAGGATTTCATCGAGCTTTTTTTCGCGATAAACATAAAAATCAGCATTGACATTCACCTCTTTCAGCGCCTGCGACCAGTTGCCCTGAAGATTATGGACGGCCAGCAGAATTTCCCCGACGCGACGGTCTCCCAGGGAAAGCAGCGCCTGCACATAATTCCATTTCGGCACATCATGGATAACCCGGAATTGTTTTTCGCGGCCGAAAGCAGCGACAATTTTTCTGATTTTTTTACCAACGGAATTAACGTCAGCCAGCGCACACCATTGCAGCGGCGTTGCCGGTTTGGGAATAAACTGGTTGATGCTCAGTGTGATGCTCCGGAATTTCCGTTTCCCGTGAGAATGTTGCAAAGCATTGTGCTGGATTTTTCTCGCCAGATTAATGATGGCATCAATGTCCTCTTCTTCTTCCGATGGCAGACCGATCATGAAGTATAACCGCAAATTATGTATTTCATTTTCTATGAGCAGCTCAGCCGCCCGCATAATGTCATCTTCACTAATCCCCTTACGCAGCAGATCCCGCAGACGCTGGCTGCCCGCTTCCGGCGCCAGCGCCACTGTTTCAATGCCATTGGCCCTTAGCAGACCGGAAATGTTTTCATCAATTTGATCAACCCGCAGGGAACCGATTCCGGCCCGGCCATTTTTCGTCAGGATATATTCACATATTTTTTTCAGTTCCGGATGATCGGATACAGCCGTTCCCACCAGACCGATTTTCTTTTTTATCTGCAATCCTCTGTCAACTGACGCCGCAATCTGTTCATAGCTGCGAAAACGAGCCGGTTGATAGACAAAACCGGCAGCACAAAAACGGCAGCGGCGCGGGCAGCCGCGGTTGACTTCAAGCAGATACATATCAGCCATTTCCGTCCGGGGCGCACTGATTACCTCCCCGGTGGAAAAAGCATTGATATTTTTAATCGGATTAATTTTTATTTTTCGCGGCAAACCGGGCAAAACGGCTCCGATTTTTTCAATTCTGCTTTCCGCCGTATATTTAATTTTGTAGAGAGAAGGAACATAAGCTTGCGGCAGCTCTTTCTGCGTTCTAATCAGCATATCCCTGCGGCCAAGACTGGCGCGGCAGGCATCTTCATAAATACGGGTAAATATCGGCAGTGATTCTTCAGCCTCACCCAGGATGAATAAATCAAAAAAATCAGCCAGCGGTTCGGGATTCAGCGTAGCCGCGATACCGCCGCCGATAACCAGCGGTTGACGGATGTCACGTTCGGCGGACAAAAGCGGAATGCCCGCCAATTCCAGCAATTCTAAAACATGGGGATAATCATTTTCAAAGGACAGGGAAAAAGCCAGTATTGCAAATTCATTAACCGGCTTTTGATTCTCCAGGCTCAAGAGCTCTGCCGGACCGGTGAATTCGGCTTTTTCACCCGGCTCCGGCAGAAATACTCTTTCGCAAAGAAAGGAAGGTTGATCGTTAAATATTTTATAAACGCTCTGAAATCCGAGGTTAGTCATGCCGATCCGGTAATAATTGGGATAGGCAAGAACTGCGGCATAATGAGCGCCCCAGACTTTTTTTATTCGTCCCTTTTCCTCATCGCCAAGGGACGCGTATTTTTTTTTCAGCTTCCAGTTCATCTCTTAATCATGGCCTTTCCTTCTTGTTGCGGCAAAGATATCCGGGCCACGAACTTGCCGGCCTTAATCAGCCTGCCTGCGCTGATATGTCGGAATTTCGAAATCCAGATTATCCGTCTCGTCGCTGATTCCCATGGTTACGATATCAGCGGCATCCCGCGTTTTGGCCTGTCTGATATAAGCGGGAGTTGACAGATCTTCCCGACGGAACTTGCCCAAATGGGTGACGTTGGCCGGTGCCTGCTTTTTCTTCATGAAATCGTTATCAAAACCGGTGGCAATAACGGTAATCCTGATTTCATCCTTCATATTTTCGTCAATCACCGTGCCGAAAATGATATTGGCGTCTTCGTGAGCTTCCGCCTGAATAAGCGATGAAGCTTCATTTATTTCATAAAGACTCATATCCGGGCCGCCGGTGATATTCAAAAGCACGCCGTGCGCGCCCTGAATGGTATTATCTTCCAAAAGCGGTGAGGATATCGCCCGCTGCGCCGCTTCCACTGCGCGATTTTCGCCGGTAGCGACACCGGTTCCCATCAGGGCCATGCCCATTGAGCTCATGACATTTTTCACATCCGCAAAATCAAGATTTATCAATCCCGGAATCATAATCAAATCGGAAATACCCTTTACCGCCTGATGAAGAATATCATCGGCTTTCTTGAAGGCCTCCAGCAGCGAAAGGTTGCGGCCTCCCAGAGAGAGGAGGCGTTGATTGGGAACAACAATCAGCGTATCAACAACATCGCGCAGCTGCTCGATGCCGTCTTCCGCCTGCATATTTCTCTTCTTGCCTTCGAACTGAAAAGGTTTGGTCACAACGGCCACTGTCAGCGCCCCGCATTCGCGGGCGATTTGCGCAATGACCGGAGCCGCTCCGGTCCCCGTGCCTCCCCCCAGTCCCGCCGTGACGAAAATCATATCGGAACCCTCCAGATATTTTTTTATTTCATCACGCGATTCCAGTGCCGATTGTTTGCCGATTTCCGGATTGGAACCGGCGCCCAATCCCTTGGTCACTTCGCTGCCGATTTGAATTCTGACCGGCGAAATGGATGCTCCCAGAGCCTGAGCGTCCGTATTCGCAATCAGAAAGTCCACTCCCCGCAGCGAGCAGGAAATCATCGTATTGACGGCGTTGCCGCCGCCGCCGCCAACCCCTATTACCCTGATTTTTGCCGAATTGTCGCAACACACTTCCGTTAGTTCAAACATAAGACTCCTTCCTTTCAAAAGAATTCAAAAAACCATTTTTTTATTATTTTTATCATGCTGTTCAATGCTCCACCGGTTTTCCTGTGGAAGGAATCGCCGGCTATTTGTTTGCTGCCGTAAACAATCAGGCCTACTCCGGTGGCAAAAGCCGGTGAATTGACCACATCCGTCAGCCCGCCGATGCCGATCGGGCTGCCCTTGCGTACGGGCATATCAAATACTTTTTCCGCCAGATCGTTGATGCCGGGCAAAAGCGCGGTGCCACCCGTCAGGACGATTCCCGCCGCCAGCAAATCCTCGAAGCCGGAACGGACAATTTCCTTGGAAACCAGGCTCAGTATTTCCTCCATCCGCGGTTCAATAATTCTTCCCAGTATCTGCCGCGATACTTCCCGCGCATCGCGCCCGCCGACGCTGGGCACTTCAATCACGTCTTCCTTCGGAATCAGAGCCGTCAGAGCGCAGCCGTGCTTGATTTTGATTTTTTCTGCTTCGTTAAACGGGGTGCGGAGGCCCTGAGCGATATCCGATGTCAGATAATTGCCGCCGACAGGCAAAATGGCGGTGTGCTTGATGCTTCCTTCCGAAAAGATGGCAATGCCCGTGTTGGAGCCGCCGATATCAATCAGCGCCACTCCCAGATCCTTTTCATCCTTGCTCAAGACTGCTTCACTGGCAGCCAGTTGTTCGAGAACAATATCATCAATATCCAGTCCTACGCGGTTGACTGATTTCACCACATTCTGAATGGAGGCCGCCGCACCGGTGACAATGTGTACTTTTGCTTCCAGACGCACCCCGGACATGCCAACCGGGTCGCGAATGCCGTCCTGGCCGTCCACGATGAAGCTTTGCGCCAGAGCGTGCAATATTTCCCTGTCCACCGGAATGGCCACTGCTTTGGATGCCTCCACCGCCCGCTGCACGTCATCACTGTCCACTTCCCGGCCCTTGATGGCGACAATGCCCAGCGAGTTCTGCCCCTTGATGTGGCTGCCGGCTATGCCGACAAAGGCGGAATTAATTCGGCAGCCGGACATATGCTCCGCTTCTTCCACCGCCTTCTTGATAGCTTCCACCGCACTTTCAATGTTAACGACGACTCCTTTGCGCAATTCCTTGGCCGGTGATGTTCCGATACCGATTATATCAACGCCGGTTTCCGTCACTTCGCCGACTATGGCAGCGGTTTTTGTCGTCCCGATATCCAGGCCAACCAGCACATTGCTTCTCTTCCCCATCATCCTCACTCCCTTGTTTTAATTCCAAATATAAACCCTGTAGTTTCGTTTTTCAGGTTTTGTATTTCCTGCTTTTGACGCCCTGCGGATTCCGGCCAACCGCATTTTTACGCTGGACGGTAATCTTTTCCGTGTCGCACAAATCAATTGATAAATAACTGCCGCCCAATCCCCGCTTCTCCATATCTTCCATAACAACTTTGACCTGCGTTAATTTATCTTCAAAATTGTCAACTCCGAGTTTTAAATGCAGACCTGAATCCGTCAGCAGCGACAAGCCAAACATATCATTTATATTAATTTCGGAAATCGCCCCCAGATATGCGTATTGGCCCGAACCCGACAATTTCGTAATCAGGCTCAGCGCACCGGGCAGAAAACGGGAAGGCGTCTTACCCTTCCAACTGGCCCCGGTGATAACCGGCAAATCAGCCTCGTCGCTTCGGCCCATCTTTTTAAATACAACTCCCGCTTTATCAATCAGATAAAAATCACCGGCCTGTTTAACCAGCGCCAGAGGCTTCCTCTCCTTTACTTCCAGCACCAGCCTGTCGGGAAGCTCCCGCCCGACATAAGCTTTTTCCACCCAGGGATTAACGGATATTTTCCGTTCCAGCACGGCGGTGTTAATAGCCAGCAGATTTTGGTCGGGTTTCACTCCCGCCAATGCCAGAATATCCTTTTCCGTCAGTTCGGCAAGACCGCGCACGGCAATTTCCTTAATCTGAAAATAGGGCATGCTGAGCACATAACTGTATGCATAGATAAAAACCATCACTATGGCCGCCGCAGCTGCAAGCAGACATAAAGCGGCAAATACATCTCGCAGGCCGCCGGTAAAACGGCGCCGCAGGCGGTTTTTCTTGATTTCATAGCTTGTTTTTATCTTTTTCGGCATTAATCTTCTCCGATTATTACCAGTTCCGGCGTCAGTTCGACACCCTTCTGTCGTCTGGCTGTTTTTTGCACCAGTTCAATCAATTCGAGAACATCGGCGGCAGTGGCGCCGCCCGTGTTACAAATAAAGTTGGCATGTTTCGTCGATATTTCAGCATTACCGCGCCGCGCGCCTTTCAAACCAATTTCCTCAATCAACCGGCCGGCGGGCATCCCGGGTAGATTTTTAAATACAGACCCGGCATTGGGATAATCCAGCGGATGCTTTTCCCGACGCTTCCGCAAAATATCCGCAACTTTTTCTTTTATCTCTGCGGCTTTGCCTTTTGCCAGTTTAAATTCCGCCCCGGTTATTATTGACTGTCCGGGCAATACTGTCCGGCGGTAGTTAAAAGTAATTTCCGCCGTCGCCAGATTTTTTTTATTGCCCGCCGCATCAAGCAGGGAAACGGCAGTGATTACATCTTTAATTTCACTGCCGTAAGCTCCCGCATTCATCCATACCGCCCCTCCCACACTGCCGGGAATACCGGCGCAAAATTCCATTCCGGCAAGTTCTGCCGCCGCCGCCCTGTTAACAACGCTGGCCAGTGAAGCCCCGGCCTGGGCGTTGATATAATGGCCGTTTTCCGGAACGCAGCGGTAACTGACATTATTGAGATTTCTCATCAGCACAATCACACCCCGGTAACCGCCGTCACGGACAATAACATTGGTCAGATTGCCCGCCACCAGAAATTCTATGCTTCTTTGCCGCAGGGACCGGATAACTCCCGCCAGTTCATTTTCACCGTTTATTAAAACCAGGGCATCGGCGCAGCCGCCCACACCGGTCGAAGTATGGCGCGACATCGGTTCATCATAAAATATCTTTCCCTCAACAATTCCCGCGAGTGCTTCCCGGATTTCTTCCTTAACGGCCATTACTTTTTATCTTTCCCTGCCGCCAGCCTGTTTAACAAGCTCTCTCCCAGCTTATAAATATTACCAGCTCCCAAAGTGAGAACTGTATCGCCGGGTCCGACAGTTTTAAGTAAAAATTCAACAATCTCTTCCTGGCCGGAGATATGTTCCACGCACCGCTGCCCTTTTTCTTTTATCGCCGCCGCCAGAGCCGCCGAACTGACGCCGGGAATCGGCGCTTCGCTGGCCGGATAAATGTCGTTGAGAATGAGGAAGTCAGCCTCTGCAAAGGCGCCCACAAACTCATTAAAAAGCGCTTTCGTGCGGGTATAACGGTGCGGCTGAAACGTGACAATCAACCTTCCCTGATAAACCTGTCTTATCGCTGCCAGCGTTGCCATTACCTCAGTGGGATGGTGGCCGTAATCATCAACCACTGTAACACCGGAGACCGTTCCTTTCAGTTCCAGGCGGCGGTGCACACCGTTGAAAGACGCCAAACCGTCAGCAATTGTTTTAATATCGAGTTCCAGCTCGCGGCCGACGGCGATCGCGGCCAAAGAATTGTAAATGTTAAACAGACCGGGCACCGCGAGGACTACTTCACCATTTTGTTCACCTTTGCAGCAAAGAGTATAAGTTGTTTTTCGTCCGGCAAATTTAATATCCGCCGCCGAATAATCAGCGGGAGTCTCGATGCCGTAAGTGATGGTGCGTCGTTTCATGGCAGGCAGAATCTCCCGGACATGGGGATTATCGGCGCACACTACCGTGCAGCCATAGAAAGGCACAATATTGGCAAATTTAAGAAAAGCTTCCTTTATTTCGGATATGCCCGGATAATAATCAAGATGTTCACGGTCAATATTGGTTATCACTGCAATGGTCGGAGACAGTTTAAGGAAAGAGCCGTCGCTTTCGTCGGCTTCCGCAACGATTATTTCGCCGTCGCCCAATCGTGCATTGCTGCCGATACTGGCCAACTTTCCGCCGATAACCATAGTCGGGTCCAGCCCGCCCTGCGCCAGAATCGTGGAAACCATCGAGGTTGTAGTTGTTTTGCCGTGGCTGCCGGAAACGGCAACAGAAAATTTCATTTTCAATAATTCCGCCAGCATTTCCGCTCTGGGAATCACCGGGATATTCCGGCGGTGTGCTTCACTGACTTCCGGATTATCCTTTTTCACGGCGGTGGAGGTGACTACAACATCGGCATTGCCGATATTGGCTGCGTCATGCCCCAGCGCGACACGCGCCCCTAAATTCTGGAGGCGCAGCGTTGTATCATTTTGCTGCGCATCCGAACCACTGACGTCATATCCCAGATTCAGCAACACTTCGGCAATTCCGCTCATACCGATGCCACCGATGCCGACAAAATGAATTCTTCTTACTTTACGCTGCATTAATCCTGTTTCTCTGTCTGTTCCCATTTTCAACTTTCCTTCTTCTGTCTAAGCAAGGCCAGGCTGGAATCGACAATGACCGCCGCGGCGTTGATATTTCCCTGGCGCGCTGAATTTTCCGCCATTGCTTTAAGTTTTTTTTCATCTTGCAGAAGAGAACTTACGGTATTCCAAAGCACTGCGGCGGTCAGATCGCTTTCTTTAATTATAACGGCGGCGCCGGCGTGGGCCAGTTCTTCCGCATTTTTCGTCTGATGGTCATTAGTCGCCAGAGGAAAAGGAATTAAAACCGCGGCTCTTCCGGCAGCGGTAATTTCAGCAAGAGACGTCGCCCCGGCGCGGCAGATAATTAAATCGGCCGTCCGGTAGGCTGCCGCCATATCATCAATAAAGGGAGTCACCTCCGCTTTGATTCCCGCTTCCTGATAAGCCTGTTTCATTGCTTCTCCGTCTTTGACGCCTGTCTGGTGAGTGATTTGCACCAGATTTTTTATTTTGCCCATCTCTGACAGCATCCCGGCAACAGCCTTATTGATGGCTGCCGCGCCCTGCGAACCACCGAAAATCAATAAATGTCTGATATCCGCTTTCTCCCTCATTTGTCCGCGCGTTCTGGTAAATGCCGACCGCACTGGATTGCCGCTGACGGTAACTTTATGGCGGGGGAACCACTCACCACTGGCGGCGTATGTCAGAAATATTTTTTCCGCAACCTTTCCCAGTATTCTGTTGGTAATTCCGGGCACCGCATTTTGTTCGGCAATAACCGTGGGCAAACCCATTAAATACGCCGTCATGACTGCGGGGCCTGATGCATAGCCACCCACACCGATGACCAGCTGCGGCGCGAATTTTTTCATTGCCCGCCGCGCCTGCCACATGCTCTTCGGAATCCGGTAGGCCCCCTTGATCAAAGCCATGATTCCCCTTCCCTTTATTCCTTCCACGTCTATCGTAACGAGGTTATAACTTTTCATTGCCGGAAGCCGGCTTTCTATTCCCCTTTTCGTGCCGATAAAAAGGATTGCCGCGTCCGGGTAGCGGCTGATAAATTCTTCCGCAATCGCAATACCGGGAAACAAATGGCCTCCTGTTCCGCCTCCGGCGATTACTATCCGCACCACTATTTGCCCCTTTCTCTCAGACCGTTTGCGTCGAGATATTCAGCAAAATTCCGACGGCTGTCATACTCATAACAAAGGATGTACCGCCGTAGCTCAAAAAAGGCAGCGTCAATCCTTTAAGTGGAATCAATCCCATTACTCCGGCAATATTGATAAAAGCTCCCAGCGCGATGACCATTGTCAAACCAGCCGCCAGCAGCGTCCCGAAAAGATCGGGCGCTTTCAATGAAATCATAAAACCGCGCAGGGCAAAAATAATAAACATGACAATAATGATAGTCACACCGATGAAACCGCTTTCCTCGGCAATTATGGAAAGAATGAAGTCCGTATGCGGCTCCGGCAGATAAAATAATTTCTGCATCCCGTCGCCGATGCCGACGCCGAAAGTCCCGCCGGAACCAAAGGACAAAAGCGACTGAATAATTTGAAAGCCGCTGTTGCCTGCGTCTTTCCAGGGATCCAGAAATGCAGTCAGGCGTGCCATCCGGTAACCTTTCTGCAGCACCAGCAGAACGGCGACAGGAATGAGCGCCGCTGCCAGAATCAGCAGGTGTTTTATTCTTGTGCCGGCGATATAGAGCATCATTACCAAAATCATGGCAATGATAACAGCCGTGCCGAAATCAGGCTGAAACAATATCGGTAAAATAACAACTGCCGTAATGGCCAGAGGAATGAGGACTCCCCGCGAAAACTTCTGCAACTGATGTGTTTTACGCGCCAGTAGGTGTGCCAGAAAAAGGATCATCAGTATTTTAACCATCTCGGTCACCTGAAATGAAAAAAAGACCAGATTCAGCCAGCGCGTAGCTCCGCCTCGCTTCAGACCGATATGCGGAACAAACAGCAATAACAGCAGTATTAAGGAGAGAATAACTCCCGGGTAGGCCGCTTTTCTCAACTGGGTATACGGAATTTTTATCATCAGCACCATCGCCACTATTCCCATGAAGACGAAGACGATTTGCTTTTTCAGAAAATATTGCCCATCCTTGAAACGTTCCAGCGCGATAATGGAGCTGGAAGAATAAATCATCGCCGTGCCGACGGTAATCAGAATCAGGATAACCAGCAGTAAAATGACATCCGGTGATTTTTCTTCGTTTTTAGCCGCGGCATCCATCACAAACTCCTCACCACTTCCTTAAAATAATCGCCCCGCTCTTTATAATTTTTAAATTCGTCGAAACTCGCACAACCCGGCGACAGCAAAACAACATCACCGGAAACGGCTTTTTGGTAAGCCGACAAAACAGCTTCCCGCAGCTTTTCTTTTTTCTCCACCGGGACGCCGGCGCCGATTAAAGATTCAATCCGGTCGCGCGCTTCGCCGAATAAGACAATCTGCTTTGTTCTTTCGGCCAGGAGCGGTTGCAGGGTATCAAAATCGCCGTCTTTATCGCGGCCACCCAGCAGCAGCACAACCGGCTGAGTAAATGTCTGCAGCGCCCGCTCCACGGAACCGACATTGGTGCCTTTGGAATCATCATAAAACTTTACGCCTTTGACTTCGCCCGCATACTCGATGCGATGAGGCAGCCCACGGAAATCAGCTACTGCTGCAATAATATCTTCCTGCGAACAGCCGCACAATCGAGCCGCCAAAATTGCCGCCATGACGTTTTCCACATTATGACGGCCGGGTATTTTTATCATGGACAGAGGATATTGCTCCTCTCCGTTGGTAAGTCCTTTGCAGATAATGCTGTTCCCCTTAAGATATATTCCCGACGTAAGTTCGGAATGAGAGCTGAACCGGAAAAGCCGTGCCCCGATAGCCGCTTCCATTCCTTTCTGTATTCCGTCATCCGCGTTTAACAGGGCAAAATCCGCTTTAGTCTGATTGGCAAATACTTTCGCCTTGACGCGCCGATATTCGGCAAAAGAACCGTGGTAATCAACATGGTCGCAAGTTACATTGAGTAAAACGGCGACAAAGGGATGAAATTTATCCGTCCACTGCAATTGAAAGCTGCTGATTTCCGCAACGATATAATCCGGTTTTTCCCCAGACAAAATACAGCCGATCAGCGGATTGCCGATATTGCCTCCCACAAATACTTTTTTGCCCGACCGTTCCATAATCCTGCCCAGCAGACTTGTTGTCGTAGTCTTGCCGTTGGTGCCGGTGATGACAATTATCGGTGTCTGCAAAAACTCCGCGGCGAGCTCGACTTCACTGACCACAGGAATATTTTTTTCCTGTGCCGCCCTTAAAATATTATTATGCGGAGGCACGCCCGGTGAAGGAACTACCATGTCCGCCTCATTTAAAATATCAACGCCATATTCAGCGACAATAAGCCAGCCCTGCCCCGCGGCCATTTGCTCAAATTCTGCGCCCCATTGTTCGCGCGGCTTTTCATCAGTCACGAAAACCAGAGCGCCTCGGGTTCCCAGAAATTGCGCCGTTTCGATGCCGGTTCTGCCCATGCCGATGACGACTATTTTTTTACCTTTTAAATCCATGTTTCTCCTAACGCAGTTTCAATGTGCTGATGGCCATCAGCGCCAACAGAATTGAAATAATCCAGAAACGGACAATTACTTTCGGCTCCGCCCATCCCTTCAATTCAAAGTGATGATGGATCGGCGCCATCCGGAAAATTCTTTTTCCGCCGGTCATTTTGAAATAGCCGACCTGGAAAATGACGGAAAACGTCTCGATGACAAATATTCCACCGACAATGGCCAGCAGAATTTCCTGTTTGGTTATGATGGCAACCGCGCCCAGAGCTCCGCCCAGCGACAATGAGCCCACATCCCCCATGAATATTTCCGCGGGATAGGAATTAAACCAGAGAAAACCAATGGTAGCTCCGACCAGAGCTCCGCAGCAAACCGCCAGTTCGCCTGCTCCGGCGACATACGGAATCTGCAGATAATTAGCCAGCTTTATGTGGCCCGCAAAATAGGCGAACAACACATAGGTGGCAAAGCAGATAATGGACGGACCGGTCGCGAGACCATCGAGACCGTCGGTAAGATTGACAGCATTGGCGGCACCTACAATGATAAAGGTGGACAAAGCAACATATCCCCAGCCCAGATCGGGCAGAACGGTTTTCAAAAAAGGTATCGTTATCTGCGAGCCGAATCCTGCTTTCATGTAAAGCACAATACTGACAAAAAGGGCGATGATGATTTCCGCAAGCAGCCGAAAACGCCCGGAGAGTCCTTTGGAACTGGCACCCGTAAATTTTCGGTAATCATCGAAAAAGCCGATCAGACCGTAACCGATTGTAACCAGCAGCAGCAGCCAGACATATATCACGGAGAGATTAGCCCACAGCAGCGTCGAAACCGTTACGGCAAAAACAATCAGAATGCCGCCCATCGTGGGTGTACCCTTTTTTGTCAGGTGACTTTGCGGACCGTCGCTGCGGATATTCTGGCCGATCTGAAGGTTTTGCAGCTTCCTGATCAACCAGGGGCCGACAATAAAACAAATGAGCAACGCGGTAATCGTCGCATAAATCGTCCGGAAGGTGATATAGCGAAACACATTAAAGAACGTGAAATATGAATGCAGAGGATATAATAAATCGTAAATCAATTTTTACTTTCTCCTTTAATTGATCGTCTTATTTTTTTCCTTTGGTGCTTCCACTCCGAACGTTTCACTTATCAAAGCTGTGATTTTTTCCATCTTCATGCGGCGCGAACCCTTAACCAGTATCCAGTCGCCCTTCTTCAAATGCTTCTTTAAATACTCGGCAACCTGCGTTTCGTCGGAGAGCAGGAAAATATTTTCCTCGGCCATTCCGCCTTCCCGGGCGCCAGCCGAAGTATGGGCAGCGTATTCGCCTTTCAGGAAAACAGCACTGACACCTATTGTCGCCATCAGAATACCGATTTTGCGGTGCATTTCCGCCGCCGCATCACCCAGTTCCAGCATATCGCCGAAAAACACGAAGCCATTGTGATGATTCTTTAAATCTTTCAGAGTCATCAGCGCTTCGCGCATGGAAGCCGGATTGGCATTGTAGGAGTCATCTATAATAAAAGCGCAGTTCCGCAATTTAATAATCGTCATGCGTCCGCTCACGGGACGGAAAGACATCAGGCCTTCTCTGATCGTCGCCATGTCGCAACCGGCGGCGCCGGCAACCGCAGCCGCCGCCAGCGCATTATAAATATTATGAATGCCTGCTGTTTTCATTTCCACTTTCTCGGTTTTACCTCCCGCCGATAAGTTGAAACGCACTCCCTTCACTCCGTTTTTTTCGATATCTCCGGCCGTAATATCGGCATCCAGGCTCATCCCGAAGGTAACTTTTCTGCCTTTCCAGCCCTCCGCAATAGTTCTTACTGCTTCATCATCAACATTAACTACGACCAATCCCGCACCGGCCATATGCAAAAACAGTGCTCCCTTTTCTTCCCTGATCGCCTCCACAGTTCCAAATCCGGCCAGATGGGCAGGCCCGATATTGGTAATGAGCGCAATATCCGGAGCTGCAATTTGCGTAAGCCTCTTAATTTCGCCGCGCGTGTTGGTGCCCATTTCCAGAATGGCAATTTCGTGTTCTTTTTTGAGGCCGAGCAGCGTAAGCGGCAGCCCGATCAGATTGTTTAAATTTCCCTCCGTCTTTAAAACATTTTTTTCCCGGCCGATGATACCCGCTATCATTTCCTTTGTTGTCGTCTTTCCCGATGAGCCCGTCAGGGCAATCACCGGAACCGTAAATTTCTTTCGCCAGGCACTAGCCAGGTCTCCCAGAGCCTGCAGCGTATCGGCAACCATTATAACTGCCGCATTACCACCGCCGGCCGCAAAACCGATGTCCGTCTCGTTTTGTATTAAGAGCCCGGCAGCTCCCTGCTGCAATGCCGCGACCGCAAAATCATGGCCGTCGTAACTTTCACCTTTCAGAGCGATAAAAATATTGCCCTGAACAATTGAGCGAGAATCGGTGGACACACCGCAAAAGGACATTGCGGATGGACCTGATATAAGCTTGCCGCCTGTGGCCGTGATCACCTCCTCAATTGAGAAAATGGCGCGATTAGTTAAAGTCAATTTTCTTTTTGCTCCTCAATTTTAGTGCCGCTTCGGCTACAGCCCTGTCATCAAAAGGCATCCGGATATTGCCCAGAATCTGATAATCTTCGTGTCCCTTGCCGGCAATCAGAACAATGTCGCCGGGAGCGGCCAGCGCGATTGCCGTTTCAATTGCCTTTTTCCTGTCGGGGATTACCGTATAACAGCGGGTATTCGCCGCATTTCGTTCCATGCCGTCAACCTTTTTTACAATTCCGCTATCTATTCCTTTTTCTATTTCACCAATAATGAAAAGCGGATCTTCGCTGCGCGGATTGTCAGAAGTGACAATGGAATAATCGCTCAAAGCTGTTGCGACTGCACCCATCAGCGGCCTTTTGCCGTGGTCCCTGTCGCCGCCGCAGCCGAATACGGTGATGATTTTATTTTTTTTGAGCGCTGCCAGATTCTGCAGAACGTTTTTCAGCGCATCATCGGTATGCGCGTAATCAACAAAAACAAAAAAGCCGGAATCTGTTTTGACCCTCTCCAGACGTCCCGGCACATTGAATAATCTTTCAATGCCTGCTTTGATTTTATCCGCCGGAATTTTCAAAAGCCTCGCCGCTCCCGCAGCAGCGAGAATATTATACAAATTGTATTTTCCAATCAGCGGCGAGGATATCCCGATATTTTCACCCCTCGCACCGATAGTCGCCTGAATTCCCGCCAGCGATAAATTATACTCTGTCGCCATAATTGCCGATTGATTTTCCAGCCCGTAAGTTATTGCCGGCTGCGCCAGTTCCTGAATCATTCTCCGTCCCGCCTCATCATCAGCATTAATCAATGTTTTTTCTGCTGCCGTTTTCTTGGCGGAGGGCAGCACCTCGGAAAAAAATCTTTTTTTCGCCTGGTAATAATTCTCCATTGTTTTGTGATAATCCAGATGGTCACGAGTCAGATTGGTAAAAATGCCCAGATCAAAAGAGCAATCGTCAACCCGCCGTAAATCAATGGCATGTGAAGAAACCTCAGCAATCACATGAGTTACACCGCCATCGGCCATTTCCCGCAGGATTCTCTGCATTTCATAGGATTCCGGCGTTGTATTGGGAGCAGGATAGACTTTGTTATTGAAACGGTAGTTCACCGTACCCAGCACGCCGCAATTACAGCCGGCTGACTGCAGGATAGACTCCAGCAGATAGGTGATGGTTGTTTTCCCGTTTGTCCCGACTACCGCCGTCAGACATAAATTATCAGCGGGACGGCGGAAAAAATTAGCAGCCAGAATACCCAATGAACGGCGGCTGTCGGCAACTTTCACCGCCGTCACATGATAGGGAAATTTAAAATCTTTTTCATGGACGATAAAACTGGCGCCGCGCGCAATTGCATCCATTATATAATCATGGCCGTCATACTTTAAGCCGGCAATGGCGACGAACATTGAATTGTTTTCGCATTTTTCGGAAACATAACACAAAGTGGAAACATCGCCCGAAATATCTCCGGAGATGTTAACGATGTTTATGCCTTCCAGTAATTGCCCGATCTTCATGTAATTCCTCAATCGCTGACTGAAAAAGTGACTTTACAGGAGCGGTCCTCCGTCAGCGGTGTCCCGGCTTTCGGATATTGATTTATCGCCCAGCCGCTGCCTGCAATGCTTACTTCTATTGCCCTTGCTTTAGCGATTTTTATTGTTTCCCGGATAGTTAAACCCTGAAAATCCGGCATAACAGTTTCATCGTTATTATCAACAGTGATCGGCGCCGGAATGTTCTGTTCGGCTGCCACCAGTTGCAGTTTGTTTGCCTGGTCCTGATCAAACACCGGATTTTCCCGAATGTTTGTTTTGTAGCAATTCAATATCTGCTCCCCGATATTCTTGAACACCGGAGCCGCGGCCACTCCACCCCATTTATCGTGCTGGGGCTGATCAAGAATCACCAGAATGGCAACTTGCGGATTATCGGCCGGAAAAAATCCGATAAACGAAGTGCGCACCTTGTCCCGCGAATAGATGCCGCGGGAGAAATCAAAGATTTGCGATGTACCCGTTTTACCGGCAACGGCGACGTTCACAATGCGGGCATTTTTCCCTGTGCCATCAGACGCATCAACGACTTCCGTCAACATCGCCGTTACGCGCCTGGCCGTTTCCGGCGAAATTACCTGCCGCGCTACGGTAGGCGTATACATCTTGACGAGACGATTATCGTTATCGGTAAAACCGCGGACAATGTATGGTTTCATCAATATGCCGTTGTTGGCAATCGCCGATATGGCGGAAATAAGCTGAATGGCGGTTACCGAAATACCCTGGCCGAAAGCTATCATCGCCGTATCTACTTTTGTCCATTTCTGCATGGGCCGGAGCAGTCCTTTGGCTTCTCCATTCAGTTCTATTCCTGTTCTTGCGCCGAAACCGAATTTTTCAATATAATCATGAAACTTCTCCCTGCCCATTTTTTCAGCGATTTTGGACGAACCTATATTGCTGGAATATTTTAAAATATCCGGCACCGACAGCGTGCCGTGTTTTTTGCTGTTGGCTTCCCTGATTATACGATCAGCCACTTTATAACGGCCCCATTCACAGAAAAACTTATCCTTTTCTTTAATAATGCCCGCATCCAGCGCTCCGGCAACTAAAAATGGCTTGAAAGTGGAACCGGGATCAAAACTGTCCGCAATGGCGCGGTTGCGCCATCTTTCCGGTTTGATTCCCTTGATATTGTTGGGATTGAAGCCGGCTTCATTGGCCATCGCCAGTATTTCACCGGTTTTCGGATCCATAACTATCGCAATACCGCCCCTCGCACCCTTGCTTTGCACGGCTTCTTTCAAATGCGTTTCCACCAGATACTGAATCCGGCTGTCAATTGTCAGAACCAGATTGTTATTCACATCCTTGACAGCTTCTTCATTATCGGCGTGGGGAAAAAGTCTCTTGCCTTTGGCGTCTCTGGTCCAGACATGCTTTTGCGATTTTCCCTTCAATAATTCATCATACTTCTTTTCCAGCCCTTCCAGACCGCTGGTGTCGGAACCGACAAATCCCAGCAAATGAGCGGCAAGCTCTCCGTTGGGATAAAATCTCTTGGGTTCCTTGACCAGAAAAACCCCGTCGATATTGGCGTTCTCCACAATCACCGCCTGATCCGGAGATATGCGGCGCGCCAGCCAGATAAAATTCTTGGGACCGGCCAATTTTTTATAGATCGCGTTTTTATCCATTTCCAGAATTTGCGCCAGTTGGGCGGAAGCCCGTGAAGGTTCGGCGATGCGGGATGGATCGGCACATACCGAATCAGCCAGAATGGAAGCAGCCAGCTTTTCTCCGTTGCGGTCATAGATAACGCCTCTTTCCGCCTGCAGTGGCAATGTGGCCGTATGCTGCTTCTGCGCCAGCGTTTTAAGCTTTTGTCCGGATAACACCTGTAACTGGAAAGCACGGGAAATCAACGCAATGAAAAGCACCAGGAAAAAAACAAGAAGAGATACTATTCTTACTTTCAGCCATTTTTTTGAATCAGCCGCCATAATCATTCTCCCGAATTTTTCAAGACAATGATCTGATCCCTTTCCGGGTAGGACATCTGTAATCTGTCCATTGCTATTCTCTCAATCCTCTTCGGGGATTTGAGCATAGCCAATTCCAGCCGCAGCTTTTTCTGTTCCTCGATTTTCTGCTGGTTGAGGCTCAATTCCGAAGCGATATTGTATTCCAGCTCCGTCATATGAATGTGGGAACCGACATAAATCAAGGCAACAAACATCAGAACAATGGCGATAACGATAAAATTGGAATAGTTCAGGGGCGCGGATACCTGCTTTTCGTCGCGCGGCTGAACATATGCTTGAGCCTGAACTGCCTGTGCCATATTATACCCTCTCAGCGACACGCAGTCTCGCGCTGCGGGCGCGGGGATTCAAATTAATTTCTTCCTGCTGCGGCATGATAGCTTTTCTGGTTACGACTCTGAGTTTCACTTCTTTGTTACACACACAAACCGGCACATCCGGAGGGCAAACACAACTCTTCTGTGCGTTGCGGAACTCATTTTTCACCAGTCTGTCTTCCAGGGAATGAAAAGAAATGATACCCATGCGGCCACCGACTTTAAGCGCTGCAATGCCAGCCTCAATCGCCTTTTTAACGTTGTCCAGTTCATTATTAACGGCAATGCGGATGGCCTGAAAGGTTCTTGTGGCGGGATGAATTTGTTGCCGGCGCAATGGAGGGGGCATTGCACCGGCAACAATTGCCGCAAGCTCCACAGTGGTTTCCACAGGAGAAGATTTTCTTGTTTGCGTTATTGTCCTCGCTATTCTCACTGCCATCCTCTCTTCGCCGTAATCCCGTATAATCCGCTCCAGTTCGCGCTGCGAAAAGCTGTTGACAATTTCGTAAGCGGTCAGGCGCTGACACCTATCCATCCGCATATCCAGCGGCGCCTCTTTACTGAAGCTGAAACCTCTTTCAGCCGCATCCAGTTGATGTGAAGAAACTCCCAAATCCAGTAAAACAGCATCAACTTTTTCTATATTCAATTTTGTCAGAATATCGCTTAAATCGGCAAAATTGCCTTTCACCAGAATCTTGCGCGAGCCGAATCGGGCAAGTTTCTGCGCCGCGATGCTTAAAGCCTCTTCATCGCGGTCAATGCCGATTAAAAATCCCTTTGTATCCTGAAGAATCGCTTGCGCATGGCCTGCCCCGCCGACAGTGCCATCCACATAAATTCCCTTTTTATTTATACAGAGCGAATCAATTACATCTTTCAACAACACCGGCTCATGGTAAAATCCGGTATCCATAAGCTAAATTCCAAACAAATCGGAGGCGATGTCGTTATCCTTGTCAATTTCACCGCCGGATGCTTTAATTTTTTCTTCAAAACGTTCTGTCGGCCAGATTTCAATATTTTTCAGCATGCCGGCCAGAACAATATCCTTTTCCAGCTTGGCGTATTCGCGTAATGTCGGCGGAATAAGCACCCGCCCCTGGTTATCCAAGTTGCAGTCCACGGCGCCGGACATGAAAAAACGCTGAAAATCACGAAAACCCTTGTTTAAAATGGGCTTTTGTGCTACTTTCTCTTCAATGATGCGCCATTCAGCAAAAGGAAAAACAATCAGGTATCCGTCCCAGTTGGTAATAACCATCCGGTTGTCATATTTTTCTGCGAAAATTTCCCGGAAGCGGGACGGAAAGATGATTCTTCCTTTTTCATCAATGCCGTGATGATATTGGCCGCGAAAATCAGACACTTAATGCTCCCTCCACAATAAGCCACTTTACTCCACGTGAGCCAACTATAAAGACGCCGCAGTGCTTTGTCAAGAAAAAAAATTACTTTTTTTATGAAAATAACTTAAATTTACTGAGAAAATAGTAAAAAACCCGAAAAGCAACTGACAGATCAATTTGGACAGGGGTTTTATCTCCGAAAGAGGTATAAAAAAAGCCGTATGAAACAACTCCATGCCGGAGTGATTTTTGGCTAGAAATAGCGAGATAAACTATTTGCTGGATTTGAGGCGATTCTTGCGAAAGCGGGATATTGCCTCCACGTGCATATCCATGGAAGCGGAAAAAAAGTGAGAACCATCTCCTTGGGAAACGAAGTAAAGATAATTAACAGCTTCCGGCTCCAGAGTTGCTTTGAACGAATCAAGACCGGGATTGGCAATCGGGCCGGGCGGCAAACCATTAATGATATAAGTATTGTAGGGAGAATTTCTTTTCAGATGGCTGCGCAGAACATTGCCCCGGAAATTTTCCAGATCGTAAACAGCGGTTGGATCACTTTGCAGAAGCATCCCCTTTTTCAATCTGTTGTGAAAAACCGCAGAAATCAGCGGCTTTTCGGAACGGATACTTGATTCCTTGCCAACCATGGAAGCAAAAGTGACAAACTGATGAGTGCTGAAGCCCATTGCCGCTGCCTTCGCAATCATATCCGGCGTAACTTTTTTCCAGAATTCAGCAACCATTTTTCTGATTATTTGTTTTGTGCTGTGGGAACGTTCAAAGAAATACGTTTCGGGGAAAAGATAGCCTTCCAGTGATTCGGCGTTGATACCCAGAGATTGAATAAAGGCGCGGTCTTTTACCAGAGTGTAAAAGTTCTCTTTATGAATCAGCTTTTTTTCCAGCAGGCGCTCAGCGATTTCATTCAGTGTTAAATCTTCGGGAATAGACACCTTGTATTTTTTAACATCGCCATGCAGCAGTTTATCAATAACGGCGGCAGGGGTCATGGAAGTGCTGAATTCATATTCGCCGGCGCGAATCGAGCGCATGGCTCGCCTGGTAAATGCCAGACTGTAAAATAAAAACCTGTTTTTGACGAGGCCCGCCTTATTCAATATTTCAGTTGCCCGGAAAAAACCTGATCCCGTCGGTATGTCAACATCAACCGTCGTATTGTTCCGGTCAATCGCGGTGAACGAATAATATGAAAGAACTGCCAGGAAAATAAGCAGCGCAGAAAACGGTATCATGATGAATACAAACAGTTTTTTCTTATTTATTTTCATGGCCTATTCTTTAAGTTGAAGCTTAAATTGATTATCTCATGCAGCGGTAATCACAACTTTGCTTTCCTGATCATGTTATCCAGATAGCCCTGCAAAATAATGCAGGCAGCCATTTTATCTACTGCCTTTTTTCGTTTTTTCCAGCCGACGCCGGCATTAATCATTATCTCTTCGGCTTCTTTCGTGGAAAGCGTTTCCGGCCATTTAATTACCGGCAGGGAAAATTCTTTCTCCAGCAACGTACTAAAACGCTTGACTTTCTCACACTGAATGCCTTCGGACCCGTCCAGTCTTAGAGGATAACCGACAACAATATTTTCCACCGCATAATTTTTAATCAGATTGCCGAGAATTTCCAGATCATGCTTCTTTGTTTTGCGGATAATGGTTGGCAATCCCTGCGCGGTAATCCCCAGTTCATCGCAGATGGCTGCGCCGATTCTTTTTTCCCCGTAATCCAGACCAAGTATCCGCAAACATCACCTCTTCGTGTTTTCTTGTAACAATTACTCCGGTTATTTTCAATCTTAAAATAGATGACTTAAAATAGATGAAATTTTTTATCTTTATTGAAGACAATTATAATGTTGTGAAAAGATGTGGAGTTTGTTATTTTCCCAAAGCATTTTAAATATTATTATACCGTTCCGTATTCAAAGGATAACGAGGCGGCAAGAAGGAGGCTCCGCAGGCGTATTTTAAAATACGTTGAGGAAGCCAACGACACAGCCAACAAAGTTAGCCGATGAAGACGGTGCGGTATCAGGTAAACACATGAAAAATTTTGTTCTCGGCACGGCCGGCCACGTTGACCACGGGAAAACCGCTTTAATCAAGGCACTGACCAGCGTGGATACCGACCGTCTTAAAGAGGAAAAAGAAAGAGGCATCACCATTGAACTGGGCTTTGCCTCGCTTAATCTTCCGTCGTCTCAATCTATTGGCATTGTTGATGTTCCCGGCCATGAAAAATTCATCAAGAATATGGTTGCCGGAGCTGCGGGCATTGATCTCGTCATGATGGTAATCGCCGCCGATGAAGGCATCATGCCGCAAACCAAAGAGCATTTACATATCTGTTCACTTTTGGGAATTACCAATGGCCTTGTCGCCCTGACCAAAACTGATCTTGTCGAAAAGGATTGGCTCGATCTCGTCAAATCGGAAATCAGTGAATTTCTCCAGGGCTCTTTTCTGGAGGGAGCACCTGTTGTCCCTGTCTCCGCCATAAAAGGAGAAGGCCTGACGGAACTTCGGCAAGCGATAGTTGCGGTTGTAAACAAAATTGCAGCAACTGTTGATGACGGCATTTTCCGCCTTCCGGTGGACCGTGTTTTCAGCATGAAAGGCTTCGGGACGGTAGTCACCGGAACACTGGTTTCCGATGACATTAAAACCGGCGAAGAGGTGCAGATATTGCCGACAGGCGATATCTCACGTATCCGCGGCATCCAGGTGCACAATCAGCCTGTGGATGAAGCTCACGCCGGGCAGCGCACAGCTATCAATCTGCAGGGCATGGAAAAAACGGGCATCGAACGCGGCAACGTTCTGACTCGTCCAGGCACGGTCTGGCCTACACAGCGGCTGGATGTTTATTTCGACTATCTGGCAGCAAACTCCAAAAAGTTGAAAAACAGAACTCTGGCACGCCTGCACACCGGCACAACGGAAATAATCGCCCGCATCGTGCTCTTGGATTGTGAGGAACTCCTGCCGGGGGAAAAGGCTTTTGCCCAACTGGTGCTGGCCGATAAAGATGTTGTTGTGGCGGGAGACCACTTTGTTTTGCGCAGCTATTCGCCTATCACGACTATCGGCGGCGGAATAATCATTGATCCGCTGCCGGTTAAGCACAAACGCAACAACAGTGAAGTAATCAGCAAGTTGAATATTCTCAAAGAGGGCGGACTTTCCGAAAAGATAATCGTCATTCTGGAGCGAACCGGATTTTCGGGTATCAATCTGCGCGGCCTGGCTTTTCGCCTCGGTATCCATACGCGGAAAATCCGCGAAGAGCTGGATAATCTGTTTTCCCGAAAAAAGGCGATTCTGCTTGATGCGGAAGACACTACTGTGATTTCGGCTTTCTTTTATACAAAAACAGAAGAGCTGGTAACGGGCGCGCTGACGTCCTATCATAAAAAGAATCCTCTGCAGGCCGGCATCTCCAAGGAAGAACTGAAAGAAACAATCAGCCATGATATTCCGGCAAAGCTGTTTAATCTGGCCCTGCGCGGCCTTGGCAAGAAAGAAACCATCGTCAACGATAAAGACAGCGTACGACTGGCTAACCATCAGGTGGAAATGACCGATGGACTGGATACGCTGCACAGCGCAATTGCCACAAAATACAAAGAGGCGGGGCTGAATGTGCCCGCGCTGGGAGATGTTATCGCCTCTTTCCGGGAAGAAAAATCCAGGGCGCAGAGCATTGTTAAATTGATGCTCAAGGAGGGTGAATTAGTCAAGATTAACGAGGATCTTTGCTTTGACAGCGATATTTTTGCCAAATTACGGAATGATTACAAGGCTATGCTTATCAAAGACGGCAAAGCAACTCCCGCCAGTTTTAAAGATCTGACGGGACTTTCGCGCAAATATATTATTCCGCTAATGGAATATTTCGACATGAACAAACTGACGGTCCGGGTCGGGAACCATCGCATTTTACGGGAAAAAATAAAATAGCATTTTTTGCATAGGGAAAGGCGGTTAATATTTTGAAGAAAAAAGAAATTTATCTCAAAGACATCAAACAGGGCGAAAAAGTATCTTCTTCTTTTCTCGCTGCGGAAAAAAACATGGCTTTTTCCCAGAAGGGTTCTCCTTATTTGAATGTGCGGCTCAAAGATAAGAGCGGAGAAATGGAAGGAAAGGTCTGGGACAATGCCGTGGAACTGGATAAGAAATTTAAAAAAGGCGATATCATTGCCATTGAGGGCCGCGCAGCCAGCTACAAGAACGCTCTGCAATTATCCATCATTTCTATTCGAAAATGTGACGGCGAGGAAATTGATCCCGCTGATTATCTGCCGCGCGCCAAAGGTGACACCGCAGCGATGTTTAATGAGCTTATCGCTTTTGTTGATAAAATTACCGGTAAACCGCTGCAGGATTTACTGCGGGCTTTTTTTGACGATGCCCCAACAGCTGAGTTGTTCAAAAAAGCGCCTGCCGCCAAAGGGTTTCACCACATTTATCTGGGCGGCCTGCTGGAACATACGCTTTCCGTAGTGCGTCTGCTGGACAAAGCCGCCGACCATTATCCCCGTCTTGACAGGGACATCCTGATTGCCGGAGGCCTTCTTCATGACATCGGCAAAATTTATGAATTTTCTTTTGACAGCATGATTGATTACAGCGACGAAGGAAGGCTGATTGGCCACATTGTGATGGGAGTGGAGATGCTTGACAGGAAGATTGCCGCCATCCCGGATTTTCCGCCGCAACTGGCGCTGGAGATGCGTCATATTATTTTAAGCCATCACGGCGAATTTGAATATGGCTCACCCAAGCGACCGAAAACAATGGAGGCGCTGGTCGTCCATTACATGGATGATCTCGATGCCAAACTCAACGCGTTTGAAAACTTTGTCGCCGACTCGGCCAATGGTGATTCCGAATGGACAACTTATAACAGATTTTTCGAACGCTACCTTTATAAAAGAAAACAAGAAAAATAGGCATTAATCAAAGGAGGTTTTGCCATGAGAAACAGGAAAGAAAATTTGTTTTTCGGAAAAGCGTTTTTAATTTTATTTTTTTCGTTGTTCATTTTTCTTTCCTTTCCCGGGGTTTCTCAGCCGGGAGAGCCGGATTCGGAAAAAATATTAACCGCTGTCCGGCGGGATATTCAATCTTCTCTTGCCTTAATGGACAGTAACATCGCCGCAGCCGCAAAATCTCTTTCTAAAGCAGGCATCAAAAGCAAAAAAGCGCGTTTTTTTGTGAGCAGGCTTTATAAAAGCACTCCTCTGGCAATTGATTGCGTGACGGTGAACGAAAAAGGTAAAATCATCATCGTTGAGCCCGCCCCATACAGGAAATTCGCAGGAGCGGACATTAGCAAGCAGGAACAGATAATCCGGCTGCAAAAAGAAAGGAAGCCGGTTATCAGCAATGTTTTCCGCGCTGTGGAAGGCATGGAGGCTGCCGATTTCGAATATCCCGTATTTTTCTCCAGCGGGAAATTCGCAGGCTCGGTCAGCGTTCTTTTCCGCCCGGAAAAATTAATCGGCGACGCCATTGCCAAAACAGCGCGCAACGCCCCGGTGGAAATCTGGGCAATGCAACCCGACGGCCGCATCATTTACGACAGTGACAGTGATGAAATCGGCCGGATGCTGTTTACCGATTCTCTTTATCGGCCGTATGCCAGCCTGCTGGAACTGGGGAAAAAGATAGCAGCAGAAAAGGAAGGAACCGGCGAGTATGTTTTTCTGGCCAAAGGGCATAAGGAAACCATCAAAAAAAAAGTTGTCTGGAAAACCGTCGCAATGCATGGGATGCAGTGGCGTATGGTGGCAGTTTCGATAGACCATGGCGATCTCAGCAAAGATATAATTCGTCTGGGCGTAGTCACTAAATCCGGTTCGGCACAGAATATCTGCGCCGAGAAATTCAAGGAACTGCTGGAAGCCCGCTCTTCTTATAAAGTCCGGATATTTGATAACGGTTCATTGGGAACGGAAAGCGCCATTTTGCGGCAGCTGCAAAGCGGCTCCATCCAACTGGGCGTTATTACCTCCGGGCCGGTTGATGAATTTGTCCCCACAGTCCGGGTAATCGAATATCCTTTTCTTTTTCAGAGTTACAATGACGTTGACAAGCTGCTCGACGGACAGCCGGGCAAAAAGCTGCTGGCTTCTCTGGAAAAGTCCGGTTTTGCGGGTCTGGCTTTTTCGGAAAACGGCTTTCGCCATCTGACCAACAGCAAAAAACGCGTTCACCGAGCGGCTGATGTTCAGGGATTGAAAATTCGTGTCATGGAATCGGAATTTCATAAAACACTCTGGAAACTGCTGGGCGCAACGGCTCTGCCGCTGGGCTGGCCAATTAATAAGGCACTCCAGCAGGGCATCATTGACGGGCAGGAAAATCCTCTTTCCGTAATCTGGACATATCAACTTTTCAGCGTGCAGAAATATCTCACACTGACCTCGCATGTCTATTCCGCCCATATTGACATGGCCAATCTCCAGTGGTTCCGGTCGTTGCCGGAAAAAGACCGGCAGCAAATCAGCGCCTGCATGGTCGAAGCGGCAAAATACCAGCGGCAATGGAATCGCGATAATGAGGCCGGTTTCCTGAATAATCTGAAAAAAGCAGGAATGGTTGTTAACGAAAAGCCGGATATTGCTTCCTTCCGGGAGAAACTGGCCGCAATTCAGGATACCGATATGTATCGGGATTCGGCTGTCCGGGAGATTCTCAGGGAATTCCTGAACAAGTAATAATCCCGGCTCCTGAATTATTAATTGGAGAACAACTAATATGAAAAGTTTCCCGTTTAAAAAGATTGACGCTTTTACGCGCGGCCTGTCTTCAGGCAATCCCTGCGCCTGTATCTATTTAAGCAGCGTTCAGAATATATCGGGCAGAGAAATGCAACAAATCGCGCGGGAACTCAGGGGTTTTGTCAATGAGGTTGTCTATCTGTTCCCGGATGAAGAATGCTTTCTGCTGAAATTCTATTCGGCGGAGTGCGAGGTTGATTTCTGCGGGCATGGCACAATCGGCATTATGTATGATTTAATAAGCAGTAGCGCCGATTTGCTCGGGCAAGAAATCATTACCATTAAGGTAAAGGATCTCCGGCTGGATGTTTTCAATAAAATAGCACAAAGCGATGCCGTTTTTATTACAGCTCCCCCTCCCCTTTTCCATCGGCCGCAACTGCAAAATAAGGAAATCGCCGCAGCGCTCCTGACGGCAGAAAACAAAATCAGCGCCCGCTACCAAACAGCTTTAATTAACGCCGGACTCAATACATTGATTGTCCCTCTTGCTGATTTGAAAACTTGTCTGGCGCTGCTGCCCGACGAGAAATTACTGAAAGAATTTTGCCTCAGCAGGGGAATTGATATTGTCCTCGTCTTTACGGATGAAGCGGCTGATAAAGAAAACAAATACCGTGTGCGAGTTTTCGCGCCGAAATACGGCTATCTGGAAGATCCGGCTACGGGCTCCGGCAATTGCGCCTTCGGCAACTACCTGCTGCAAAATAATTTGTGGGACGGCGCTCTCGTCAACATTGAACAAAACGGCAATTATGATTTGCCCAATATCGTCATGACCTTTCCCCCGTAAACTAGACCATTTAAAAATTGAGTCCTTCCTGATAATAAAAAAGTAAGGGAGGATATAAGAATGAAAGGTAAGCGATTTTCACCGGAACAAATCATTAGGATTATTAAG
>JAKLDS010000028.1 GCA_022703375.1 Deltaproteobacteria bacterium | reverse complement strand
ATGTCGGCGGCGGTTTTTCCCGCGGCAGCCATGGCCTGGCGCGCCGCATAAACGCCGATTTCCGCCTGATTGCTTAATTCATCTTCTCTTCTTTCGGGAATCTGCGGCCGCATGCGGTTAATATCGAGAATGCCTTCCTTGTTGTATACATAACGCGCTTTTATTCCCGAAGATTTCTCAATGAATCGTTCACTGGAAAGAGGCTTTTCTTCCATTTCTCCGGCAGCTATTCCGGCGGCGTTATCGGAATTGAACTTTTCCGCATAGGCATTGTAACTGCCCACCAGTTCTTCATTTGTTATGATATTCGCGGGCGCCCAGAGTCCCGAACCGCTGATAACGATTTTTGGCAATGAATTTTCCAACATCTTTAATTGTCCTTTTAAGTCTTTCTTACGAGTTGTTTTTGGGAAAGTGACCGTATAAGGAAAACATCATTTGGTCAATGAAAATAATAGTAACAATTTATGGATGGATTAATATTCGATGCCGGCGCGGTCTTTGATGCCTGCGGCATAATGGTGCTTGATTTCTTTGACTTCACTGACCGTATCGGCAAGCCTGATTATGGGCTTGGGTGCGTAACGGCCGGTAAGAATCAGGTCAAGGCCGGCGGGCTTGTTCTTAATTAGCTCAACAACTTTTTTTAAGTCAATCAGTTTAAAATCCAGAGCCACATTGATTTCGTCGAGAATTACCATATTATATCTGCCGGAATTAATGGCCTTCCGGGCCAGCTCCAGTCCTTTTTGCGCCAGTTCAATATCAATAGCCACGGGATTATCGCGCATCACAAAGCTATCCAGGCCGGAGAGCTTAACTGTAATATTGGGCAGAAATTTTTTGACGGCTTTAAATTCTCCGTACTTACGTCCTTTCATAAATTGCACGACAAATACCTTATACCCCTGGCCGATGGCGCGCAGCGCCTGGCCGAAAGCGGCTGTCGTCTTGCCCTTTCCGTTGCCGGTGATAACGATGACAAGTCCGCTCTTTTTTGCCGGCTTTGCTTTTTTTTCTGATTTATTCCTGGTGTTAATTTGTTTAGTTTTCATATTTCTTCCTTTAGACCCTTTTGCTTGCAGCCCTTCGACAAGCTCAGGGTGACATAGCAAGACGTCATGGTGAGCTTAGAACAAAGGCAGCCAAAGAAAGCGAAAGGGTATTACTTTAAAAAACGTTGCGCTACCTCCTCCGCCAGCGAATGCGGGTCGGCCTGCCGGTTTTTCACTTTTTCGGTCATTGCTGCCAGTTCTCCGCTTTCCCGCAGAGTATTCATTACGGGCTCCAGAATAGCTGCTTTCAAGGCATCGTTTATTTCCACCGCTGCCTTGCGGTTAATACGTTCGGCCAACCGGCCGCTGTCCAGCAGGTATTGATAATGTTCCTCGATTTTCTGCACCAACTCGGCAATCCTTCCCTCAAAAGACAGGGCTTCATAGATATTGCCGATCATTACAACCGGCGGCCGCCAGTAACCCTCGGCCGGAGTCGCGGTATTGAGCATCGCCATTAACTCCGTGTGCAGCTGTTTGGCTCCGGCGCGGTCCGCCTTATTGATGGCGAACACGTCGGCAATTTCCATCAGACCGGCTTTCATAGTCTGTACTTCATCGCCCATGCCGGGCACCAGCACGACAATCACGCTGTGGGCATGATTGATAATGTCAATTTCCTGCTGACCGATGCCGACGGTTTCGATAAGAATAATATCTTTACCCATCGCTTCCAGGACATGGATAGCTTCCCCGACAGCCTGGGAAAGGCCGCCCAGCGAACCCCGTGTCGCGAGCGAGCGGACAAAAACAGCTTCATCTTCAGCATGGCGCTGCATTCTGATGCGGTCACCCAGGATAGCCCCACCCGAAAAGGGACTGGTCGGATCAATGGCGAGGACCCCGATGGTTTTATTCTTCTTGCGCAATTCGGCGATCAAACCATCGGTAATTGTGCTTTTACCGGCGCCCGGCGCGCCTGTTATGCCGATAATATAAGATTTGCCCGTATGCGGGAAAAGTTTTTTAATGCTGGATTTGGCGGCAGGGATTTTGTCTTCAATATCCCGGATCAGCCGCGAGGCGGTTCGGATATCACCGCCGCAGATTTTTTTGACAGTTTCCATATTATTTTATCGCAGTTGCAGTAATCCAATTTTTTTGAGATATCTTGTCAATTTCAACAAAACGATATCCCGCTTCAGAAAGAAACTCCTTGTATTCATCCGGAGTATGAAGTTGCATATCAATCAATTTAGCCCATTTGGTATTTCGCTTTTCGAATTTATCATCTTTATAAACTTCATTGGCTATTATTAAAGTACCATCCGGCTTTAATACGCGTTTGATTTCTTTCAGATCATCAATCAGGTTCGGCCAAAAATAATATGATTCAAAGGCTGTTACAAGATCAAAAGTATTATCGGCAAAGGGCATAGAGGAAACAGTACCATATCTAACTTCTACTAGCCCCTTTTTGATAAAAAATTCATTTACCTTCTTGCTTAATTGAACCATGTCTTCGGAATAATCGATTCCATAAACTTTTCCATCAGGTGTGCGCAAAGCCATCTCCTGAACGGTTTTACCACCGCCACATCCAATATCAAGAATGATTGCGTCGGGATTAATAGAAGTATGACTTAATCCCCAGCGTCTAATTCCTGTATGGCCAAAATTCATAGCTCTGGCGACAAATTTACCGAAGCGGCCTGAAGGCTTTCTGCATTGTTTTACAAACTTTTCAGTGAAGCTCATAAATTATCCTTTGTTTCTCTTTGCTTTCTCCTCCACCTCAATCCCTCCACCAGCATGCGCCGGTCTTCGCGCCTGGGGAGGGAAATAAAACTGGTCGCCGGGATAAATCAAGCCCGGGGTTTAATGTTGGTGTTAATCCATTCGACAATGGAATCAAGCGGCGCGCCGGGAGTGAAGATTGCTTTAATGCCGGCATCGTAAAGAGCTGCGAAATCCTGTTCGGGAATAATCCCGCCACCGATAACGTTAATATCACCAGCATCTTTTTCCCTCAGCAGTTCCACCACACGGGGAAACAGCTTGCGATGTGCGCCGGATAAACAGCTCAAGCCCACTAAATCAACATCTTCCTGAATCGCCGCCGCGACGATTTGTTCCGGTGTCTGATGGCATCCCGTATAAATTACTTCGAAACCGGCATCCCGGAAACACCGCGCCAGCACTCGCGCGCCGCGGTCATGGCCATCCAGCCCCGGTTTTGCCACCATTACACGAATTTTTCTTTCCGGCATATATATTAACCCCTTTAATCTTTTCTAATGTCATTGCGAAGCGGCTCTCAGCCGCTGTGGCAATCTATCCTTATAAATCTTTCCTCCCTCGACGGGAGGAAATTAAAAGGAGGGTGAAAAAATAATTTCTTATTCGCACCGCCCCAGGCATGCGCCCGCCACCCCTACATTCCCGTCTGCGAGGGGTGTAATCTTTTCCCTTCGCTACTTGCTAATATTTTTTCTTCTTTCGCCGAAACTTAATTATTTAAGGGCGTCTTGCATTCCCGCCTTTTTTTCATGGCTTATACCATTTCAATATTCCATAAAATATTATCATATATAAAAATATGCCTATCATATACGATACTATGCCTACGACTTTTACATTGGTAAAACCCAACTTAAAAAACATAATTACTAATAAAACAGGCATTATACCGAAAAAAAATAATATACCAATAAAATGTATAATGGCTCTCCGCATTATTCATCTCCTCCACCAGTATCACCACTGGCTTCACCACCTACTACGCTGCGCTTCGGGGATAATTCGACCAACAAATTTCAGTGCGTTAAATTATTTCTCTATTTAATAACAAGTCGCATTCATCAGGCTGCTCAAAAATGTCCAGATGCAAGGCATGCTAGGATCGAGCAGCGGAGCGTACTTTTTACGTACGTGAGCAGCGAGAACCGAAGCATAACGCCGCAGATGGGCGGTTTTCAGCAGCCTGCTAATACAGCCCCGGGTCTCTATACTCCCCATATACCTCCCGATAAACGTCACATATTTCCTGTAAACTCGCCAAGTTTTTCACCGCGGCAATACAATAAGGCATTACATTATCACCTTTTTTACAGGCATTTCTAATGTCGTTTAAGCTCTGCGCGGCGGCGCGATTGTCCCGCTTGCGCTTCACATCCTTAAGCCGTTTGATTTGTTCTTCTCCTACTTGTTCGTCTATATCAACCAGCGGAATTTCCTGTTTGGCATCGGTTGCATATTTATTCACGCCGACCATGATTTTTTCGTTGGCGTCGAGTTGTCTCTGAAACCGGTAGGAGGCTTCGGCAATTTCCATTTGCGGGAATCCCTTTTCAATGGCGGCAATCATCCCGCCCATTTCGTCAATCTTGCGGATGTATTCCCAGGCTTTTTCTTCCATTTCGTTGGTGAGAGATTCGATAAAGTAGGAACCAGCCAGCGGATCAATGGTATTGGCCACACCGGTTTCTTCCGCCAATATCTGCTGGGTGCGCAGGGCGATTTCCACGGCATGCTCCGAAGGCAGACAGAGGACTTCATCGAGCGAATTGGTATGCAGCGATTGCGTGCCGCCTAAGACGGCCGCCAGCGCTTCCACAGTGGTACGGACAACGTTGTTATACGGTTGCTGCGCGGTGAGCGAACAGCCTGCCGTCTGCGTATGGAAACGCAGCCACCAGGAGCGCTGATTTTTCGCTCCGAAGCGTTCCTTCATTATCTTTGCCCACATGCGTCGGGCCGCCCGCATCTTGCAGATTTCTTCAAAGAAATCGATATGGGAATTGAAAAAGAACGACAGGCGCGGGGCAAAATCATCAACGTTCAGTCCTTTACGGCGGACAACATCTTCCACATATTCAATACCGTCGCGGATAGTGAAGGCCAGTTCCTGAACCGCCGTGGAGCCGGCCTCGCGGATATGATAGCCGCTGATGCTGATGGTGTTCCAGCGGGGAACATATTTAGTGCCGAATTCCACTGTATCGCTGATCAGTTTTACCGATGCTTCCGGCGGGCACATGAAGGTTTTCTGGGCAATGAATTCCTTGAGCATATCGTTCTGAATAGTGCCGCCGATTTTGGCAAGAGGCACTCCTTTGATTTCGGCGGCGGCGCAATACATTGCCCAGAGAATTGTTGCCGGAGGATTGATGGTCATCGAAGTTGTGACCTTGTCCAGGGGTATGCCGTCAATGAGGGTGAGAAAATCTTCCAGTGTATCAATGGCGACGCCGCATTTGCCCACTTCGCCCAGCGCCTTGGGGGAGTCACTGTCATAGCCCATTAATGTGGGGAAATCGAAAGCGGTGCTCAAGCCCGTTTGCCCCTGTTTGAGCAGCAGATGCCAGCGCTGATTGGTGTCCTTAGCGCTGCCCATGCCGGAGAACATGCGGAATGTCCAGTAACGGCCGCGGTAGCCGGTGGACTGATTGCCGCGCAGGTAGGGATATTCTCCGGGAACGCTGATGTCATTACGAAAATTCATGTGCTCGATATCTTCCGGAGTATAGAGCCTTTTTATTTCCAGATCAGAAACTGTCGAAAAACGATCCTTCTGATCGGGGCTGTCCTTAAGAGCTGTTTTTACATCTTCTTCCCATTTGCGGGTGAGGGTCGAAGAAGAATCAAGTGTTTTCTTGGAGAAATACACAGCTTATCCTCCCGGTAGTCAAAAGATGATAAATATTCGTAAAAAACTCGCTGAACTAACTAATAAATTATGTCTCTGTCAAGAAATAAAATTCAGGAAACAACCGCGATAGCAAAAGGGCATCATGACAGACCCTTTTGCCGGGCATCAGGCGCCTTCGTTGATTGTTTTTTTCAGACTCTCCCAGTCCATTTCATTTTCAATGCAATCATATCGGGCAGTCAAAAGGACTTGGGGTATTACTTTTTCCTTCTTCACCGACACTCCCTTTCCGGTTAGCCGGTGCGAACGCAGACCCTTTTCGACATCGAATATGCAGATAACGCCAATGGCCGCTTTCAGCTTTTTTCTCTCGGCCAATCTCTTAGCAAAGCCGGTGCTGGGCACGATGTAAAATTGAAAGCCCTTTTCTTCACAGAGGGTATAAATCTCCGCACAGCGGCATAGTTTGCATTTGCTGCACAAAATTCCGTTCTCCTTGGAAAATTTCCCGGGGCACTTTTTATCAATCAGGCAGTGCGGCAACAGGACGGCGCTATCTTTCCGGGGCGCCTGATTAAAGGCATCGCGGTAATAATTATTGGCAATGTCAACGATACTATACGGGAAGCCCATTTTATTGATGATATTTCTCAACGGATACAAAAGCAAAAGAAGGGCAAATTTTATTGTGAAACTCCAATTCCGTATGCGCAGCACTACGGGATTGATAAGTTGAACAATCCCGCGCAGCGGAGGGTATAATACCCCGCAGCGATCTCGCGATAAAGTTTCCGATTCCGATAAAATCGGAATTGCTTTGGGGTTTATACCCGTGGTTTTCTTCGCGGTTTTTCTCATATTTGTTTCGGCAGCTCAACTTACTTTTACTAACGGACATATGTTGCGGAAAATCTAAATGATGAATTATTTTAAATCAAGCAATATTTCCGGGGATAGGGGGGATTTGCCTGCAATGCCGGCCGCGACCGCTATGCGGACTGACACAGCAGGAAGGAAGGAGCAACAAAAAGGGGCAGCGAAGGTTAAAGCTTTGCTGCCCCTCCCTGGTAATGATTATTTTCCGGCAATAGATTTTAAAATGTCCGCCCACTGGCCGAGCGCTGCCAGATGCCCGCCGCCCGGTAGGAAATAGGCTTTGTTATCCGGTATAACTGAAGCCAGATATTTGCCCATCTGAATCGGCACGAGAGTGTCGTCTTCCCAATACCATAATTCAACATGTTTTTTAATGTCCGCCGGATTGAAGTCCCATGGCGACAGCACTATTTTCATTTCGTGGACAACCCCTCTTGTTCCCTGGCGGCCGGCCTCGCCGCTGTGGCCAATTACCCAGGCTTTAAAAGTCGGATCAAGCGCGATTTTTTTATCATATTCGTTGCAATTATCCACAATCATTTGATATGCCGCTTCGGGATTTTTTCTGGTTTTTCTATTCTGGACCCAGAGCGCCAGCTTCTGGAGAAAAACGGGTAATTTCTGGAACATGACAAATATCTTTTTCCAGTTTGCTCCCATGCCCTGAAACGGGTCAGCCGCATAATTGAAAGGAGCTCCGCCGCTCATTACGACAACTTTATCCAGCCTTTCGGGAATTTTATAGGCGCACGCCAGTGTATAAACGCCGCCGGCTGATGCGCCAAAGATTGAGAAAGTTTTTATTCCCAATTGATCGGCAAGCTCCACCATATCATCCGGTAAATCCAAAGGCCTGCGGTTCGGTTTAAAATCGGAAAGACCCATGCCCGGACGATCGGGAGTTATGATACGCAATCCGAGATTTGTCGGTATTGATACATCAGGATTGCGTAAAAATCTCGATGAGGGGTTGCCGTGCATAAAAAATACCGGTTTCCCCTTGAGGTCTCCATACTCGGAAAAACCCAGCGTACGACCATCTTTTAACTTAATAGTCTGGTTGTCTCTGTCCATTTTTTTCTCCTTAAGTTAGATAGTAGTCTGAAAATAATGAAGCTAATAAGGACAAAAATTATTATTTGTCAAGATTTTCTTTGAATGCCCTGTTCATTCCAGCGCTAATCTTCTTTTTTACAGCGGCTGGACAATATGATATGAAACACTGCAAAATTGGCAGGGTGAGAGATGTCGGATATATGCATAATCAGGGATTATATTCCCGGGGCTATCGGCAGGGTAGCCGAGCTTAACGGCAGATATTACCATGATAACTGGGGATTCGGTTTGTTCTTCGAGGCCATGGTGGCAACAGACCTCTCCGCATTTCTGCAGCGGTATGATCCCCGGCGCGACGGCTTCTGGACGGCGTCAGTAAAAGGCCGGGTGGAAGCCCACATTTCCATTGATGGATTGAACTCCGATACCAAAGGCGCGCATCTTCGCTATTTCATCGTTTCCGATGATCTCCGGGGAACCGGCATCGGACGCGCACTCATCACCAGAGCCATCAGCTTCTGCCGGGAGGCCAGACATAAAAAAGTATACCTTTGGACTTTTGCGGGGCTTGATTCCGCCCGCCATCTCTATGAAGCGGCAGGATTCCGTCTTGTTGAATCACAGATGGGTTCGCGCTGGGGAACAGAAGTGACGGAACAGCGTTTTGAGCTTCATCTTTCCTGATTTTAAAATATCGAAACAGCAAACCAAACAAAACGGCGCTGAAGTTTGGCGGCCGAATCCCGTTTTGTCATTAATTGGAAAATATCAGGACAATTTATTTTCAACCGGCGATGGGATTTGTCGGAAAAAAGTCACCATTCCTTTAACGTGGTATTCATTAAAGAGGTAGAGATCGCTCTTCAGCATTTTATAGCTCTTGTAATTTCTGGTAATTTTAACTAAACCATCTATATAATTCGCGCTGATAATGTGCATCAGATATTGATATTTTCTGATATTTTCGTCGCCTAAAACGCCCCTTCCCTTGATTATGTGAAAATAGCTTTTTTCCGTTCTGCTAATCAGATTCATTTTGAAATTTTGCAGCCTGGTGCCTTTACTGCATTCCAGGAGAATAACAAATTCCCTCCCGTACTTTTTCAGAAGGTTAAAATGAATCTCGGAGATTAACTCAATGTACTGTAACATCTTCTCGTCACTGTCAAAAATACCCCAGAAAATACGGTTTACGGCATAATTTCCGATTAAATCAATTTCCCGTTTGACATCTTCGACAATTGCGTAAAATAATTGCTCCTTACCGGGAAAATAATTATAAAGATTACCGGTGCTGATGCCGACTGCCCTGGCGATATCTCTCAATGACGCTGCCATAAATCCTTTTTTCAAAAATTCAGCGATGGAAATCGTTATAATTTTTTCTTTAATTTCATTTTTGAGTCTTTGCATATCAGAAAACTCCCGCGTCTGGTTTGCTGTCGCCTGTCCGGCAGGATAAATTCATCTAGGATATTTGTTTCGAAAAGATATTTATTACGGAGACGAATTTCCCCTTCTGATTTTTCTGCGTTGCAAATCATTGTTTTTCTTATAATTCATATTTGATAAATGAACAATAACCGTTTCTTGTTCAGTATTAGTTCAATGAATACAAGTAGTTAGCTAATTTTTTTCTTGACGAAAGCACAAGATTGATTTACAAAGCGGTCAAGAGCCGGTTTTTAAAAGGGGTAATGAGAATAGTTATGGCGTAAGCCATCAGAAAGGAGAAATGATAAGATGCTTTATGGAGATTGGATTGGCCGTTGGGGTCAAAGCTATTCTGACAAGGAGGCTTTGGTTGATGCAATTAAAAACCGCCGTTACACCTATGGAAAACTGTCGGAAGAAATCAACAAAATGGCGAACTTCATGCGGAAGGAATTGGGAATCGTCAAGGGTGATCGCATATCCATTTTATCCTTGAGCAGCGCCGAGTACATGATTTTATTTTTTGCAACGATCAGATTGGGCGCAATGTTTGTTCCTCTGAATTCCCGGCTGGCGCCTGCCGAATTTATTTATTATTTGACTGATTCCGAACCCAAGGCAATATTTTTTGACAAGCATCATCAGCAGATCGTCGCCGGATTCAAGCAAAAGGTTGAAATACCCCACTATATTTGCCTGGATAACGACGCCAGTGAGGGCGTCAGTCTGCCTGCCATCTGGGACGGCTTATCCGCTAAAAGGCCGCCCGAAGTTGATATTAAAGAGAATGATCCCGCACTGGTCATTTATACGGCGGGAACCACCGGTTTACCGAAGGGCGCCCTTTTGACTCATGGCACAATAACATGGAATTCATTCAATTCAGTCATTGGCTGGGGGCTTACCGGGTCCGACAGCACGACAATACATTTTCCTCTTTATTACACCGGCGGATGGAATGCCGTAACGCTGCCGATTTTTCACTGCCACGGCAAATGCGTTTTGCTGGCCGGTTTCGATCCCAAGCAGTTGCTGGATGTCATCGAGAAAGAAAAAATCACCTTCTGCGGCGGTGTTCCCACGATGCTCATGATGATGATGACGGCGCCTAATTTTAAAACTGCGAATTTATCATCACTGCGGACAATCGGTAATGGCGGTGCGCCTCTTACCAAACAGATATACGATGCCTTTACGGCCCGTGGCGTTAAGATGTTCGAAGGCTACGGCTTGACCGAAGCCGGCCCCAATAACTTCATCGGCAACGGAAAATTAGGCACAGTCGGCAAGCCCATGCCCCATGTGGATATGAAGATTGTGGATGACGACGGCAGGGAAGTTGCGCCGGGTGAAGAAGGCGAACTCCTCATCCGCGGCGGCCATTTATTCGGCGGCTACTGGAAAAAACCGGAAGCAACCGCCGAGGCGCTGGCCGGCGGCTGGTTCCACACCGGGGACTTGTTTAAAGTTGACGCGGACGGCGATTATTCCGTTGTCGGGCGCAAAAAAGATATGATTAAATCCGGGGGCATCAATGTTTATCCCGCGGAAATCGAAATGCATATCGGCACTCATCCGTCAGTAGCCATTGCGGCTGTAATCGGCGTTAAAGATGAAAAGTGGAATGAAGTCGGCAAAGCGGTAATCAAGTTAAAACCGGGTCAGAAGCTGACGCTGGAAGAGCTGCAGAAGTATCTGGAAGAAAGATTGGGAAAATTCAAAATACCTAAATACATGGTGATAGTTGATAATATGCCGATTACCGTGGCGAAGGGAACCGTTCAGAAATTCATTCTGAAAAAGGAACACGGCAATCCGGATAATAACTGACAACGCAGGAGGGCATAATGCGACTGACAAATTTCAGGGTTTTCCATTTCTGAAATTTGCGTCTCATTAATTATTTTATGAAGTGTTGCAGAAAGGGATAATATTATGGCGAACAAACCGAATGTAGGAATCGTTGCCTGGTCTTCGTACGTGCCGGAAAATATCATGACGGCAGCCGACATAGCCAAAGCAACAAAAGGTGTCTGGAGTGAACAGGCCATCATTGAAAAGATGGGTCTGGTTAAAAAAGCTATTCCGGGACCGGATGACGGAACGCAGGAAATGGGCGTAAAGGCCGGCTTGAATTGCCTGAAGAAGTTCAATTACGATCCGAAAAAGATTGATGTGATTCTGTGTGTCGGCGAAGAGTGGAAAGAATATCCTCTCACCACTTCGGGAATTTATATTCAGGAAAAAATCGGCGCCACCAACGCCTGGGCGGTGGATGTAGAGCAAAAATGCTGCTCATTCATCGGCGCCATGAAAATGGGCAAAGATATGCTGATAGCCGATGACAGCATAAACTCGGTTATGATAGTCGGCGGTTACAGAAACTGCGATTTTCTGGATTACACAGACCCGGCATCATCGATGATGTTCGATCTGGCCGGCGGCGGCGCTGCCATGATTATCGAGAAAAACGTGACAAAAAATTTGCTTCTTGGTTCCCATCTGATAACGGACGGATCACTGGCCCGTGGCTGCATGATGCCGGTTGGCGGTGTAGCAGAACCGATAACCAAAGATAATCTTAACCGGGCTTACCGGATTGCGTTTACTGATATCGAGTACTATAAAAAGAGGCTGGGTGAAGTTTCGGTGCCGAACTGGTTCAAATGTATCGAGATGGCTCTGAAGAAATCCAACATGACGAAAAAAGATCTGGGTTATCTGAATATTCTGCATATCAAACATTCCATGCATAAATCGATGCTGCAATCTCTCGGATTGACCGAGGAGAATTCAATTTATTTGAGCGAATACGGCCATGTCGGACAGTGTGATCAGGTGCTCTCGCTGGAAGAAGGCCTTAAACAGGGCAGGATCAAAGACGGTACCGTTATGGCGATTATTGCCGCCGGGATTGGTTACGTTTGGGGAGCGATGATCGTGAAATGGGGTCCGGAATAGGATTAGGGTCAAATCTTTCTAGGGGAATAGGGGTCAAATCTTTACTCTTGACATTTTGAATTATAATCGATAAAAGACACCTCCATGACACGCCCATTAAGAATCCAATACCCTGATGCCTTCTACCATGTCACCTGCCGTGGCAATGAACGGAAAGAAATATTCAGGAATAAGGAAGACTTTGATAAATTCTTCCAACTGCTTGCCCGGTCACTGGACATCTTCGATGTTAAGCTTACCGCCTACGCCTGCATGCCTAACCATTTCCATCTTCTGTTGTGCACACCGGAAGGCAACCTCTCTCAATTCATGCGCCATTTCAATATCAGCTATACCGGCGCATTCAACCGCAAATACCACCGCACCGGGCATTTATACCAGGGCAGATATAAAGCCTTTTTGATTGATGCAGATAATTACCTTCAGGAAGTATCCCGTTATATACATTTGAATCCTTTACGAATGAAATCGAAAGAAAACCAGGAAGATAAATGGGAATTATTAATAAACAGCAATAATACAAGCTTGCCGGGTTATCTTTTGGAAAAGAACCGACAGAAATTTATTAATTATGAAATTGTTCTGGAATATTTCGGTGGCGATAATCGTAAATCAAGAAATGCTTATCGGAAGTTTGTTGAGGAAGGCTTCCGGGAGGCGAAGGCAAGCCCGCTGGAAAAGGGGAAAGGACATGGCATAATCGGCAATGATGATTTTGTCGAAGGAATAAAGCAAATATTCAGCAAGGAGAAGAAATCAGACCGGGAGCAACCCGCTTTACGAGAATTGGCAAAAGAAATAACACCGAATAAATTGATAGAGCAATATTTGCAATTGGCTGGGTTGAAAAGAGAGGATATTTGTACTAAGGGGAGACAATCGGAAGACAGAGCCATTTTAATGGAATTGTTGTATCGTATCTGCCGGATTACGCAGCCGGAGATTGGCAGACTGCTGGGAGGCATTGATTACAGCGCGGTAAGCCAGGCGCGCAAGAGGATGCTTTTCCGAATGCAAAAAGAACCGCAATTGCGCAAAAAGTATGAGCTGCTGCAGAAGCAAATTGAGCAAATGTCAAGAATAAAGATTTGACCCCTTATTCCATAAAGATTTGACCCCTTATTCCCTCCTTATTCCCTTCAATTATTCAATTAACTTGACGCCGCCCTGTCCGTTGCGCCGGAGAAGATAAGGAGTTAATGCGCTTCTCTCACTTTGTCCTTGTCCTTATAGAGCAGAAACCAGGAACCACCTGCAAACTTGAATTTCATTTCGAGCTTTTGATGGGCTTCTTCATTTAATGTTTCCTTGTCGCCAATGCTTAAAAACGCCAATTTAAGAGCGAAACCGCCGGTAGATTTATTTACAACATCAAAAGCAATAGTCAGTATTATTTCCTGCTCCGCGCTGAGGCACGGCGTTTTATCATGATTCACCTTTAACAATTCGTCGCGGAATTCAGCAATCGCTTTGGCTATCGGATGTTCACCCGGCGTCACGGGTTGCGGCTTTGTCGTTGCATCCACTTTCAAAGGAACCTGTAATGTTTGTGTCCGGGAGCGTGAGTATGCGCCTGAATATGAAGGATCAAAGCTGATTACGCCAATCGGCGCTAAAAGCCCAACGCTTGGCGAACTCGTTTGAGCCGTTGCTGTTTGCAGTGTCAGCGTCACTGCGGTCGGCACAAGATCAACGTTATTGTTTCCGGCATTTTCCCGATTACAAATCCCCTTGGTTATCGGAACTGACGGTTTAGTGGCCAGATAAGCATTAAGTTCGTCTTTCACCGCATTGAGCACTTCCGATACGGGCGCAATTTGAATGTCGCTTTTTGCCGGCATCAAGGCGCAGGCGGAAAGGCAAATACATACTGATAAAACTATAAAAGATGATAAATTTTTCATAATGTCCCCCTTCTTTAAATACGCGGGTAATGATACCGCATCCTTTATCCGGCCTTTATCTTCGAAACTGCCCCGGCAGTGATTGCGCTATTCCTCATAGATTTTTTGTCACCAGCAATACGGAGATGTCATCAGGGGCTCTGGTTTCTGTAAAACCTAACCCTTTGGCCAGTTGGCGCATTCCTAAGTTGGTTTCCAGAACATAGCCGCAGATGCGTTTTAACCCGCGCCATTGAGCGCGCTTTATCAACGCTTTCATCAGCCATGATCCGAGGCCGCGGTTTTGCCATTCATCGGCAACGACAATGGCAAACTCACAGCTTGTGCCATCCGGATTAATCACGAACCTTGCCACGCCGATTTCCTGTTCGTGTTTTTCCCCATTATAAAGAACAATCAGCGCTTCCGAATTGCGCGGGTCGGGATTCGTAAACTTCTCCAGATCTTTCCGGCTGAGTTCCCTGACGACTCCGTGAAAGCGCAAGTAGCGTGATTTATCGGAAAGATTACGGACAAATTCCTGTTCTCTGGCGGCATCAGCAGGCGAGATGCGGCGCAATGATAACTTCTTCCCGTCATCAAGAGTCCATGTTTCTATGCCGGTGTCATCAACCATGTGTTTATTCTCCATGCAGAAGTTGATAACAAAAGCCTGCCGTTACTTTTTCATAATCAGCATTAAAGGTGACGGAACAACAAAATCACCCGGCTGACTTCTCACTTTCGTCTTATAAGGCTCGCAGCCATCGGCTTTGATCAGCAAATCGTACTCGCCTTCCGGAACATCAAAAAAAGCAAAATTAGTTTTATAAGCGTAGTCTTTTGATGATAAAAATGCAGCGAGAACTTCTCTGTCACGCATATCATTGACGGGCGTCAGCGTCCGGTTCAAACCGTTTCCCGTTAAAACGATAGTGCGGATTTTAACATTTTCGGGCAATTCTTTGTAAAAGCCCCAGAAGCTTTCTTCCTTCTCCGTTGCCACAGTGATGTAATTGGCAATCATCCCCTGCGGTTTCAGGACAAAATCAATATCGGCAATTTTGCCAGCCTGAACATCCAGCGTGATTTTATCCGGCTCCGTCTTAAAGCCCAGCGCGCATAAACTGACGTCATATTTTTTGGGTGCAATACCTGTTGTTTCCTGGGCCGCGAGAAGTGGATTGATTTTTAATTGCGTTTCGCGCTCATCGTTGCCCGAAGGCGCCAGCACCAGAGCCATCTGCAGGGGAGGTTTGGCGCCGGCAGGCAGAAAGGAATGTCTGATATTCAGATATCCCTTCGACCGGACGTAAGTCTTTTCCAGATTAGCTTCGGTTGCCGCCAGCGCTGCTTTGAATTGCGTCATCACTTCCGGGCTCGATAAAATGCTGATGTGATCTTCATTAAACCCGGTTGTTTTCAGTGCATCGGCCTGCGCTCTCATATCCAGCATGCTTTCCAGTGTTACCGTGTTGTCGTTATTCTGGCGAAAGAGGCTGCCGCCCCCCTTGTGCCCGAAGAAAAGGTAATAACGGATGGCAGGCGGTATTTTTGTCGCGAATATCGTTTTGATAAACTCGCTGTCCGGCGAAACGTCTTTCCAGCTGGGAATGACCGCCGGTGATCTTTTGACGCCGGTTTTGGCCATCTCTTCGCCGCCCCACGGCGTGGAGATGGAAACAAATAATTTCACAGTATCCGAATAGGTATCCTTCTCGATCATGGCGCTGCGGCTGACCAGCCCTCCCATGCTGTGAGCCACGACAAAGAGGCGCTCAAAATTATATTTATTGAAGATGTCGTAAATTTTCTTGCGCAGCAAAAATGATGAAGTTATCAGCCTTGCTCCCGAAGGATAGTAGAAAACCCAGGGTTGATAGCGGGTGCGGTCGAGATTGTTGATGAAATGACGCCAGTCCTGCGGCGAGCCCGCGGCGCCGTGCACAAATAATACGGGAGTTTTATTTTTGTCGTAAGGTTCGAGAAAATAAATATTGCAGCCGGCTTTCTTGAAAAATTCCAGCGGCGCCCAGAATCCATCGAGGCCCTGCTGCGCGGAAAAAACGGGGTCATCCAGATTTGCTATTGCCCCTGCCGATGTTACCGGTTTTTTCTTCCCGCCGGAAAAATCAAGCAGCAGGCCATTGAGCGCCGGCGTCTCTTGCCTGAGCTTTGCTTTCAGCTCGATATCCAGTCCGTAGATTGCCCCGCCCGGTTGGGCGATGATTTTAGTTGGCTTTCCGTAAAGGCCTGCCCAATCGCCGCTTTTGTAAGACAAATCGTCAGAGGAATCCGCAAAAGCGAATATTTCATATTCACCCTGGGGAACAAGCAGCTCATACTGGTCGGCATCGGATAGCCGGGCGTAATCGGCTATGGTAACACCGTCCTTGTTTCTGTTGTACGCGACAACGACAATTGTTTTTTGCAAATCGGCTGGGGTGATTATTTCGCCGAAGAGCAGACAGGAATCCTTGGAAAACTGGACATCCTCTCTTAACTTAACAAGCGCGCATCCCGAAAGATTGGCGCCAACTAAAACAGCTAAAAGAAAGAAAATTATTATTCGCCGCATAAAGTTATTACTATCCTTTATTTGTTTTTTATCATTGAAGAAGCAAATACTTATATAATTTGCTATTCGAAAAATTGCTACTATTTTGTGGCCGGTACAAATCCGGCAGGCCGGCAGGCTTTTTCGACAATAGTTGTTTTGCGATCAAAGTTATTATTTCTTGATTTGGCGGGATATCCGACATGGAATGGCCGTAATGCACAAATCTCACTTTGCCGGCTTTATAATCAGCATTTGCGCCGGTCGCCGTCCCAGCTTGAACAGTTTGACCTCCTGACCGTACAATTTTGAGACATGATGTTCCGGATCAGGCAAACCGATAAACGGCAAATCTTCCTTCTTCCAGTATTCGCGAAAAGCCGCCGCTTTCTCAAGGCCGACAACGATTATCTGAGTATCCAGCCCGGCAAACTGTTGATAATTCCGGCGCAACTGCGCCATAGGCCTGCGGCAGAATGATTAGAAAAAACCGCGATTGAAAACAACCAGGACATTTTTCTGACCGAAGAAACTGGAAATAGTGACGCTCCTGCCTTCAAAAGCGTTCAGAGTAAAATCGGGCGCCTAAATATTAAGTTCGATTCCGGCCACAAGAATTGCCCTCCTTCTTCCTTCCAGTGTTTACCATGTTATTCGTCGCCAATTGATATCTTGCCTGTATCTTCCGCCGCCTGAGGAAAACGGAAAAGATTCAGCAAATAGAGCAGCGCTAATTGAATAGAATAACGGTTTGGTTTTGACTATTCGACAAGAATCTTGGCATTGCTTCTTTTTCTCTTGCGAGGTGTTTTTTGCGCTTTGTTCCAGGCCGGGTGCCTCCGGGCGGCCATGCGCACAATAAGGCTGCTCATCTGAGCGTAGTCTATTCCGGTCTCTTCGGCGGCACTCGCCATGCTGGCATTCATGCTGATATCAGCATTGGGATTGATATCCAGAACATAAAATATGTTATCCCGCAGCCGGATGTCCAGGCGCGCGTAATCCCGGCATCCTAAAGCCCGGTAAGCGCTCTTGCAAACCTGCTCCAGCGCCTCGGTTTCTTCGCTCGTCAGGGAAGAAGGCAGCAATGTATCGATTTTTTCATAATGTTCCGAGCCGGGGATGAATTTGGAGTCATAGGTGCATAAACGATCTCTGATGTTGCCGAAAAAGGAAAAATCCATTTCCACGGGGGGCAGAATGGTCAGGACTTCATTGCCCCAGACAGACACATGAAATTCCCGCCCGTCAATGAAATCTTCCACCAGGGCCGGTTGGTTATATTGATTGAGAACGAAGGATATACGATCCCGTAACTCCGCATGATTCAGCACGACAGCATCCGATGTAATGCCGGCTGAGCAATGTTCGTTCATCGGCTTGACAATTGCAGGATATTTGTCCCACTCGCATTTTTCCGGGGAATAAAAAATATGCCAGGCCGGCGTTGGAATCTGGGCCTGATCAAGGATGGCTTTGACACGAAATTTGTCCTGAGTCAGAGCCAGCGTATCGGAATCGGCACCGGTGAAAGTAAAATTGAGAAGTTCCAGCTGTTTGGCAACCAGCCATTCGCTGTGTTCAATGCCGGGAAGACATTCGCACCAGTTAAAAACAATATAATCGGCGGGATCGAAACGATCGAGATGACTGGCGACGTCATCATCCGTCACGGGAACAAGAACAGTCTGATGTCCCGCGTCAATCAATACCTGACCCAGCTGCGTGGTCAGCTGAATCACTTCGTCTTTTTCATCTTGCGTCCAGTCCGGATCAACGTTGTAAAGCAATATTACCGGAATTTTCGCGGGCTGGATGTCCACCGGCACTATGTCACCTCCAAAATTTGAATCGCTACCTCGCTATGCTTCCGTTCTTTTTAAAACTTCGGTACATTCCTGCTGAAACTTTTTTTACTATACATGATTTAAAAAATATTCCAAGAATATTTTGCATTTTTATCGGATTTTTTTAAAAAAAATTAAATTTCGGAAAACAAAAAATTCCGAAATTTTTTTGCGGATATTTTTCGGGCCGCGTTTCCTGATTTCAGCTTTCTGCTGAAAGAATTTGCCGGCGCCGATAGACGTCTTGATCAGCTCTGATTTCTTTGCGAACGGATAAAATTGGAAAACATGCGGGGGAGGGGCGCTCGTATAATCATCTCTTTTTTGTTCCGTGGGTGCAAAAAGGTAAGTTTGGCGGAGTGCAAAGCAGAACGCGGCAGCAAAAGGCGCGAGGCCAGTTCGGCGGTGAAACCCTGTTTGATAAATATCAGGAAAGCATTTTCATCCCTGCCGTAGAGCTTATCGCCGACAATCGGGAAACCGGCGGTCAGCAGGTGGGCGCGTATCTGGTTTTGTCTCCCCGTTTGCGGGTAACACTGAACAAGAGAAATATCGCCGGCGGTCAGTACTTTTTTAAACCGCGTCACGGCGCTTTGTGTTCCGCCCGGCCATGCCCTGCGTTTCTTGCTCACGGCGGCTTCACCATCCCGGCCCAGAGGCAGGTCAATGACCATCTCCCCGGCGGGAAAATTGCCGTGCACCAGGGCGAGATACTCCTTGGTTGCCTGTTTCAGTGAGGCCGCCAGTGTGCTGCCCGCCAACTTATCGCTGCTTAGCCTTGCCTCGACTCTTTTTGCATCCAGCCGTTCGCTTGGTCAGACACATATGATCAGGTCCTTTCAGCTTGATAAATCGCGAGAGTCCGATGCCAGAGACGGCGGCATCTGCAATCAGCTGACAAAAGACACTCTTGATGAATATGATTTTCTGCTGGGCCATCTCAGTTCGATGAAAAAGAAACTCTATCAAGCCGAAGCGCAGTTGGCGGAAAAACGGGAAGGTATGCCGGAAAAAATTCAGGATATTGAAAATGTCATCAAGAAGACAAAAGATCGTTTGGCCGAGCTCGATAAACACCTCACCATCCAGTACAGAAAGCCGCTGGTTATTGAGTCGGGGAAATGCGACAGCTTCGGCGACATTGTTCTGGATAGCGCCCCGTTTACCAAATGGTTCAATACAAGCGGCGATAATGATGCCTTCCGCAATCAATTTCAAACATGGCTGGAAGAAAATAAACTGTCCTACACAATCAGCAACTGCAGCCTGGCGTCGCAAGAACTGCAATCCGCCGGGCCGGACGCGCTTTACTATCGGATACCCGCTCAGTGCAAGCTGGAGATAACAAAGGATACGCTTGTTTCATCGAGCCATATCGAGGTAATGCAATGCGGCAGGCTGGCCGGTGTGGAAATCGTAAACGGCGCCTTTCAAAATAATTCACATCGGATTGAATTTGATCCCCTGACCGGCGAGATTAAAACCTTTGAACTCAAGGATAATACCGTGCGCGCCGCGGAAGCGCTGGACAATGTATCGGAAGCAATGAAAAAACCCGCAAAGTAGCGAGGCAGCCCTTTCCCCAATCAGACTGAATAAACGGAATCTGGCCCGGCAGGCAGTTATTGATTTCAATAATTCCGGCAAAGCCGGCGCCTTGCATGGCCGTCAGATGATTTCCTTTACCCTTCCGACTATGCCGCTTTGCAGGCGCACTTTGATGCCGTGGGGGTGCTGTTCTGAATTTGTGAGAATATTCTGAACGACGCCTTCCGTAAGTTTACCTGTGCGCTGATCCTGCTTCTGCACAATTTTTACCTGCGCGCCGATTCTGATTGCGGCGCGATTTTTACCATCCATTAAACGAATCCTCGTGACGTATCCTTATTATTGATCTGCTGTTTTGCGGTGATGATAGTAGCGCAGGGGAATTACCAGCACAAAGTAGGGTACCATATACATGGCGGCGACCAGCGGTTCCACCGGTCCGAAAAACTGCGAGGAAAAAACAATCACCAGTACATTGTTCAGATTTCCCAGCATGACAGCGCCGGCTATCTGATTGGCGAGCGTGCTTTTCCGGAAAAAGAAAATTCCGATAATATAGTAGATTGCCGCGAGCCCAAAGGCAACCACGCTGGCCAGAATAATCGCGCTCGGTTCCTTTTTAAAGAAAGGCGCGTAGCGGTAGAAAACGCCCAGATTAATTAAGGCGAACAGCAACAGGGATACGGGAAACTGTATTTTAAGTAAAGGAGCGACTGCTTTCGGCAGCAGTATTCGGATAATTTCCACGGCGATGATCGGGATAAAAATCACCATGGCCAGCATGCGAATCATGGAAAAAAAGGAAATTGCCGCTTCCCGGGCGACGACGATTTTAACGAGCGCCGGCAGTGTAAAGGGCGCCAGCGCGGATGTAATCACAACGACCACGAGGACGAGCGAGCTGTTGCCCCGCACAATATTTGATATGAACGGGGCGGTTACGCCGGTGGAAACGCCTGTCAGCAGCAGGGCGGAAAGTGCGTAAGACGGGGCGATAAAAGATAAGACATAAAACAGGATAACCGGCAAAATAATCAGCTTCAGCGCCGTGAAGCTCAGGATTTGTCTGCCGTGGCCGGAGAGCGCCTGCCAGACTGATGCAAAATCAATGGAAAGGTAGCTGAGGAAAAAATTGGCCATTACACAATAGACGGGCAGTACCTGGAATAAAGAGCCGAAATCGGGAAAAATAATGGCGGCTGCCATTGATGTAATAACCACGGTGATAAGCAAAATATCGTTTAAGCGAAAGGGTGCTTGCATATTCAGCAAATATCAGGGAGTCTTTTTCTTATCAATATGGAAACGGGAGATAATATTCGCTCCGGCCTGTTTGCACAAACCGGAGCTCATAATTTAGTTACCGATTAATTAAAGAGCTTTGACATTTTCCGCTTCCGGGCCTTTTTTGCCCTGCTGAATATCAAAGCTTACCTGCTGTCCCTCGACTAAAGTCTTGAAACCGCTGCCCTGAATGGCGCTGAAATGAACGAAAACATCGTTTCCGCCTTCTTGTTCGATGAAACCGAAGCCTTTGCGTTCATTAAACCACTTTACTTTACCTTCTGACATAGCGTTAATCCTCCTTTCCTCAAAATTTTTCAAGTCGAACCAGCACTATGCAGAACTAAAAAAGCCACCAGACTCTAAAGAACTTGGTGGCTCACCTTTGTACTTCAAAATGTCTCAATTCAACTCTTGACGTGTCCTTAAAAAATCAGGATACTCAGTTGGCAGGAACATTACTCTTCTAAGTGATAAATGTCAAGCTGTTTTTATATAAATATACATTTCCTGTTTTTATGCGCTTTAAAAAATGCTATTAAGCAAGTATAATATTATTAAGATAGGATGATATGAACATGAAGATAGAAAGTCCCGAAGATTTAGGCCCGAATGAAATGGCTAAGTTGATAATTGATCTGCTGCATCGGACGATTGTCCATCACACGCTCTGGTTTAATGAAGTGGAGCATCAACTGGGTATGCCTAAAGCGCTGGAAATGATGGATGAGGCATGGAAAAAAAGTTATCCCATCCAGATTAAAAGACTCTCGGAGATATTCGGCTTCGAGGTTGAAGACGGAGTTCCGGCGGCGCTTCTATCCAAGGATAAAACTGAGCTTTTAAAGATTATGGAAGAGTTGGGCAAAAGCTGGCTTGCGGGCGACGGTGTTTGGTTTCAAACTGTGGAAGCACATTATGGGTTGTGGGAAGCAAAGCGCTGCAATGATTCCTGCTGGGCGCGCTTTTCACCGTTTGAAGCCTCGTCGATTAAAAAGTTTCTCAGGCTGCCCGAACAGGCGGGACTCGATGGCCTGAAACAAGCTCTGCGCTTTCGGGTTTACGGGCGCATTAATATTCAATCGATAATCGACGAGACTCCGTCCAGTTTCATTTTTCAAATGAATGATTGCCGTGTGCAATCAGCGCGCAAACGCAAAGGTCTGGAAGATTATCCCTGCAAGTCGGGAGGATTGGTGGAATACCGGACCTTTGCCGAGACAATTGATTCGCGGATCAAAGTAGAATGCCTCGGCTGCCCGCCCGATCCGCATCCCGCGGAATGGTTTTGCAGCTGGCGGTTTTGTTTGCCGGAAAAAATGTGAATAGGAGAAAAGGGACAGAAAAATGAAACCGAAAACATTTATCACCCACCATCTCGTAAAAAGTGAAGATTTAAATCATCACGGTACTCTCTTTGCCGGTCGCAACAGTGAATGGTTTGTTGAAGCCGGCTTTATCGCTGCTGCCGGTTGCATTCCTCCGGAAAATATCGTATGCAGAAACATCCACGGGATAACATTCGCCCGCCCTGTTAATATGGGAGAAATCGTCCGTTTCGAAAGCAAAGTCATTGACGCCGGCAGGACCCATCTTGTGGCTCTGATTCATATGTTCGGTAAAGCCGAAGACGAAATAGTGCGCGGGTTTATCACTTTTGTCTGTGTAGATAAAGATGCTAAAGCATTCCCTCATGGTATCGTCATCACTCCTAAATCACCCGAGGATATTGCCCTGCAGGAAGAAGCCAAGGCGTTATAAATTAATCAGGAGATATTGGTTACCGTTATTCCCAATACATCCAGATGGATTGTCCAGTCGAGCAGGGTAACCAAACGAAGGACAGATTACTACGACGAAGGAGAGTCGTTTCGCAAAGATAATGAAAGTTTTCCCGACCCCTTGTGCCCTTTATAGGGTATGGTGGGCGGGAATTAAAACGAAGTCGGGCGAATGCCTGAGGCGTGGGGACATAATAGTTAATCGATATGTTCCGGAATCGGCTTTCACAATCCCGCATTCGCGGGATAATTTACCGCAGATTTGCGGTGTAATTCGACCTGCACGCTTAGATACACTTTCTTCCCTAAAATTGGGTCTCATTAGGAGTTGTTTTTATGACAGCAGATAATCGTCCGGCCAAATTTCGCGGGGCGGCGCGTTATGTTCTCGATGAAGAATTGGCCAAGATAGTGAATATCTCGATGGCGCTGGAAATGCCGCTGTTGCTCAAGGGAGAACCGGGCACGGGAAAAACAATGCTGGCGCATGCGATTGCGGAAAGCCTGCATATGCCGCTCATCGTGCTCAACGTCAAATCCAGCATGAAGCTGGTAGATGCGCTCTACCAGTATGACACACTGACGCGCCTTAACGACAGCCGTTTTAGAGATTCCGGCCGCGATGTCAGCAATATTTCCGAATATATCAAGATGGGCAAGATCGGGCAGGCTTTTGTCGCCGAGAAAAAAGTTGTTCTTTTGATTGATGAAGTCGACAAGGCCGATACGGATTTTCAGGATGACATGCTCGACATTCTTGACCAGATGCAGTTTGATATTATGGAAGTTGATCAGACGGTTTCGGCCAAACATCGGCCGGTAGTAGTAATCACTTCCAATGCCAAAAAAGATTTATCCGATCCTTTTCTGGGACGCTGCAATTTTCATCACATTGCTTTCCCTAATCGCGATTTAATGCGCCGGATTATCGGCGTGCATTTTCCCGATATTAACAACGATCTTGCCGCTTCCTGCCTTGAATCTTTCTATAAACTGCGGGAAGTGCGCGGTGTCGAGAAAAAACCGGCTACCCGTGAGTTGATCAACTGGATTCGCGCGCTGCAATCCGACCCCGATTTTCAATTGAAAAATATGAAACCCGGCAATATTCCGTATTTGGGCGTGCTCTTCAAAAAGAGCAACGATTTGTATCTGGCGGCGCACCAAGCGGCAACCGCCAGGTAGGGGCATTAAACCAATTGTCATCCTGAGCCTGTCGAAGGATGAATGTTATAGGGGAAAAAACGGGTCTTTGGCTTTACATAGTTGAGTGTTCTGATCGTTCATTTTATACAGGAGTGAAGAACGATCTTGAAAGGAGAATTTTTGAACATAATGAAGGAATTATTGTGGATTGTTATACGCATAATCGAAGGCCTGTAAAACTTGTTTACTCAGAAGAATTTTCCAATTATCTGGATGCAATTAATCGCGAAAAGCAAGTAAAAGGATGGAGCAGAGCGAAGAAAAAAGCATTAATAGAAAATGATTTCAGGAAACTAAAAGAATTATCCAAGACTTATCATGGCTCGCAGTTCGACATGCTTCGACAGGCTCAGCATGACAATAACAGCAATTGTCATCCTGCCCTGAGTTCACCGAAGGGTCGAAGGATACACAGCTAAAAAGGGAATTATGTTCGTAAACTTTTTTTATCTTCTGCGTGAAAAGGGGGTTCCTGTTTCTCCCACGTCGTTCCTGCGTCTGCAAAAGGCGCTGGGTATGGGGCTGATTCGTTCGCTGGAAGATTTTTACATTGCCGCCCGTTCACTCCTTGTTAAAAGTGAACGGTATTTTGATGTTTATGACACTGTTTTTGCCCGTGCTTTCCACGGGATTACCGAGATTGATCCCACCGAGGCCGAGCTTACCGAACTGGCCAGGGCATTGCTTAACGAATGGCTCAAAGACCCCGAGGAAATGGCGCAGGCGCTGGGTTTGCCGGAAGACGCATGCAAAGATATGACGCCCGATGAATTGCTGGATTATTTTATGCAGCGCCTGAAAGAACAAACCGAGGCACATCATGGCGGCAGCCACTGGATCGGAACGAAGGGCACATCGCCGGTCGGGCATGGGGGCCAACATCCCGGCGGCATGCGCATCGGCGGCACATCGCAAAACAAATCGGCAATTAAGGTGGCGCTCGAGAGGCGTTATCGCGATTATTCGCAGGAAGGGCCGATTACGCCGTCGCAAATCGGTGAGGCGCTCAAAAGACTCAAACATTTGAAACCATCCGGGCCGCTCGATCTTATCAACATCGAAAAAACAATTTATCAAACAATGCGCAACGCCGGTGAGATTGAAATAGTATTCGATCGCCGTTTAGCCGACCGCCTGAAGGTGAAGCTCATGATTGATAACGGCGGCTGGTCAATGGATCCTTATGTTGAGATGGTACAGGTTCTTTTCCATTATGCCAATTTTCAGTTTAAAGAACTGGAGATTTATTATTTTCATAACACGATTTATAAAAATGTCTGGCTGGATCCCGAACGCCAAAAGAAGCCGATGGCCGTTGATGATTTTGCCAGCAGCGATCCGGAGACGCGCCTGATTATTGTCGGCGATGCCTCGATGGCGCCTTATGAACTGCTTGATCCCGACGGCGCCCTTTATATCAACCAGAACTATTCCCGGCCCAGCATGGATTATTTGAAAATACTGAACAAAACATTCCGGCACACAGTCTGGTTGAATCCTTTAACTCAGGATATGTGGCAAAGCGCCTGGACTATCCAAAAAATTCGAGACGTATTTCCCATGTTTGAACTATCACTGGACGGGCTGGAGAAAGCCATCCGGCATTTGATTAAACGTAATTGATGATGAGAAAAGGAGAAAGCCATGACTAAAAAAATATTATGCACTTTGCTAAGCTCATTGATGGTGCTGCTCTTCGCCTCTTTCAGTTTTGCCCAGAAGCAGAGCGAACCGCCCAAGGTCGGCGCTGTCCTGCCGGAAATGGAACTGACGAAACCAAAAGATACCGCCTGTCTCCAATACCTCGGCTTATCATCCGGCGGCAGTGTTTTTAAAATAGACCAGCTCAGGACAAAAATTGTGATTATCGAAATATTCAGCATGTATTGTCCTTATTGTCAGGCGGAAGCGCCGAATATCAATAAGCTTTATCAGCTGCTGGAAAGCAAGCCGGAGCTTAAAGACAAAATTAAAATTATCGGCATCGGTGCGGGAAATACGCAGTTTGAGGTGGCGACATTCAAGAAGAAATACCAGGTTGCTTTCCCGCTTATTCCTGATGAAGATTTTAAACTGCACAAAATTTTGGGTGAGCCGAGGACGCCTTATTTTATTGTGGTAAAGCTCAATGACAAAAAGCAGCAGGAAGTAATTTACTCCAAACTGGGAGCTCTGGAAAATATTGATCTTTTCCTGGCGCGGATTATCCGGTTAGCCGGTTTGCAATAGGAGGATGCCATGAAAAAATATCTGTTCTTTGCCGCGCTAAGCGTTTTTCTCTTCACAGCCAATGCTTTTGCCCTGTCCGATGCATATAACAATAATGTCTATAATACCGGGGATCTGAAACCATTGGACAGCGTTTTGCAGGTCAAAGTGGGACAGCAGGCTCCCGATTTTAAACTCAGGGCCGTCAGCGGCAGGATTATTTCGCTGAGAGATTTCCGGGGAAAGAAAAACGTTGTTCTTTCATTTGTGCCGGCTGCCTGGACACCGGTTTGTTCCGATCAATGGCCCGGCTATAACATCGTCCAGGATGTTTTCGACCAACACAATGCCGTATTATTGGGAATTACGACGGATAATATTCCCACGCTTTTTTCCTGGACCAATCAGATGGGAAAATTGTGGTTTGAGGTTCTTTCCGATTTCTGGCCGCATGGCGCGGCAGCCTCCCGTTTCGGCGTTCTGCGCTCTGACGGCACAGCGGAACGGGCGATTTTCGTAATCGATAAAAAAGGAATAATCCGCTATATTGACGTACACGATATCAATCGGCGCCCGCCGCTGGAAGCGCTGGTTAAAGAATTGGAAAAACTGCAATAGTCTGTCTAATTTTCGCTTGACTCTAAAATGATTAATGGTATAACTTGCCCTGACCAGTGGTCAGAAGCCGGGTGCTTGTGCTTGTGCTTGAGCTGTTTTGCCGTTGTTATCTGCCGGTGGAATATAAGCAACGCCGTTTTAGCTTCGTTAAAAAAAGAGGTTTTCAGAGTTAAAATGCATAATCAGGGGAGACTTCCGTTGAGCCCGCAAGAAAGAAGAAAAAGAGAAAAAGAAAATAAAAGAAATGCCGTTTTAAAAGCAGCCCGCAAACTTTTTTTTGAAAAAGGTTTTAAGGCTGTAACTGTTGACAGCATAGCCGCCAAAGCCCAGGTCAGCAAGGGTTCTATTTATCTGCATTTCGACAGCAAGGAAGAAATCTATGTGCAGATTCTGATTGCCAATAATATCGAATTTCACAAAAATGTCGCCGATATTTTTCGAAAGGAATCTTCCGCAGCGGAGCTTTTAATCGAATTCGCCCGTATTTACACTGATTATTTCATCAACGATAATGAACTTTTTCGTATCTTCATGGCTTTCATGCTGCGCGCCGATCAGATGAATTTAACCGCAGAGCAAGATACTTACCTACAGCGGATGACGAACGACAATATCAGGATTATATCCGAAATTTTGCAAAAGGGCGTGGATTCCGGTGAATTTGCCCCGGGAATTAACGTGCGGCAGGGACAAAATGCCATCTGGGGTCTGCTCAACGGCATTATTTCACTTTATCTTTTCACCTCCGCTCCGGAAAAACGCACGGAAAAAATTCACAGCATGGTCAGCGAGAGCGTGAATATTTTCATCAAAGGAATAAAAAAAACGGACTAGCGAACGTCCCTTAATTTCTTTTTATTCTTTCCCCACCATTTGTCAGCAAATGCTGAAAATCGGCATTGGCCTTCAGTAATAGTTTTTCCACATCCTTCTCCAATTGCTCAAAGCGGGCAATAAGGGCTTTGGCGTTTTCAGTTAATTGCATGGATTTATCGCTTTTGTTGGTATTGACCAGCCTGATTCCCATGCGCTCTTCGGAGGCCTTGAGCCTTCCCCATGCGGCGCGGTAGGACATCTCCAGCTTTTTAGCGGCGGCGTTCAGGCTCTGTCCTTTTTCGATGGCATGGAGAATGTCATCGCGGCCCTTGCCGAAGAGAACCTTGCCGTTTTTTTCAATCCAGATTTTGTATTTGATTTCCATTAATGCCGCTCTCCTATGTTTTTATTAACAGGTTGACAAGCCTACCTAAATTATCTATCTATGTCAACTATGACATAATCTGAAAGTGAAGCAAATTTCGGAGGTTTTTTTATGAAAATTACCAGGAGAGGTTTTTTAACGTTGAGCGGTGCTGTCGGGGGTGGTTTTGCACTGTCTTCACTAGGGCTTAACCTCAATCCGACACGCGCCTATGCCGACGAGCTCAACAAAATGCATCGCGTCAAAGCGGCCAAACAGGTCAGCACTATTTGCTGCTACTGCTCGGTTGGCTGCGGATTGATTTGCAGCGTTGACAAGGCGACGGGAAAAATATTCAATATCGAAGGCGATGCCGATCATCCCATAAATGAAGGCTCGCTTTGTGCGAAGGGCGCGGGCTTCTTCGACCTGACCGAAGCTAACAAACATCGTCTTACCAAGGTGCTTTACCGTAAGCCCTATGGCACAGAATGGGAAGAAAAAGACTGGGACTTTGCGCTTTCCCGGATTGCCCATTTGGTCAAGGACACGCGCGATAAAAATTTTGTAAAAAGAAATGCCAAGGGTGAACTGGTTAACCGCTGCGAGGCGATTGGTCACTATGGCAGTTCCAATGTGGACAACGAAGAATGCTGGATCATGAGTGTCAAGTCCCGCGCTCTGGGCTTGGTTTATATCGACCATCAGGCCAGGGTCTGACACAGTCCATCGGTAGCGGCTCTGGGAGAGTCGTTCGGACGCGGTTCCATGACGAACCACTATTGTGATTTAAAGAATGCCGATGTCATTCTGATTATGGGCAGCAATGCCGCTGAGCACCATCCCATCGCTTTTAAATGGATTTTGCGGGCGAAGGAAAAAGGGGCGATTATTATTCATGTTGATCCCCGCTATACAAGAACATCCGCCCGCTGTGATTTCCATGTGCCGCTTCGTTCGGGTACGGACATCGCTTTCCTGGGCGGCATGATTAACTACATTCTGGAAAAGAAGAAGTTCTTCAAGGATTACGTTCTCAATTATACGAATGCCTCCTTCATTGTGGATACCGGTTTTAATTTCAAGGATGGTCTGTTTTCCGGTTACGACGCCAAAAAAAGAAAATACGATAAGGCCACCTGGGTATTCGATAAAGACGCCAAGGGAATTCCCCTGCGGGATATGAGCCTGAGTAATCCTCGCTGTGTGTTTCAACTGCTTAAAAAGCACTACTCTCGCTATACGCTGGATAAGGTCTCCAGCATTACCGGCGTATCCAAAGAAAATCTCCTTAAGGTTTATGAAATATATAGCGCTACCGGTGTCCCCGACAAAGCCGGAACCGAATGCTACGCGCTGGGCTGGACTCACCACACAGTGGGCAGCCAGAACATCCGCACCATGGCGATAATTCAGCTTTTGCTGGGCAATATGGGCATCGCGGGCGGCGGCATCAACGCCCTGCGCGGCGAGCCGAACGTTCAGGGCTCGACTGACCATTGTATTTTATACGGCAATCTGCCCGGTTATCTCAAGATGCCTCTGGGTTCGCAGGTAAATTTGGAAAAATATCTGAAAAAGTGCACGCCAGTGTCGCATGATCCGCAATCCGCCAACTACTATTCTAATTATCCGAACTTCTTCGTGAGTTTCCTCAAATCCATGTGGGGAGACAAGGCGACAAGGACAAAAGAATTCGGATATCAGTGGCTGCCCAAGATAGACGACGGAAAAGCCTATTCCACGATGCACCTGTTTGATACGATGTATGCGGGCAAGGTGAAGGGATTCTTCGCCGTGGGCGCTGATCCGGCCGTCAGCACTCCTAATTCCAACAAAGTCCGTAAAGCACTCCAGAATCTGGACTGGCTGGTCGGCGAAAATATTTTCAACAACGAAACCTACGAATTCTGGAGAGGTCCCGGCGTTGATCCTGCCAAGATCAAGACGGAATGTTTCCTGCTGCCTGCTTCTGCAAGCATGGAGAAGGAGGGCTCACAGAGCAACTCTGGCCGCTGGGTGCAGTGGAAGTACAAGGCCGCCGAGGCTCCGGGCGACGCGATTCCGGTGGGCGAAATCGAAATCAAGATATTGGCGGCAGTTAAGAAACTGTACGAAAAAGAAGGCGGTCCCAATGCCGAAGCGATCGTCAACCTCAAATGGGATTATCTGGACAGCAAAGGGCATATGGATGTCGTAAAAGTAGCGCATCAGATCAATGGCCGCTTTACCAAGGATACCGTCATTGAAGATAAAGTCAAGAAAACCAAGACGGAATTTAAACAAGGTCAGCCCGTGCCGACATTCGGTATGCTTAAGGACGATGGCAGCACAGCCTGCGGCAACTGGATTATGTCCGGAAGTTTTACCGCCAGCGGTATCAACAAAATGAAGTCCAGAGGCAAGGAAGATCCGACAGGTTTGGGGTTATTCCCCAATTGGTCGTTCGCCTGGCCGGTCAACCGCCGTATAATTTATAACCGAGCATCCTGTGATGTGAATGGCAAACCCTACAATCAGAAACGCAAGCTTCTGGAGTGGACGGGAGACAAATGGGTGGGTGACGTTCCGGACGGCCCCTGGCCGCCAATGGCGGACAAAGAGAAAGGGAAATATCCTTTTATTATGAAACAAGATGGTGTCGCGTCCCTGTTCGGACCCGCGATGGCTGAGGGACCATTTCCTGAGCATTATGAACCGCTGGAAGGTCCTTTGGCCAAGAATCCCATGTCCTCGCAGCTTAACAATCCGGTTATTGAAATCTTCAAGAGTGATATGGATAAAGTGGCCAGTACCAGTGAAAAATATCCCTATGTCTGCACAACTTATTCCTGCACCGAGCACTGGTGCTCCGGCGCGCTGACCCGCTGGCAGGCGTGGCTCCTGGAAATGCAGCCGGAACTCTACGTGGAGATTGGGGAAAAACTTGCCAAAGAAAAAGGCATTAAAAACGGCGAGCGCATCAAGGTTTCCTCTATACGTGGCGAGGCGCCCTGTGTCGCTATGGTGACAAAGCGTTTCAAACCGTTCACCGTTGAAGGAAAAGAAGTTCATCAGGTCGGTATGCCCTTCAATTACGGCTGGCTCTTCCCCAAAGACGGAGGAGACAGCACCAATGTATTAACCCCAACCGTTGGCGACGCGAACACCTTCTGCCCCGAGTATAAGGCGTTCATGGTCAACGTGGAAAAGTTATAGGAGGGATGCGACCATGAATAAACAACCTGAACTCGTAAAATTGATTGACACCACTTTGTGCACCGCTTGCCGGGGCTGCCAGGTGGCCTGCAAACAGTGGAATGAAATGCCGGGGCTTCGCACCAGGCAGTGGGGGAGCTACCAGAATCCGCCCGATTTGCAGTGGAATACCTGGACGCTTATCCGCTTCCAGGAATATGAAGATAAAGCCGGTAATTTCCAGTGGATTTTCCGCAAAGACGGCTGCATGCACTGCACGGACGCGGCCTGCGTGAAAGTATGTCCCAGCGGTTCGCTGTACTATACGCCGATGAAAACCGTCGGGATTCATCACGACAAATGCATCGGTTGCAAGGAGTGCATGGCGGCCTGTCCGTTTCATATCCCTAAATACGACGAAAAAACAGATAAGGTTTATAAATGTGATTTGTGTTATTCGCGCCTGCAGGAAGGCCTCTCTCCGGCCTGCGTCAAATCCTGTCCCACCGGAGCTTTGACTATCGGCGATAAGGATGCGATGCTTAAGAAAGCATACGCCCGGGTGAAGGAACTGGGCGGCGATGCCAATGTTTACGGCGACAAATTTGTCGGCGGTACGCATGTGATTTACGTTCTGCAGTTTAAACCGGAAGTATACGACGAATTGCCGGTGAATCCGAAGGTGCCGCTGTCTGTAGTTGTCTGGAAGGATTTATTAAAGCCCTTAAGCCTGCTTGCCGCGGGTGGTGTGCTGGGCGGTTCCTTCCTCCATTATGTAATCCATGGTCCGAAGCGTCCGGATCCGGAGGACAACAATATTCCCAATGAAAAAGCGGAAGGGGGGAAATAACATGAGAAGAGGATTGATTAAAGCGACTTCCG
>JAKLDS010000027.1 GCA_022703375.1 Deltaproteobacteria bacterium | reverse complement strand
TCCTTAATAATCCTAATGATTTGTTCCGGTGAAAATCGCTTACCTTTCATTCTTATATCCTCCCTTACTTTTTTATTATCAGGAAGGACTCAATTTTTAAATGGTCTAGTTTACGGGGGAAAGGTCAATAGTAATCTTTATTTCACAACCAATGCAAATGCTCAAGATTTTGCTTAAGTATTTGTTATGTTATCAGGTTGTCTGTGTATTATTCTCTACTCCCCACACTTCATATCGTTTCAAAAGCAGCAGCGCCGGGATGGCCAGCAATGTGCAAATGGTGAAAAACGACAGCCACCCTACCCCCACCACCAGATATCCTGTGGGAGCCCCTGTGACATAACGGCTAACCGCCATCAGGCTGGAAAGCAAGGCAAACTGCGTTGCCGTAAAATTCTTGTTACATAATCCCATCAGCAAAGCTGTATATGCTGCCGTTCCCATGCCGCCGGTGAAATTCTCAATTGCGATAACAACGCTCAAAGCCCAAAGCTTACGTCCTGTAAATTCCAGAACAGTAAAAGATATTGTAGAAATACCCTGCAGTAAGCCGAACCAGAAGAGTGACAGTTTGAGGCTCCAGCGCGTCATGATTGCTCCGCCTACGAGACTGCCGACAATTGTTGCTGCCATGCCGAAGCCTTTATAAATTGTGCCCAGTTCAGTTTTTGAAAAACCTATATGACTTAGAATATAAGGCGTGGTCATTTGCGCCGCCGCTACATCGCCTATTTTATAAAGAATGACAAAGAGGATTATTTCCACGGCGCCCGGCCGCCGGAAGAAATCCACAAAAGGTAAAATCACTGCTTCTGAAATGGTTGGTGTGGGAATTATTTTCGCCGCGCCGTCATTTGTTTTGAGCGGTTCCGGTGCAAGAAATGTTGCAATACATCCCACCGCCAGGAAAAGACTCATAATTATGTAAACGTAACGCCAGGAGATATGATCAGATAAAATAAGCGCCACAGCGCCGCTGACCAGAATAGCTATCCGATAGCCCATTATCCAGACGCCGGAACCGGCGCCCCGTTCTTCCGGATTGAGGTATTCCGTCCGATAGGCATCAAGAACGATATCCTGACTGGAACTGAAAAATGCTACAGCTACCGCCAGAGCTGCTATCATCAGTGGTTCGGAAGCCGGGTTAAAAAAACCCATTGAGGCAATTGATATTATCAGAATCAATTGCGTAATCAGCATCCAGCCTCTCCTTCTTCCCAGAAAAGGCGGCACAAAACGGTCCATCAACGGCGACCAGAGAAATTTAAAAGCATAAGGAATGCCCACCAGAGAAAAAATACCGATTGTTTTGATATCAACGTTTTGCGAGACCATCCAGGCGGAAAGTGTGGAACCGGTCAGGGCGAGCGGCATGCCCGAAGCAAATCCCAGAACGAGCATCAGGAGCATTTTGCGGTTCAGATAAACATTGATGAAGTTTATTGATTTATTACCCATTACACCCTTGTTTGATTATTCCTGGCGGCATTTATCAGAGCGCAGAAAATATGCAAATGGAATTTTTCATTGAGTAACCTTTCCGGATGCCATTGCACTCCCAGCAAAAAACGTCCTTCTTTAGCCCAGAGTGAATCAGTGGCGGGCTCAATTGCTTCCGCTATGCCGTCAGCGGCAAAGGCGGTTACTCGCCAATCCGCGCCCGGATAATCCGTCCGCACTGCCTGATGGTGCGCGGAATTGGTCAGTATTGTTTTCCGTCCGTTGTTCCCCGCTATTTTGGCAAGGATGCTCTGTGGTTTAACACATATTTCATGCCGGTAAGCCTGCTTTTCCGCAGCTTTTCTTTCATTAGCGGCATGAGGCAAAGAAACATTTCCTTCCGGATTTTTCCATTCTGTTTTAATATCCTGAATTAACTTGCCGCCTCTTACAATGGCCATCAGTTGCATGCCGCCGCAAATACCCAGTACGGGAATCTTTGTTTTTCCGAGGATAAACCCGGCCAGCTGCCAATCAAATCTATCTCTTCTTTCGCAGATAAGTTCGCCGTCAGACTGGTTGTGTCCGCCGTAATGTTCGGGCAGATAATCTAGCCCTCCGACAAACAGAATGCCGTCGAGCAGTGGCAACACTTCCTGCAAATCGGAGAATTCTGAACAGGGAGGAAGGCAAACGGGAACTCCTCCCGCCAGACTGACAGCATCAATGTATCCCAGAGGTAATGTCAGTCTCAACTCGCCCTGTTCATCCGGTGTGGCCGACATGTTCATGCCAATGCGAGGTTTTGTTAACATTATTATCTCGGTAATTTTATTTTTCCCGGCAAAGCTTTACCGCCATGTCTTTTTTGCATAGCATTTTTTTCATGATTAAGCCACATAAGCGCAATAGATTTTTGATATTTTTTAAAATGGAAAATGATCTCAGAATGAAGCATAGAATGGCAATTATGAGTTGCCGGCTATTGTATTTTGCCGACAGCCTTCAGAGAAAATAAATTAAAATCAGGCCGCGGCAGACAAAGACGGATAATCATTTTTATAAATGATTTTCCGCTTCTTTACGATACTGACAATTCCGCGCAGCAGTTGTTATTTAACACTCTTTATCAGCATTGTCGCCGGATCAAGCCGCAGGGTATGCGGTTTGGCGCTGGATGATTTACCTTTCAGGGAATTGATATAAACTTCATCGCCTTTGGCTTCCAGCTGAACCATTACATCAAAGAGATCGGCAACATGCAGAAAAGAAACCGGCAGGCCGTTTTCAGCCGGAGCCTCATTACGGTGTTCATGGACGGTAAACCAGACACGCATGGAATATTTTTTCGCCAGTTCTTTCAGAAGCACCATCTGGCCGCGGCCTGCTTCATCGAACTTCAGTCCGTCAATAAGCACGGTATGGGGTTTAAAAATATTCTGTTGCATTAAATCGGTGAGTCTCTCTTCAAAATTGGCAGCCGAAAAACTTTCTACACGGAAGGTCATGATAAAACGATAGGGTTGAATCTTATCCCAGTATTCCTGAGCTTCCGCGTCGCTGAATTTTCCCGCGATATTCTGAAACAATTCCTGATACCAAACATCAACCTTGCTCACCGCATCTTGCAGGCTTAAATGCAGCGCCGATTCCTCGCGAATCATTGTGTTTAAAGCAATCTGGACGAGCAGAGCAGTTTTACCCACGCCCGCATGCGCCAAAATTGCGCCAAATCCGCCGTTGGGCAAGATGTCTTCATGTTCATAACCGAGGTTGGTCAGCGGATTGCGGTATTTTATTTCTTTTTTCAACATGATGATGTCCTCATAAGTTAAATGGATAATATTTTCTTCCCGTTTTAAAACGGCTGTATTTCTTGCCATATCAGTAATTTATGCGGCAGACTTCTTATTCTGAGCAACTTCCAAAGCGATTTTCTCCGCGATGGATTGCGGCACTTGCCGGTAATGTGCAAATTCCATGGTAAACTGCGCCTTGCCCTGAGTGGAAGAGCGTAAAACTGTTGAAAACCCGAACATCTCCGCCAATGGCATCTGTGCTTCAATGGAACAAAGTACACCTTCGTCCTGAGAGCCGACAATCATGCCCCTGCGCTGATTCAAGAGCCCCATAACCGGTCCCTGAAATTCGGGAGGTGTCTCGACGACTACTTTCATTATAGGCTCATGAATAACAGGTTTTGCCCGCAGATAAGCTTCTTTAAAAGCGCCCCGTGCGGCAGCCTGGAAAGCCATATCGGATGAATCAACCGAGTGAGATGCGCCGTCATTGATAACAACTTTGACCCCGGTAATCGGGAATTCCAGTTTCGGACCCTTTTCCATGCTCTGTTTAAATCCTTTTTCGCAGGCCGGAATGTATTGAGTGGGAATTGCGCCGCCGAATATTTTATTTTCAAAGACAAACTCGGCATCGCTGATCGGTTCCAGGTAACCGGCAATACGTCCAAATTGTCCGGAGCCACCAGTTTGCTTTTTATGGGTATAGTTAAAATCGGCTCGTTGCGTAATTGTTTCACGATAGGCAACACGCGGGTTGCCCGTAGTGACTTCAGCGTTGTATTCACGCTTCATTCTTTCAACATATATATCCAGATGAAGCTCACCCATTCCTTCAATGATTGTTTCGTTAGTCTCCGGATCTACGAATGTTTTAAATGTCGGATCTTCTTTGGAAAATCTGTTTAAGGCTTTCGACATCGCCATTTGCGATTTATTGTCTTTAGGCACTATGGCAAGCGAAATAACAGGCTTCGGAACATACATGGAAGTCATAGTTAGGTTAATTCCCTGAGAAACGAAAGTATCGCCGGAAGAGCACTCAATTCCAAAAAGTGCTCCTATATATCCCGCCTGCAGATATTCCACTTCTTCCATCTGATCGGCGTGCATGCGGGCAACTCTTCCCACCTTGACTTTCTTGCCGTTGCGGATATTAACAATTGTGGAACCTTTGGCGACAGTGCCCTGATAAACGCGGATATAAGTGAGCTGCCCATATTGGCCGTCTTCCAGTTTGAAAGCCAGCGCTACAATGGGCAGGTCCGGATCATTCTTCAAGATGACTGGCTCTTCGTTTTTCTCCATATCCAAAGCAACGTTTTCAACTTCGGAGGGACAAGGCAAGAGACGGGTAACACCGTCGAGCAGGGGCTGAATGGCTTTGTTTTTATAAGCAGATCCCATATAGACAGGGGTAATCCCTCTTTGCAGCGTTCCTTTACGTACTGCTGCATAAAGTAATTCCGGCGTAATTGCTTTTTCCTCCAGAATTGCTTCCGTTAACTCATCGGAAAAAAGCGAAGCGGCATCAATCAATTCATCTCTTTTAGCTTTTGCTTCTTCACGATATTTCTGCGGGATTTCTTCCGTGCGGATAATTTCTCCGTTGTCACCATCAAAATATAGCGCTTTCATGGCAACTAAATCCACAACTCCTTCCGCCTCATTTTCCAGGCCGATCGGAATCTGCATGGCGACGGCATTGTGTCCTAGCTTGGATTTAAGCTGGCCTATCACGCGAAAAGGGTTGGCGCCGCTGCGATCGCATTTATTAATAAAGGCAATGCATGGTACTTTGTATCTTTTCATTTGCATATCAACGGTAATGGATTGGGACTGCACGCCGCCAACGGCGCATAAAACGAGAATCGCTCCGTCCAGTACGCGCAGAGATCGCTCGACTTCAATTGTAAAATCAACGTGTCCCGGAGTGTCAATGATATTTATTTCATGGCCGTTCCATTCACAGTAGGTAGCGGCGGAGGCTATCGTAATACCCCGCTCCTTTTCCAGTTCCATGGAATCCATCGTCGCTCCGACTCCGTCTTTACCTTTGACATCATGAATGGCGTGAATTCTTTTGGTATAAAAAAGAATTCTTTCGGTCAGCGTGGTTTTGCCGGAATCAATGTGAGCGCTGATGCCTATATTGCGAATTTTTTGTTCATCCATCTTCATCTAACTTTCCTCTCCAAATACTTTCTCTCCAAATATATTTTTTACCTTAACGCCGCCCCGTTTCACTTTTGAAATCCGGGTTTTCTGCCTTGTCTCGCTTCGCTCGGGGATAGTTCGACCAGCAGATTCCAGTTCGCTTCTCTTCTGGAATCTGTGTCTCTCTATAAAAAAAACCCCTCATTTGGAAGAGCTTCTGCCAGATGGGGGTTTCCATCACTAACGAGCCTTAAATTCGCGAGTTGTATATATGTTGCTTTGCAATATGTCAAGCTGATTTTACTTAAGTTTTTATGGCTGGTTTTAATCAATTTAATTGCAACGGGGCTGCATTTCTGATAGTTCTTTTCGCCATGTTGATGAGGAATTGCCTGTATTTGATTTATCGTGCCGTAATGCAACAGTATTGCGAAATCAGCCAAATGAAACGGGGATAAAGATGAAACCGGACTTCTCTGCCTGCCAAGAGCCTCGCCGGCGGTTGCGTTTATAGTGCTTAATATTTTTTCCTGCTGCCTGGCTTTTTGATAAAAAATTTTTTATCCGGATTTGGGGTTTTAGTATATGACCTTTATTAAATATTATTTCAGCAGACACTTTCTGCTTTTAGTGGCAGCCACTCTGCTCGGCCTTTATTTTCCGCAAGCCTCAGCAGCCGGCACTGCCATTATTTTGCCCCTGCTGACCATTGCTTTATCTCTTACATTGCTGCGCATGCCCCGTGGTTTCTTTCGTAAACCGCTTATCCTCCTGTTTCCGGCTATCAAGGGTATCGGTTTTAATTATCTTCTTTTGGGCAACATCATCATTATTACCAGCATATTTTTAATTCGCGAGGAATCACTCTGGGTAGGCATGCTGCTAATTGCCGCCGCTCCACCTGCTGTAGCTGTTTTGCCGATGTCCGACTGGCTCAAAGCCGATCAGAAATTATCTGTGGCGGGCATGGCCGGAGCCTATGCGGGCGCTTTGTTCATCATTCCGCTTATTACAATTGCTTTCCTTAAATATATTTCCGTTAATTACTATGATATAATTATCCTGGTGTTGGCTTTGGTTTTTCTGCCTCTGATCATTTCACGTCTGGCAGTTGATAAAGACTGGGATAAAATTATCGAGCCCTACGAGAAGATTATCACCGATTTTTGTTTCTTTATAGTCTTTTATACAATGATTGCCGGCAACAACTTCTTTTTATTGAACAGACCGTGGGAACTCAGCCTGATTGCGATTATAGCTGTTCTGACCACATTTGTTCTCGGTTATGCCATTAGAAAAATTGGCCTGTTTTTTAGTCATTCCCCGGATAAAATCAATGCTTTTGTTATTTTAGGAACAATGAAAAACAACATTCTGGCGGGCGGCATCGCTCTGGTTATTTTTAAAAGTGAAGCTGCCCTGCCGGCAATAGTCTTTGTTATTATTTCGTGTATTTATTCCATCTGGCTTAAATACCAGACACGGAACAACGGCTAGGATCCTCAGGGTAACGCAGGCTCATGCCCTGTTATGTGTTTTCAGTTTTGTCAATTTATATTTGACAAATTATCCTGCCGGAATATAGTAACCAATACATATGAGATTATCTGCGGCTTTTCATTTTTAAGCCTCCGGCTGGTGCTTTAATGCATGGTTGTTCGGCTCAGAAATTGCGGATTGCAGGCTTAGTTTTTACGACTGTTTTCTGAAATCTAAAGCTGGCAGATAAAAAATACCTTAAAGAAAGGAAAATTATTATGCCTGTAATATTACCTGAACTGCCCTACGGGAAAGACGACTTGGCGCCGTTTATCAGCGCCGTTACCCTGGAATTCCATTATGGCAAGCATCATAAAGCCTATGTGGATAATTTAAACAAAATGACAACCGGCACCGGGCTTGCCGATAAATCGCTGGAAGAAATAATCAGATTATCTGCCGGTGATTCTGCTCAGGCGGGCATTTTTAATAATGCCGCCCAGGTCTGGAATCATTCCTTTTACTGGCAATGCCTGAAAAAAGCGGGCGGCGGCCAGCCAACGGGAGCTGTCGCCGGAATGATCAAAGATGCCTGGGGTTCTTTTGACAAATTTGCCGACGAATTGAAAAATGCCGGTGTCACTCAATTCGGGAGTGGCTGGGCCTGGCTTGTCTTAGATAACGGTAAATTAAAGATAACGAAAACAGCCAATGCCGACACACCGCTCGCCCATGGTCAGAAAGCTCTTTTTACAATAGATGTCTGGGAGCATGCTTATTATCTCGATTATCAGAACCGCAGGCCGGATTATCTGTCGGCAGTTATTCAGAACATGATTAACTGGGATTTTGTAAATTCAAATTTATAATAAGGGGAATTCAACAAATATAAAGGGGGCTTTTCGCAAGCCCCCTTTATATAATATATCATTTACGGAAAAACAGGCAGTTTAATTATTTCTTGTTATCAACTCTTTCTTTAAGCTCTTTTCCTACTTTGAAGAACGGCAACTTTTTGGGAGTAACCTGAATCTTCGTACCGGTTTTCGGATTTCTTCCCGTATATGCGCCATAGTCCTTCACCAGAAAACTGCCGAAACCTCGGATTTCAATACGGCCGCCCTTCTTCAATTCATTGGTGAATCCTTTGAACACAAGATTAATTACGTCAATCGCCTTTTTCTCCGTGAGATTCTCTTTTTTGCTCAAAGCTTCAATCAGATCGGATTTGTTCATATCTCCTCCTTCAAACTAATTACAACCCTATATTCGCCTCACGATATTGAGTTTCGTTATGTTGGCGACTATTATTTATTTTCGACTGAATGTCAAGAAAATTTTACCGGCTTTCAGCCACCGCCTCGCAATCCGGGGTATTGGCAAAAAACGGTTTTGCAAAATAATTCTGTCAATCTGTAATGCGTAACTTAATTGTTATTTTGTTATGCGTTTGACCTGATATCTTTCCGGCTTTTTTTGCGATGGAAAATTGTCACCGATCAGCCCGGTGACTTCTTTCTTTTTTAAATGACGCCAGGAACCTTCCTTTAAATCGCCAAGTGTGAGGTCGCCGATTGATTCCCGCACCAGCCTGGTCACCCGATACCCTGCTGCCTCCAAACTCCTTCTTATTACTCTGTTTTTGCCTTCTCTGATGGTCAGTCTCAGCCAGGAGCTTTTATCGTTTAGTTTGTCAATGTGCATGTTTTCCGGCTTAAAAAAGCCATCCGGCAGCTTTACACCGTTCGCCAGTTTTTTGACTTCTTCCCTGCTGAGTCGTCCCTGAACCTTGATGCGGTAAACCTTCGGTATTTGAAATCGCGGATGTTGAATTCTCTGTGAAAAATTTCCGTCATTTGTTAAGAGTAACAGGCCTTCGGAATCATAGTCGAGCCTTCCCACCGGATAAACTCTTTCCGGAACACCGGCAATCAAATCAACAACAGTCGGCCTGCCTTCCGGATCAGAGAGAGTTGTCACAAATCCTGCCGGTTTATGCAGCATAATGTATATATTAGCGTGTTCCAGGGAAATAAGCTTTCCGTCTACGCGTATTACATCCTGCGCTGCGTCCGCTTTGGATCCCAGCTCCTTTATAACAATATTATTGACACTTACCCGGCCTTCCTGAAGCATGACTTCCGCATGCCGGCGTGAAGCAATACCGGCAGCGGCAATAATTTTTTGCAGTCTTTCTTTCATTTAATCCTTTGTTTCTTCCCTGCTTTCTTCCTGCACTTCATCCTTCGCTTCTCCCTGCAGCTGCAATTCTTTCATTTCCCGCAGTGTGGGCAGTTCAGAAAGATCCTTCAAGTTAAATACTTCCAGAAATTTTTTTGTCGTTCCGTAGATAATAGGTTTACCGGGAACATCTTTGCGCCCGACTATGCGGATCAGTTTCTTATCCAGAAGCCCCTTCAGCGGGGCGCTGACATCAACACCGCGAATACTTTCTATTTCCGATTTGACCAGCGGCTGACGGTAAGCAACAATGGCCAGTGTTTCCAGTGCTGCCGCGGATAATGTCGGCGGTTTAACATTCTTCAATTTCTTTATCCAGGCAGCCATTTCTGTGCGGGTGCGGTACTGAAAACCACCGGCAACTTCCTGAATGGAAATTCCACTTTGTCGTTGATCATATTCCGCAGTAAGTTCGGCAACTGCTGTTTTAACATCTTCTCTCCGAGTTTCACTCAGCACCGCGCATATTTTATCCAGCGGCAGTGGCGCATCTGAACTCAGAATTAATGCTTCAATAATAGCTTTGATATTTTCCATTTAAGACTCCACGGCAGGAAATATTCTAATCACACCAAAGGCTGATGTCTGATAAGCTTTTATCATCCTCAGTTTGATTAATTCCAGGATAGCTAAAAAAGTATAAATTATCTGGCGGCGGTCTTTTCTTTCACCAAGAAGTTCTTCAAAGGTCAGATTCTTTTCCCTGGTCAGCCGTTCCATTACATCATTTATTATATCAGTAAGAGACATCTTTTCCACATCAATTTCCAGCAGCTCCTTTTTATCGGTTCGCGAAACAAGTCGGTGAAATGCCTCAATAAGCTCAAATACACTTACTTCAATCAACTCGTCATCTTCCTCATTTTCTTTACCGGTATTTTCCTGCAAACCGGCACTGGCATGGGTAAAAACATCTCTCTCCAGAATAGGTCTTTTTTCCAGATCGGCGGCCGCTTCCTTGAAAGACTGATATTCCAGTAACTGCTTCACCAGTTCCGCCCGGGGATCTTTTTCGTTTTCTTCCTCGGTCGGCTCTTCCGGCACCGGTAAGAGCATCTTGGATTTAATGTGAATAAGAGTGGAAGCCATGACCAGATATTCACCGGCCAGATCCAGGTTCAGGGATTTAATAATGTTGAGATATTGCAGATACTGCTCGGTAATCAAAGCAACGGGGATATTGTAAATATCAATTTCATTTTTCTTGATGAGATACAGCAACAGGTCCAGCGGGCCTTCAAAAATATCCAGTTTAATGGCGTAATTCTCTGTTTGCGTATCCAAGCAGAACCTCTGTTTCAGATTTTAACTGCCGCGCGCACTTCCTCCATTGTCTGCCGCGCAATTTCAGTTGCTTTTTTGTTTCCCTCTTCGATAATATTCCTTATTTCTTCCATGTTATTTAAATAGTGATCCATCCTTTCATGGATAGGAGCCATCGCACCAGCAATGCGGGTAGCCAGCATCTTTTTACAATCGGTACAGCCGATGGCCGCCTTGCGGCAATTCTCATTTATTTCCAAGGTTGTCTGCGGTGCAGAATAAAGTTTATGAAAAGTAAAAACATTGCAGATTTCGGGATTGCCGGCATCGCTTTTTCTCATCCGTTGCGGATCAGTAAACATTGACGATACTTTTTGCTGCAGGTTCTCGCCGCGATCAGATATATAAATGGAGTTTTCATATGATTTGCTCATCTTTCTGCCGTCAATTCCCAACAGCTTGGGCACCGAGGTGAGCAAAGGCTCCGGCACCGGAAATATTTCCTGATACAGAAAATTAAAACGGCGCGCTATTTCACGCGTCAACTCCACATGGGGAAGCTGATCAACTCCCACAGGCACGCCGTATGCCTTATACATTATGATATCAGCCGCCTGTAAAACCGGATAGCCAAGGAAACCGAATGTGGAAAGGTCCTTATTTGCCAGTTCCGCTTTCATTTCTTTATATGTGGGATTGCGCTCCAGCCAGGCTAGTGGTGTTATCATGGACAGAAGGAGAAATAATTCCGAGTGCTCTTTGATGGCCGATTGCACAAAAAGCGTGCTTTTTCCCGGATCGAGTCCGGCAGCCAGCCAGTCTATCACCATATTGACCGTGTTGTCTCTGATTGCGTCAGTTGAGTTATATTCACTGGTAAATGCGTGCCAATCGGCGACAAAATAAAAACAGTCATAACCGCCGCTGTTCTGCAAACCAACCCAATTGGCCAGCGCCCCGTGCAAATTCCCCAGGTGCAATTTGCCCGTCGGCCTCATACCGCTCAGTATTCTTTTTTGCGCCAAATCCATATCTCCCGATTAATGTCTTAATACCGGGCTGCATTAAAAATAATCCGGCCTGGTATTAATGCACTAAGGCCTCCGATTTTAAGTTGATAATAATGCGGAGGCCTTAGTTGGATGATAACTTAAGAATTTACTATTTTACTTTGTCGGCCAGAGTCTTACCGGCTTTGAACTTTACAACTTTCTTTGCCGGAATCTTAATTGACTTGCCAGTCTGAGGATTTCTGCCCTCTCTTGCCTTTCTCTTTACAACTGAGAAAGTACCGAATCCGACAATTCCCAGTTTACCGGATTTCTTCAGCTCTTTGGCAACTGCTGCAATGTATACATCCAATGCTGTTGCTGCCGCCGCTTTTGAAATGTCTGATCCCTCCGCGATAACTCCGATCAATTCTGCTTTCGTCATTCTGTAAAAAACCCCCTTTCTCTAAAAATAATGTTTTTTTGTTATAATCAACCGCTGCTGCGGCCAAAAACTAATTTACAAATTAACTCACAATTGGCGGTTTCTTTAGCATCTATTTGACATAAGAGCAACTGCTTTTTTAAAATCAGCCGGCGCTCTGAATAAGGCTCACTCTGGTTCCCGCAAATATTGGTCTGGCCTAACACAATAAAAAACGACAATCAAGATTTATTTTAAATTTTTACCTTAATTCTTACTTTTTTTTGAAAACTTCCCAATCATGCACACCATCAATAGAATGCACAAAACAAGAAAGGATACTTCTTTGACAATTGCCAGTCATTATGTTACTAATCCGCCACAAAATTGACAGGCAGATTATGCAGCAATCAATTACAGAAATACTACGCGGGTGGTTTGGACTTTCCCGTCCACCCTTCCATACAGTAGGCGTGTTGCCCTTTATCCTTGGAACTTTCCTGGCTTATCACTTCAATTCCTCAATAAGTATTGTTACTTTTGCTCTGGGTGTCCTTGCCGTAATTCTGATTATGCTATCCACATACCACTCAGGAGAATACTTCGATATCCGGGAAGATGAAATATCCCACCATTCCTATCGCAGTAACTTTGCTGGTGGATCAGGTGTTATTCAGGAAGGAAAACTTCCCCGTTCGGTTGCTCTATGGACAAGCATCATTTCTTTTCTGGTCGCCGGTGTTATCGGTCTTATTCTGCAATTCGGCCTTGAAACAGGTCCTTATACTTTACTCTTGGGCTGCCTCGGAGCTTTCCCGGGATTTTTTTATTCCACTAAACCCGTTCGCCTTGTCGAAAGAGGTTTCGGCGAAATATTCATCGGTTTTTGCTACGGGTGGCTGCCCATAGCATCGGCTTTCTATATTCAGACTGCCTCAGTTCATCCCGTAATACATTTTATGGGAATACCTGTCGGCCTGACTATTTTTAATGTTATTTTTCTCAACGAGTTTCCCGACTATGAAGCAGACAAGGCCACCGGCAAAAGAAATCTGCTCAACCGCTGCGGCAAAAAGGCGGGAAAGATAATCTATTGCTCCATATCCTTGTCGGCATCATTATTAATGATGCTATCACCTTTTTTCGGCTTACCCTTCCCGGCAGTTTGTTTTTATATTCCGATTTTTTTTGTTTCCTTGTTTATTATCATGAAAATGATGCAGGACAAATATGAAGACCGTAAAACGCTGGAAACAATGTGCGCACTTAATATTATCGTTAATTTGGGGACTACGGCGGTATTCATAGCCGCGTACGTATAGACTACTTTATGTCAAAAAAAGTAAAATCGTTTTTTAATCCACCTTCGCTGATTCTCAGACAATTAGGCAGCGCTGTCCTGATGGGTTATCTGAACCGCTGGCATAAATTTCCGCAATGGCTCCTTGCTCATAGTTTTGCTTCAGTTCCTGTTTCGAACGGCGCCTTGGGAATGGGTTGTATCGGCTATCCCGGGCATCCGGCCTGGGAAGTTACCTCCGCTTGCAATTTAAGGTGCATTCACTGCCATGCGACGAGCGGTAAAGCGGCGCCGGATGAGCTGACTACTGATGAAGGTAAAAGGCTTATTGATATGCTGGCTGAATGCAGTGAATTCCGCTCTCTTGTATATACCGGAGGAGAACCGCTGGTTCGTCCCGATATTTTCGAACTCCTGAGGCATTCGCAGCAGGCAGGCTTCGCTAATATAATCGCCACCAACGGAACCTTGATTGACGAAGAAATGGCTTTCAAGCTTAAGGACCACGGAGTTGTCTGCAACGCCATCAGTATTGATGCCGCCAACGCACAAATTCATGATTTCGTGCGCAATAAACCGGGCGCTTTTGACCTTGCTCTGCGCGCTATAGCAGCCACCAAAAAAGCCGGTATCCTTTTACAAATAAACACCACCGCGATGGAATATAATATGCCATATTTGCCGGATTTGATAGATTTTGCTGATGAACAGGGAGCCGCAATCATGCTGATGTATCAGCTGGTTGCTGTCGGACGCGGCGAGAAAATTGAAAAAGCTACATTGAAAAAAAGCGCCAATAATAATTTAAGCAATTTGATTTCCCGGAAGCAAAAAAAAGCAAAAACAATAATTGAACCGGTAGCCGGCCCCCAATACTGGCCCTACCTGATGGAGAAAAACGGCATCCGCGAAGGACGTGTGCTTGATTTTGCCGGCCGAGTGTTTCATGGCTGCGCCGCCGGCCGCGGTTTTGTCTACATCAAAGCCAATGGCGATGTCTGGCCATGTCCTTTCCTGGAAGTCAACGCCGGCAATATCCGCGACAGGAACTTCAAGGAAATTTACACGGATGCTCCTGTATTTCGGGATTTGCGCCGCCGTGAGGAATTATTAAAAGGAGTGTGCAGCGACTGTAATTATAAAGTAATCTGCGGCGGCTGCCGCGGCCGCGCCCATGCCTACAGCGGAGATTACCTGGCAGAGGACCCGCGGTGCTTTATTAAAGAAAAAAAGAAGAAGGACTGATAACCGGACAGTCGTTTTTTATCATCCCTGCTTTGCGCATCCAGGAGGCATCCGGCAATTGCTCCGCGAGTTCAAGAATCAGACTTTGCTTTATTTTCCATATTTGAGCATCACATCCTGAAAGCCCGGATCATCAAGAATTTTGACAACCGTCAGATCGGTAATATCGTAAGCATGTTTTTGTAATGCCGTATGATTACGGGATGAAGCAGGAGCCGGCGTAACAACCAGATCTTTTTCATAAGCTGTTTCCCTGTTCTTTAATAAGGTAATTTTGAATTGCAGTTCCTCATCATTAAAGGATTGCAGGATTATCCATAATTCAGGAATATCTTCTTCCCGGCAATCAGCTCCGGCATTAAGCCCCGCCTGCAGAAAGGCTTTCTGGTAGGCGTACCAGAAATAGCTCTGGAGCAGTTGCGGAGAGCCATAGTTGGGCAAACTGGAAAGCTGATATCTGATTTTTGAATCTTTGCTGTAAAAAGAAAAATTTGACGTATTTCTGGCGCTATTTCTGATATTGGACATGCAGAATTTTTTCCCTCTTAAATGTTGATATTTAGCGGGGTCTATTTTAGGGTTATAATTCTGAAGATTTACATCAATAGTGTAATCATTGCTGAAATCGCGCGATGTATTACTGTGACATGCATATAAAAAACACACGGCCAGCAATGAAAAAACCAGATACTTTACGATAAGAAGCGCTCTTTGCATTTTAATCCTCCTCGAATAATTAATTTAAAAAATCAATACTTCATGGAATGTCAAAACATTTTCCCCTCGACATCATCTCAGCCTTTATTACCTTTTTGCGTCCGTCAAAGCCGGGGGCTTTGCTGATTCGGCAAAATAAATTGTCCGTTGAGGAAAGGGAATTTCAATATTATTGGCGAAAAAGGCATATTTCAACCGGCGCAGAAACTCCCTGCCGATAAGGAATTGTTGATTGGGACGGGTGCGAATCCGCCCCTTGATAATCACGGCTGAATCAGCAAATTTATCCACACCGAATATTTCCGGGACAGCCAGCATTATTTTTTTATAAGCCTCTTCATTTTTCATATCTTCCCCGACCTGCGCGATAATATTCACTACCCTGTCGGTATCTTCCTTGTAAGCAACTCCGATATCAAATACATAGGCCGACCAGTCCTTGGTCATATTGCTTACGGTAGTGATGGAACCGTGGGGAAACAGATGAACTACTCCGGCCAGATCGCGCAGCAAAATAGTGCGGATATTGATTGCTTCCACCTGGCCGGCCTGTCCGTTGACAACAGCTATATCCCCTACCCTTACCTGATCTTCCAGAATAAAGAAAAAGCCGGAAATTATATCTTTGACCAGATTTTGCGCCCCGAAACCGACAGCCAATCCCAGAATTCCGGCGCCGGCAAGAATAGGGGCAATTTCCACGCCTATTTCCTTCAGAATAATCAGGGAAACTATGCACCACATGGCTGTTAGTACGACCTGCCTGATGAGACGCGTTACAGTCTCAATCCTTTTGACTGATTCATCCGGGTTATTGCCCGCCAGACGGCCTTTTTCCAGTAATCTGAGTTTGAATCCGGCCAAAACCTTTTTGAGAATTTTTGACAATACCCAGGCCAAAACAAGAATTATTAAAATACGAAAGCCGCTTGCGGCAATCTCCTGCCATTTTATATTTTTAAGAAATTCCATGATATTCATACTGTTTCCTCAATCATTCCCTGAGCTTTTAAATAATCAAGCAGCCCTGCCATTTCGGCTGCAAAATCAGGCATAATCATAACCTGAATCAGCGCCTGATGAGCATCTATCGTTGATACCGTAGCCAGCCTTTCATATCCCTCGATAATGAACTGGGCTAAAGCGATATTCTCTCTCCGTAATCCATATATTTTATTTAACATTACTGATTTCTCCATTAATTTCACCGATAAAATTCAAGGCATTGCGCAAATGAGTACCCTGCCAATAAACCTTGCCGCAGCCCGGGCAACGGGTAAAGCTTGTGTAATTATTGTAAACATAATGCGGCACACACTCCCTAACTTCATTTTTTTCGCTAACGATAACAAGCTCTTTATTGCATCTCACACAAAGACTATACATGTTTCTTTGCTTAATGTTCAAAGGAACTTTTTCAATCAAAAAGCGGAGCTGCTTTACAACATTACAATCGGGAATCAAGATTATCCGGCCGGCAAACTGCCTTTCCATCATATCTCTTCGTCTGGTGAGCACGACTCTTTTTTGCGCAAGGGATTGGTTGAGCATGTTACGGCCGGCAACTTCCGGATATACAATCGTATCGTAACCAAGAAGCCGCAGCCATTTAGCCAGTTTACCTAAAGAAGCGTCTGCGATGAATTTAGTTTCCTCTTTCATTACCGGCGACGGATTTATCTTTGGGCTCGATAATCGGCGGATGTTCGCCGCTGGTGCGCATTTCATTGCGCATTTCCCGTACTTTTCTGTTTAAGCGGCTGATGGTTCGGTTTAAACGGAATCTTTCGACGACACCCCAAAAACCGCCGATGATAATTCCTGCCAGAAAACAAATAAAGATGAGCAGGTAAGCGGGAACGTCAAATTCAAAATATTTGTAATATGTGATATGCACAGCCGTGGAATTAAACTGGGCAAATGTCGCGATGAAAATTGCCAGCGCAATTAAAAGAATCAGGTATATTATTTTCATTTCATCAATCCTCCCGATGATATTTTGTAAAAAGCGGTTTCAGATTTGCCGCTGTAGTGGCAACATCCTCGGGAATGACCCTGACATCACCAATGACCGAAATAAAATTAGTGTCACCCTGCCAGCGCGGTATGACATGAACATGAATATGTTCTTCAATACCGGCACCCGCGGCTTTGCCGATATTCATGCCGATATTAAATCCGTCGGGACGCATTGCTTCTTTAATCACCCTGACGCATGTTTCCGTTAAATTGAATATTTCCATTTTCTCATCGGCCGTCAAGTCTTCTATCTTGCTCAAATGCCGGCAGGGAATAATCATTAAATGGCCGCTGATATAGGGATATCTGTTCATCATTACAAAGCAGGTCTTTCCTTCATAGATGACATAATCCTCGCATCTTATTGAACATTTACAGAATACACAGCCGTCTGGTTTTTCCCCCTTGATATATTCCATTCGCCAGGGAGCAAATATTTTTTCCATATTTCCTTCTGCCAGTAAAATTAATCAGATGTTTATTATCCTACCTCTTATCTCCTTGTCAATTTCTAAAATACCGAGGGATTTCGCCGGGGAGAATCTTCTTTCCGTTGCCGAACCGGGATTAAAGAACAGGACATCATCCTTTTTATGATTAACCGCCTTATGCGTATGACCATAAACCAGGCAATCCACCTTGCCTATTTTCGCCAGTATTTTTTCTTCCAAAAACCAGGGTGCACCCCAGCCGTGAATCAAGCCGAACTTGAAGCCATTCAGCTCGAAATGAATTGTTTCGGGCAGCTTTTCCCTGACGGAAGGATAATCCATATTGCCGCAAACAGCCTTCACTTCGCGGCCGGCAAAAATATCCAGTACTTGCAAATCTACAAGGTCTCCGGCATGCAGAATAAGCCCGACATCTTTAAATTGCTCATCGACAATTTTCTTTAATTTTTCGTCGAATCCTGTCAAATGAGTATCAGAAATAACTCCGACTTTCATTTTTGCTCCTTACCCGGAGCGTGATTATTAGTGATAAGACATAAAAAAACAAGATATATTTAGCATGCTAAAATATCCGGTATTTTATCGATTTTACAGCGAGCCATCTTTATTTACTTTGCTGAGATATGAAGTTGTGTTATATTTTATTTACTATGAATAGTTTAGAAAATTCCTTGAACAAAATAGCGGAAACCATACTACACTTTGACGAGGCCTCCCTGACTTTACTCTGGGATAAATACAAATCGCGAATGGAGCATTTCTCTTTTTCGGCTGACTGGGAGAAATCGGTAATAATTTTTTCCATCATCAATTCCGTCAGGGTAAAAAACGCTATTTTCAACGAGCAGATGTTAAAAGCAAAAACCGACGGTGTAGCTGCAGCGATAAAAAAACCGCATTCTGTCAAACCAAATTTAAAGCTGGTTAAATGATGGATAATAATTCCGCCCGTAAAAGAATAGCCGAACTCAGAACCATTATCGAATATCACAACAGGCGCTATTACCAACAGGATAATCCCGAAATATCTGATATCGAGTATGACCGTCTGCTGCGGGAATTGCAGGAACTAGAAGCGCAGCACCCCGATGATAATATCGCGTCCTCGCCGACACAACGTGTGGGAGCGGCGCCGCTGGCCCGCTTTGACCAGTTGATTCATCCCTCCCCCATGCAGAGCCTGGCTAACGCTTTTTCCCCGCAAGAAATTCTGGAGTTCGATGCAAGATTAATGAAGCAGGCTGACGGGGAAAATATTTCTTATGTGGCGGAACCAAAGCTCGACGGTCTGGCCGTCAACCTTATTTACGAAAATGGCAGATTTGTATCAGGCGCCACCCGCGGCGACGGTTTCACCGGTGAAGATATCACGCAGAACCTGAAAACAATTGCCGCCCTGCCTCTGCAAATTAAAGAAAACAGCAACAGACCATTTCCGCTGTTCATCGAAATTCGCGGTGAAGTCTATATTGAGACCGAGCCGTTCCGTAAGCTTAATTTACGCCGGCTGGAGGCAGGCGAAGAACCTTTTGCCAATCCGCGTAATGCGGCGGCTGGTTCGCTCCGCCAACTCGATCCGAAAACAACTGCCCGTCGTCCGCTGAATATTTTTCTCTATCAGGCCGGAGAAACCAGGGGTACCGTTTTTTCCACCCATTGGGAAGTTTTACAGGCATTGCAAAGCTGGGGCTTTCCGGTTAATCCACTGGTCCGCCAATGCAGCAATATTCAAGCCTGCCTTGATTATTTCGAAAATACGGGAAAAATCCGGGCATCTTTGCCCTATGAAATTGACGGTGTCGTATTGAAGGTGGATAACCTGACGACGCAGACCAGATTAGGCAGCGTTTCGCGCAATCCGCGCTGGGCAATTGCCTGCAAATTTCCGCCATCGCAGGAAACAACGGTAATAAATGACATCCTTGTTCAGGTCGGACGCACCGGTGTCCTGACGCCGGTAGCTGTTATGCAGCCGGTCAATGTCGGCGGAGTCATGGTCAGCCGGGCGACATTGCATAATCAGGACGAAATCAGCAAAAAAGATATCCGCATCGGCGATACTGTAATAATCCAGCGCGCCGGTGACGTCATTCCCGAAGTCGTCAAGGTAATTACTTCCCGGCGGACAGGCAGAGAGAAAATATTTCAGATGCCGGAGCAATGCCCTGAATGTTTATCACAAATAGTCAGATTGGAAGGCGAAGCTGCGTACCGCTGCATTAATCTTTCCTGCCCGGCGCAAATCAAGGAACATATCAGACATTTTGCATCCCGCGGCGGCCTTGATATCGAAGGACTCGGTGAAAAAGTTTCCGCCCGGCTTTTTGATGCCGGCTTAATCAGCAATCCGGCTGATTTATATTTTCTGACAGCAGAAAAACTACTGGCTTTGGACCGTTACGGTGAAAAATCGGTCCAGAATCTCATTGCCGCCATCGAGAAATCGAAAAATCCGCCGCTGGACAGGTTCATTTACGCCCTGGGAATCAGACATGTCGGCGAACACATCGCTAAAATACTTGCTGCCGAATTAGGCTCGCTGGAAAATATCATGGCCGCAGACATTGAACATCTGACGGCAATTAATGAAATCGGCCCCGAGATTGCCGGAAGCATTGTCCGTTTTTTTCAGGAGCCGCAGAATAAGGAAGTTATTGGCAAATTCCGTCAGGCCGGTTTCATCCCGCAAAAAACCGCTGTTATTATTGATTCCCGGCTGCGCGGCCAATCATTTGTTTTCACTGGTACGCTGCAGGGAATGAGCCGCAATGAGGCAAAAATACTGGTAGAAAAATCAGGCGGCGCTGTCCACACAAACATAACGAATAAGACATCTTACGTCGTGGCAGGCTCGGAACCGGGCTCGAAACTGACTAAAGCAAAATCCCTGGGCATTACGGTTCTCAGCGAAGAAGAATTTCTGCAATTAATCAGCAGGTGAAACCATGATAAGGATGCATGTTTATATCAGCGGTTACGTCCAGGGAGTATGTTTCCGGGCGGCAACAAGGCACACCGCAGCTGAATTAAACCTGACCGGCTGGGTGCGCAACATGGAAGATGGACGGGTGGAAGCTTTGTTTGAAGGAGATGATGCTGATGTTCAGAAGGCCGTGAAATGGTGTAAAACAGGGCCGCCTGCGGCGCGGGTGGAAAAAGTAGCTGTTTTTGAAGAACATCCCAGCGGCGCCTTTGCCGATTTCAGCATAAAAAGATTCTGAGGTATTTTACATTGACACACCTGTCTGCCGCAGATATGATGCCCCAACTTTGAATAACAGACAGGTTCAATTATCTGATGAAAATGCTGAATTATCTATACGGCAATAAGGTCGGGCAGAATTTTCTGGAAAGCCTTGTCCGCAAATGCCATCGCCACCTGGGAATCGGCACGGGTGATGATGTCTATTGCAGCGGCGAGAAAAATGTTGTTCAAAAAATGACCCGGCTTACAAAACCTCCTTACTGCATTTTTGACGTCGGTTCCCACAGGGGAGAATATCTGGATGTTGTCATGTCCGTTCTGGGCGATGAAAAATTTACAGTGCATTGTTTTGAACCGTCACCGCGCTTCTTTTCCTCCCTGTCGCAACGGGCGGCAAATGACAGAAGAATAATCGCGAACAATATCGGTTTGGGAAAAAGCTCCGAGAACATGGAACTTTTTTTTGACAATGAAGACGCCAGCGGCACACTGACAAAAAGAAAACTGGACCATATCGGCATCACCAGCTGGCAATCGGAAAAAGTAGCAATCACAACTCTGGATGAATACTGTAAAAACAACGGCATTGATTACATTCACTTGCTGAAGGTTGATATTGAAGGACATGAACTTGATCTTTTCCGGGGAGCGGAAAAAATGCTGAGGAAGAAAGCCGTCAAAATAGTCACTTTTGAATTCGGCGGCTGTAATATTGATACGAAAACCTATTTTCAGGATTATTTTTACTTCTTTCATGATTTGCAGATGGATTTATACCGGATAACACCATCCGGTTATCTTTTCCCGCTGCCCTCTTACCGGGAAATTGACGAACAATTCCGTACAACTAACTTTGCCGCCATTGATAACAGCAATTAGCTTTTCTTTTCCTGCTTGCCTTGTTCCGAGGCTGTTTAAGCCTTGAAGTTGCAATAAAACATTGTTATAGTTCTGACAAAATAACTTGTGAGATGAACTTATGCTGAAAGGCAAAAAAATTGTTCTGGGAATTACCGGCGGAATAGCTGCCTATAAAGCAGCCGAATTGACCCGCGCCCTGATTAAAGAAGGTGCGCAGGTGAAGATCATTATGACCAAATGCGCCTGTGAATTCATTACCCCGCTTACCCTGCAGACGCTCTCCGGCGATCTTGTTTATACCGACACCTTTGCGCCGGCCGTTAAGTGGGATATGGCGCACATCGCTTTGGCTGATTTTGCCGATGCTTTTGTCATTGCCCCGGCTACGGGAAATATCATCGGCAAGATAGCTTCCGGCATTGCCGATGATTTGCTGACCACGACAATCATGGCAACGGATAAACCGGTGCTTGTTTGTCCGGCCATGAATGATAAGATGCTGGCCAATCCGATTGTTCAGGAAAATATTAAAAAACTCAAAAAACACCGTTATCAGATTATGGACAGCGCCTATGGCGAACTGGCCTGCAAAGTTACCGGAGCCGGCCGTCTGCCCGACACTCCCGGGATATTGGAGGAGATTTGCAAACTTTTATCACCCGCGACTCTGGACGGATTGAAAATCCTGATAACAGCAGGCCCGACTGAAGAACCTCTGGATCCGGTGCGCTTTATAACTAATTCTTCTTCCGGCAAAATGGGCTACGCTCTGGCTCGTGTCGCGAAAAGACGCGGCGCTCAAGTGACATTGATTACCGGCCCCACCGCTCTGACACTGCCCCCTGCCGATAAAATTATCAGGGTGCGTACTGCCCGGGAAATGCATCGCGCCGTCCTGGATAATTACAAGATGGCGGCGATAATCATAAAAGCGGCTGCTGTTGCCGATTACCGTCCGGCGGTTATGGCAAAAGAAAAAATCAAAAAAAATAAAGAATCGCTTTCGCTTATGCTGGAAAGAAACCCTGATATTATTTCGGAAATAGGCCGCAATAAAGGACGGCGTATTATTGCCGGTTTCGCAATGGAGACGGAAAACCTCCTGGCTAATGCCAAAGAAAAACTTAAAAACAAAAAAATGGATTTCATTATCGCCAATAATTTGCGCGAAGAAGGCGCCGGTTTCCAGGCTGATACCAATATCATAACCATTATTGATAAAAATGGTCAGGTGCAAAAGCTGCCCAAAATGACAAAAATCGAAGCTGCCGGAGCTATTCTGGACAGAATTTCGTCTGTTATAAACAAGAAAGGTGCAATTAAAAAATAATGACTGAAGGTTATCCTGATGAATCGCCGGAAAGTATCCGCGCGGAATTGCTGGCGACGGTCAGGTCGCTGAGAAGCCTTGTTGTCAACAGCGATACCAATGCGGCGGCTATCCGGTGGAATAAACCAGCGACAATTAAAGGTGGACAAAATATCGGCAAAACAGCAGCGATAACCGGAGCAGAGGTTGCCGAAAGCTACCCGGGAAAATATGGAAGTTCAATTACAGCCAATTCCCGGAATCTTTTAGATAAGGCCTGCCTCGCTATGACGGATTGTCAGTTATGTCCGCTGGGAAAAACCAGACGCAATCTTGTTTTTGGTGACGGCAATCCCAATGCCCGCCTTGTTTTTGTCGGAGAAGCACCCGGAGCCGACGAAGACGCTCAAGGCTTGCCTTTTGTCGGCCGCGCCGGACAATTATTGACAAAAATAATCGAGGCCATGGGATTGACCAGGGAGGATGTTTATATCTGCAATATTCTCAAATGCCGGCCGCCGCAAAACCGCAATCCGTTGCCGGAAGAAATTGCGGCCTGCGAACCTTTTTTAAAAAAACAGTTGCAAATCATCGCCCCAAGTTACATCTGCGCGCTGGGTTCCTTCGCAGCTAAAGCACTGCTGAGAACAGAAACGCCGATAACTGCCCTGCGCGGTCGTTTCCATTCCTACGAGGGAATCAAATTGATGCCGACATATCATCCCGCCTATCTGCTGAGAAATCCCGCCGCCAAGAAATTTGTCTGGGATGATATGCAGTTGATAATGAACGAACTGGGCTTGAAAACAGTGAAAAGCAATAATGGATGAGGTGTCGCTATGTCTAAAAAAATAATTATTCCGGTAATATTATTTTTAGTGGTAGTTGTTTGCTCGGGTTTAGCTGAAGAAAAGAAGCCGGTGTTTAATGTAATTAGCATCGAAGGCACCATCACCTCACCCTCCGCAAAATACATCGCCAGTCAAATTGATGCGGCCGGCAAGGAAGGAGCGGAAGGCCTGATCATTCTGCTCGATACACCGGGAGGCATGGATACGGCAATGCGCGACATTGCCAAAAGCATTCTTAACGCACCCCTGCCTGTGATAGTTTATGTTTACCCCTCAGGCGCCCGCGCGGCTTCCGCAGGAGTTATTATCACAACCGCCGCTCACATAGCGGCAATGGCGCCCGGCACTAATATCGGCGCCGCCCATCCGGTGGCTATCGGTATCGGCGGTCAGGGCATGGATAAAACAATGGCGAAAAAAGTCGAAAATGATGCGGCGGCTTATGTGCGCAGCATCGCCAAAACACGCGGCCGCTCGGAAGAATGGGTGGAAAAAGCAGTCCGGAAAAGCGAATCAATCACCGCCGAGGAAGCTTTAAAACTGAAGGTGATTGATTATGTCGCAGCCGATATTGATAAACTGCTCGCGGCTATTGACCAGAAGGAAATAACTGTCGCAGGAAAGAAAAAGAAAATATCCACTAAAGGTGCAGTTCTAAACAATAAAAAAATGGGAACGCGTCAGGGAATTCTCGCGGCGATATCCGATCCGAATATTTCCTATATTCTCTTGCTGGTAGGCCTGGCCGGCCTTTACTTTGAGCTTTCCACGCCGGGAGCCATCCTGCCTGGTGTAATCGGCGGCATCTCGCTGCTGCTGGCATTTTTCGGTTTATCCACCCTGCCGGTAAATTATACGGGAATACTGCTGATTATTTTCGGTGTCATCCTGTTTATCGCTGAAATAAAAGTAATGAGTCATGGAATGTTAACTGTTGGAGGTGTAATTTCATTAATTATGGGATCCGTATTATTGTTTGATACGCCGGAACCGGCGTTGCGCGTTTCTTTTCAGGTATTAATCCCTGCCGTGCTTCTGGCATCGGGATTTTTCATTGTAGTTATTTGGATGGCGATTAAAGCTCAGCTGAGAAAACACTACTCAGGCACTGAATCAATGATTAATGAGCGGGGCGAAGCAGCCACGGATATTAATCTCACGGGGAAAGTATTTTACAAAGGCGAATACTGGAATGCCAGAAGCGATAAACTGATTGGCAAGGGCGCCGCCGTAACGATTCTCAAAGTGGAAGGAATTAATTTATTTGTCGAAGAAACAGATAAAAATGCGCAATCTTAAATATTAGCTGAAGGAGGATTTTAAAATGATTGGATCATCAATACCGACTCTTGTAGTAATAGTCATGGTCATCATGTTTCTGGCTTCTGCCATTCGTATTTTAAATGAATACGAAAGAGCCGTGGTGTTTCGTCTGGGCAGAATTCGCGATGTTAAAGGCCCCGGACTAATCATCATTATTCCCGGCATTGATAAAGTAGTCAAAGTGGATATGAGAACCGTTACCATGGATGTGCCGCCGCAGGACGTCATCACTAAAGACAACGTATCTATCAAAGTTAGCGCCGTTGTCTATTTCCGCGTTATGGACGCTAATTCCGCCGTAACAAATGTGGAAAACTATCTTTATGCCACATCGCAGCTTGCCCAGACAACGCTGCGCAGTGTCTGCGGCCAGATGGAACTCGATGAAATTCTTTCCGAACGCGAGAAAATCAACATGAGTCTGCAGGAAATTCTCGATCGCAGCACCGAACCCTGGGGTATCAAAATATCGCTGGTGGAAGTAAAGCACATTGACCTGCCCGAAGAAATGAAGCGTTCCATGGCCAAGCAGGCGGAAGCGGAAAGGGAAAGAAGAGCGAAAGTCATCAATGCCGAAGGCGAATTCCAGGCCGCGCAAAAACTGATTGATGCCGCTGCCTTAATGGAGACCCAGCCAATGTCGCTGCAATTGCGCTATTTACAGACATTGAATCAGATAGCCTCGGAAAATAATTCGACGACGATTTTCCCGATTCCCATTGATTTGTTTAAACCATTTTTAAAGCTGGCGGAAAAACTATAAACAACAAGCGGCCGGAAATTCACTTCGGCCGCTTCTCAACATCAGCAAAAGGAGAATGTCATGCAAAACAAAAAACGTCATGTGCTGACCGGCGGCATGATTTTAATTACCCTGGGGGTTTTGATATTTTTGCACATGTCTGGTTATTACTTCTTTGGTGCAAGCTGGCCATGGCTTTTGATAGTCATCGGAATCTGTACAATAATTCAGAGCTATCGTGATATCGGCGGCTGGTTTATCTCTCTTGTCGGATTAATCTTTATTATCACTGAATACAACGGCATCGAATTTCACAAACTGACAAAATACATACTACCCCTCGTACTGATATTAATCGGCATTCATGTTCTGGTAAAAAGGCACAAACACGATTCTTAATTTACTCAACCGAGGTTTATCCTTCATGGCTATAGCAAAAAAAATAAAAGCAACTTTTGCCCAATCTTCTTTAATCCGGAAAATGTTTGATGAAGGCGCAATCCTGAAGAAAAAACATGGCGCACATAAGGTTTATGATTTCAGTCTCGGCAATCCCAATGTCGAACCGCCGGAGGAATTCAAAAAGGAATTATTGAATATCGCCGCACATGTCATGCCCAATAAGCACGGTTATGCTCCCAATGCCGGCTTTCCGGAAACAAGACACGCTGTTGCCGAAAAGATAAAAAAAACAACCGGACTGAATATTACTTTTGACCATGTCATCATGTCCAACGGGGCCGCAGGCGCTTTAAATGTTATTTTTAAATCCATTCTTGACCCCGGCGACGAAGTTATTGTTCCTGTTCCCTATTTTGTTGAATACCCCTTTTACATTGATAATTTCGGCGGCATCATCAAATTTGTCAAAACCAAACACGATTTTTCTCTTGATGTGATGGCAATCGGCTTGGCAATCAACAGCAAAACCAAGGCGGTATTAATCAATACGCCCAACAATCCCACAGGAAAAGTTTATTCGCAGCAGAACATTGATGAACTGGCGGCGCTTTTGGAAGAAAAGGGGCGGCAATTGGGCAAGGCCATCTATTTGCTTTCCGATGAACCCTATAATGAAATTGTTTATGACGGCGTTTTCGTTCCCAATATATTAAAATCGTACAAAAACAGCATCATCGCCTATTCCTATTCCAAAACCCTTTCCCTTCCCGGGGAAAGAATCGGCTATATTGCCGTCAATCCGGCAATTGAAGATGGCGCAGATTTACTGCACGCTATGACGCTATGCACAAGAATACTGGGATACGTCAACGCTCCGGCCTTGATGCAGCGCATTATTGCCAAGCTTCAGTATACAAAAGTGGATGTGGAAGTTTACCACAAAAAGCGTAATCTGATTTGCGATGGTCTGGCCGGAGCCGGCTATCAATTTGAAAAACCCATGGGAGCTTTTTATCTATTTCCCCAAAGCCCCATTCCCGATGATGTGAAATTTGCCGAAATGCTGCTCACGAAAAACATCCTTGTCGTGCCGGGCAGTGGCTTTGGCAGCCCCGGTTATTTCCGCATTGCCTTTTGCGTTGACGACGCCACCATTATTAATTCCCTGGCAGGTTTTGCGGAGACAATCAGCGAGTGCCAAAAATAATATTTTTTTGAAAAATCTATTCAGCCTGCAAGAAAGCGCAGCTTCATATGTTTATTTTTTATCCCTTGCCGCTGTTTGATCATCCTTATTGGATGATGCACGGACCAGCTTCCAGGAATTGAAGGCTGCTTTAATCGAATCTGCCGCCCCTTCGATACTTATAAATTCAGTGCTGACCACTATATTAAAGTTGGCGGGATTTGTTATATCCTCGTTGAAGTTTTTTCTGTTAAATGCTTGTTGATCCGAGTCGTAACGAACAGCATACTCTGTCGCCTCTTTTTTGGAAACACGGCGATCGCGCATGATGTTCTGAATCCTCACCTCCTGTGGGGCTATCACCCGCACCCGGAAAGCATCCTCCTTCGCCAGGATGAAATTGGCGCCTCTGCCCAGCAGAATTGCGTTACCGTGCTGCGCCACCGTCTTTACAACCATTGTCAAATGGCGGAGATATTCACTGGGCCAGATGTAGCGCGCCTGTGTAAAAGATTTTATCAGGCTGCCCATAACGGTGTTACTCTTCTCATCAAGAGACTTTATGACCTTATCACTCATGTGTGCGCTTTCGGCAATTTTATGGATAAATTCGCTGCCTACCAGCATCATGCCGAGATCAGAGGCCAGGATGCGGGATATCCATCCCCCTCCGGCACCCGCTTCGCTTGATACGGTAATATTATGCTTCGGTCGCTCGTCTTTGTCTTTTTTCCATATTTCCAATTGATCATCAAGAATTTCCGCGACGTCCTTTTCTTTAATACTTATATCCCGAGTGAAATCAGCACAGTTGACGGTAAACATTGCATCAGTCCTTACCTTGAATCTCTTCACACAGCTCTCCCGCCAGGCGCAAATAACGCAAATTCTCTTGTCCGAGCTTTCTGACATAAACACACCCTCCTCTCTTGATAAAATTATTTTACCTGTTCTTGCAAAGCCTCGAAACCGGCTACGATATCGAGAAGTTCTTCTGTAATGGTCATCTGGCGTGTGCGGTGAAACTGGGCATGAAGGTCATGCATTTGTTCTTCAATATTCTTTTCGGCGTTCTGCATGGATGCCAGACGGCTTGCGTTTTCACTGGCCAGCGATTCGGCAAAAGCACGGTATAGAGAAACAAAGAGATATTCACGAATCAGTGAAGAAAAAATCAAATCACCATCCATGCTATATACTGCCAATGATTTGGAATCCCATTTCTTTTTAGCTATTTCTTTGAGCCATTCCCTGTTGACGGGAAGGAGTTCGACCAGATGCGCATGATATGTTGCCCCCGACAAATATTTACTGTAATAGAGTATGAAATGGTCAACCTGATGGAGGAAATGCCATTCATCAATTATCATGATAATTTCCTGAACAAGCGGTGTGATTCCGGCCGTCGAACTCGGCGTAGTTAAAACCTCGTTAACAGGTTGTCCGGCATCTTCCAGACAATCGGCTACCCGAGCCCCGACGGATAAAATCATCCTCTTATCCTTCCTGATGCTCTTTTCTTTCATATGATTCAGAGCAAAATACGAGAGCTGATCGTTGAGCTGGCCGCATAATCCCTGGTCAGACCCGAAGACAATGGCGCCGAGACGCTTCACTTTCGGGGTATTTGTCTGTGTTAACGGCACCATCCGCTCTTTCAGAACAATCTGCAAACCCATTTCCACAGTTCTCGTGTAATCCATCAAAGATTCAACTGCCCGCTGATACTGACGGATACTCACCGCCGCCAAAGCCTTCATCGTCTTGACGACGGAAAGAAGATCACCAGCGCTTTTCATCCTTCTCTTCAGGGACTCAGTAGTCTGCATTTGTTTCCTCTTTCACTTCATAAGGAGCTACAACAGTCTTGACTTTCATTAAAACATTCTCCCTGTCCGCAATTTCCAGTTTAGCTCCCGCTTCAATCCTTCCACACAGTTCGGAAAGTTGTTCTTTTACAGCAATAAGGACACAGCCCTCCACCTCCCGCACCTTTTCCGTCGGGACATTGTCCAGACTTCCTCCTGTAACGGAAATGAGAGAGGCAATCTGCTCTGATACACGCAAAGGCATGCTTTGATTTTGTTTTAATATTTCCCGGACACGCCATCCACGTTCCAGAACTTTGCGGGTACTTTCGTCAAGGCGAGTTCCGAAACGCGAGAATGATTCCAGCTCCTCAAATTGCGAGTAGGAAAGACGCAGATCACCGGCCACGGCACGATACGCCGGCAATTGCGTTTTTCCGCCGACGCGGGAAACCGACTTTCCGACATCAACAGCCGGCAATATTCCCTTGTTGAAAAGTATCGGTGAAAGATAAATCTGTCCATCCGTAATGGAAATAAGGTTTGTGGGAATATAGGAAGACATGTCCTGCGCTTCCGTTTCGGTAATCGGCAGCGAGGTCAGCGATCCGCCGCCCAATTCGGGACGCATGTGAGTTGACCTCTCCAGAAGCCTCGAGTGAATGTAGAAAATATCGCCGGGAAAAGCTTCTCTTCCGGGAGGACGTCTAAGCAGCAGCGAAACCTCGCGGTAAGCGCGGGCATGCGATGTAAGATCGTCATAGATAATCAAGACGTCCCGGCCCTGCTCTACGAAATATTCGCCCATCGTTGTCGCCGCATAGGGAGAGACAAACTGCAGGCCGGGGGTATCTTCACCCGTGGCCACAACGACAATACAAGAGCCCATTACGCCATAATTACGCAGCTCAGCTATCACTTTGGCCACATCGGCGCTCTTTTTGCCGATTGCACAATAAATAGAGATAATTCCTGTCTCTTTCTGGTTAATGATGGTATCTACCGCGATGGCAGTCTTTCCCGTCTGGCGATCGCCCAGGATAAGTTCCCGCTGTCCCCGGCCGATAGGGATAAGAGCATCGATTACCTTGATTCCTGTCTGGAGCGGAACAGTCACCGGAGCTCTATCCATGACCGCCGGAGCCGGCCTCTCTACTGGTAGCCGTTTGACGGTATTAATATCTCCCAGACCATCCAGAGGACGTCCCATGGGATCAACAACGCGGCCCAGGAGGGCTTCCGCGACAGGAACGTCGAGGACGCGCGAGGTGCGATGGACTTCTGTGCCTACCTGAATGTTTTCACTGGGATCAAGCAGAACCACACCGATTTCCTGCGGATCAATGTTGAACACGAGCCCCATGTAATTTCCGGAAAAGCGCACCAGCTCTTCGGCACGGATATCAGGCAGTCCGCTGACTCTGGCAATATCCCGACCTACAAACTGGACCGTACCGATTTCGTATTGCCGCAGTTCAGGTTTCTGCTCATCTAAAACCTTTTCCATAGTCGAAAAAGTATCGTTGAGAAATGTTTTTAATTCCCGATTTGCGGTTACGCTTACCTGTTCTTTCATGCTCTTCCTCCCCCGGTATTCCTGCTATCCGCTGTGCGCCTCTTTCTGGAGAGTTTCGGACAGATTTTCCATAAGAGACTCTAAATATTCATTAAGACTCCAGGCGATCTTATGGCCATTAATCCGCAGTTCAATGCCCGAAACTATTTCCGGCTTAGTTTCATAGCGAATTGTAAAACCATTGGTAATCTGCTCTTTGAGCGATTGCTCGATGCGACTTTGCGTTTGGACAGGTATGGCAAAAGCGCTCTGCACAACAGCCTTGTTGCCTCCGCCGCTGATTGCCTTACGAATCTCGGCGCTTTTTTCCTTATTCAATTCCCGGATGCGACGAATAAATTCATCAATAATGAGCGCCTCCAGGTCAGCATCAGCCAAATCGGCCAATGCCCTGCGAGCGGTTGCGTATATCTGCCGGCTGGCCCGCTGACGCAGGTCCTGAAAAAAAGCATCCTTCTCTCTTATCAGCATATCCTGCCAGCGTGTTTTGACTGCGTCAACTTCTTCTCTAACCTTTTCCATCAGTTCTTTACGTTTGGCTGCAGCAGCGATATTTGCTTCGTTGAGCATTTGTTCTGATTTCTCGGTAAGCAACTGGTTGCGCTTGTCATAAATCCCGGCCGTTTCTGCAGCCTTTGCTTTCAATTCTTCAGCTTCCGCAAAGCGCGCGGCAATCTTCGCCTCTCTTTCATCTATCGCTTTGATTATTCGACCGTAAAGAAATCGTTTCAAAAGATAGACAAGCAGGAGGAAATTGAAAATCTGGCAAAACAAGACAAACCAGTCGATATGCATTGATTATCCCCCTGTCTTTGTAAAGTAACCCCAGAAAGGATTCGCAAAGATCACTATCATGGAAATAACGAAACAATAAATCGCGATGGACTCGATCATGGCGAGCCCCACAAACAGGGTTCGGGTCAAGGAATTCCTCTCATCCGGTTGCTGGGCAATGGCGGTAAGGGCTTGCTGGATTGCCCGTCCCATGCCCAAAGCCGGCCCCAGCGAACCAATAGCCATTGTTAAACCGGCGGCGATAATTGAAGCCACAGCAACTAAACTCAATTTGTCCATAAATAATCCTCCTTAAACATAGTTTGCTAGGTTTTAATGCGTTTTGTAACTTCCGTTTTATGTGATTCCTCATGGACGCTTGTCGCCGAAGCGATATACACCATTGATAGTATGGCAAAAATATAGGCCTGAATTATTCCGATCAAAAGCCCCAGTGCCTGCATAATAACAGGAAACAACAATGGCGTGACGGAAAGGAGAATCCCGATAACCTTCTCATGACTCATAATATTACCGAACAATCGAACAGTTAGGGCCAGTGTTCTGGCTAATTCTCCCATC
>JAKLDS010000026.1 GCA_022703375.1 Deltaproteobacteria bacterium | reverse complement strand
ATAAGTATCCTCTTGCCTGTTGAGACGAAAACAAAAATCTCGCTGGGAATAAAAAGAGCAATATCCTGAGCGCTTATACCGAGAAAGGCATAGGCAAAAGATTGATTTTTCCTGCTCGCAACCGGCACTTCCGCAAAGTTCATAACCCCGGCATCCGAATGAAAAACACGGCGGTAAAAATCTCCGGTTTTTGAAATTTCACTTAAGGCCGCAGGCAGGTTCGGACTTTCTGCCAGGTAGCGTTTAAGCAAGCCTTTCGTCGTGACAAAGAGAGACTCCCTGTCGGAATCGAATCTCAGCCCATCAACCTGTCCGAAACCGATATCATCATTTTTAAGTGTCCATAAGTTAATTTTCCCCTGCCCGGAAAATCCTTTAATCTTTACCTTCCCCACAATTGCCCGCATTTGTTTTTCCAGCTCCGCAAGAGCAGAGCGATCATCACCCGGGGGCGTTGCTTTCTCCGCTTGCCGGATAAACCGGTCGCGAGATTCAAAATACTTTTCTTCCAGGGTGGCTGCTTTCAAAACGACGCAGGTCGCCGGAACAATGATAAGTGAAATCAAAACAGACAAAACTATTTTTGTACGCACTTAGTGTTCTCCCTTAGAGGCCAGCAATTATCGGCCTGCAATCAAAGTCTGGAACGCTACCTTATTGTAAAATCGTCATTGCTTCATCTTTTGTGCCCCGGACAAATCTTTTATCGCTGTTCCATTGCAATTCAATTAGTTTATGTCTGTCATCAAGCCAGTAGGTGGCGTTCGCGCTGCCGGTTTCGGAGAACATGTGCAGGCCGTTTTTATGCGGATCCCTGCCCCGATAACGGATCTGAATATTTTTTTTCAAATAAAGTTCCAATGTTTCAATAAGGTTAATTTGAACGGAAAAATCCTTTTGATAAGGGAATGTCTCAATCAATGTAAATAAGCCGAAGTCTGTGGCCGTTTTCTGCGGTATTGGCACATCATAGACATCACTGACACCTTTTGCCAGAATTCCTTCCCCGATATCCTTTTGCTCCACAGGCAGAAATCCGATTTTTCTGGGAGGGTGGGTTATTGTTTTCTCAGGGAAATATTCGGTTATCTCAATAGTGATCGCTTCCGGTGTAAAAAACCCATTATCCCGGAACTGAGTGTCCATTCTGAAAAGACGGCGGCCTTTGTCCAGTTCACCCACCAGCAGCTCATGCTTAAGCTGCCTGATCATATTATGCAAACGATCCGTCCGGCTTATGTGAATATATCCTGATGCCCTGCCGTTTAAATAAAACAAAAACCATTGTTCCCTCTTGCCATTTTGTTTCTTCTCTGGCCGGATTTGGGCATGCCCCATGACAAAAGAAATATTGGCCAGGCCGTTAACATCAATTTCCCCGGCCAGACCGGAATCAAGGGGAGTAAAACTTGTAATACGATCATGGTTATTGGTGATGGTAACCAGCACTTTTGTTCCTTTTACCGGATAATAGTAAATTGTTCCGCCTTCTCCCGGCTTTTGCCATTTATGATCCACGGAATAGCAGGTGCCGGTAAATTCCTGCGGAATATTTTTTTCAAAAGGTTTTTCCAGGGTAAAGACTATCTTTTTCCGAGTGTGTTGCTTTGTTTCGGACAGGATAATAACATCTTTCACCACAGCACTGGCCTTGATTGCAGATTTTTGCACCATCTTTTCATAATGCGCCGGCGGCATAACTGCATGCGCAGCTGAGTTGATGCATAGTCCTGAAAAAAGCAGACAAATAAATGATAATAGCAAAAATTTTTCCAGGGTTATAATAATGACGCCATTTCCTTTTCCGGCGGTTCGTGAAAGCTTCATTTTTTATTTTCCCCTTTACAGAAATGCCCGGGATGCAACCCCTGACCGGATCAGTAAAAAAACGCTTAAAGCTGTGGAAAAATCAAACATCCTGCTATCAGGTTTAATGAACAAACAATTTTTCGTGCAGTCCGGAAAGAGAAACTTTTTCCGGTAAAAAACTGATTGATAAATTTTTATTTGTCAGTAACGGGTCGCACCGCCAGAGCATCAAATTCGTAAGTCATATCCAAAGATGCATCATACTCCACTGTCTGATTTTCCACAAAATCATAGCAGACAACTTTGCCGCCTTTTTGTTCACCTGACCAGGCATATCGTTTCCAACCTTTGATTTCAGGGCGGTAGCCCAAACGGTAAAGCTCTATATCCTCGCTGTTCCGGTAATCATATACGGCAGCGCCTGCTTCACTTTTAAAAATGGTGGCATATTCTTTAGCAGACGGCAGACGCCAGTCGGAAAATCCGCCGGTCCGGTTTGCATTGAGAGAGCGAATCCATTCATTGACGCTCTTCCAGTCCGCGGGCGCAACCCCTCCGTAAATATTCCGGTAAGACCGGTACCCGTGCCGGTACCACATCAGCTTTGTTGATGAATCAGTCCATGACAGATCTGCTGGCCCTTCCGCATCTGAACTTCCGGCAGATGTCGTTCCGGATGCAAGAAAGAAAAGGGCAACCAACAACAAAATCGTTATACGAAAAGTTTTATTATTTTCATACCATACACTCATGGTTCATGTGTCCGTATACTGTTTCGGCAGCCTAAAGGCTTCTCTCCTTTCTGAAAAAAAATAAAATCACTATTCAACGCTCATCTGCCTGATTATTTTATAAGTGAGTTTGCCCGGTCGGGCATCGAGAATCTCTATTTTCGCACCCTGTACATTAATTGTTTTTGACATCTGCAAATCAAACTCATACATCCGTTCAGTCACATCAGGTGTCCCAGATACAGGATTGCCCCGTTCCTCCATGTAGCGAAGAGTCAGAAAATCATCGGCAAAGGAGTCGAATTTAAGGGTCTTCCGCAGGAAACTAGGTGTTTGCATATCGATCATCGTCACCTGTTTCAAAACAGGCTGCGCATTGCCATTGATGCTGTTGGGACCCATCTTGTCAATCGTGCCGTTCTTATGCTCGAAAACAACCTCTACAACTTTCAGATCTTTTTTGGAAAATTTGACTCCACAGGGGCAGGTGCGAAGGTAATCCTTCATCTGCCAATTCATAGGGGATGGTTTTGCATAATCCTTCCCTGATATTCCGTAATAGAACTCGTCATCCTGACGGATATTGATCAACAGTTGCGGCGACACCGTACAGGAATTTCCCAGAAACGAGCCTATCACCGCTTCGCTGAGTTCGTAGGCGTTAAAGAAATCTCCCTTTTGGGTTTGCAGCATTATCTTTCCGGCTTCAACTTGCCCGGTATGGTTCGTGTCCGGTCCCAGATACATGACTTTTACAACCCGCTCAACACTATCCGGTGTTGAAGCGCAACCCCATAAACCAGCCATAATAACCGCTAATATCAGCATGATTTTTCTTCTGATTTTCACTATCTCCTCCTTTTTCCGGAAATGGATGTTTTTATATCGTATTACAGCAGGATGAAACAGCTTGCCGTAATTTTGTTTTCCGGCAAGCGTCCTTAAATCTTACTGCATAAACAGTTTATCTAAAGCATATCTTTATTGGCAGATTCTACATGTAAGATTAAATCCCACACCGCTTAAACTTCCACCCTGACTCCGGCACTGTGATTTTAGTCCATTTATGCAAGCCTCGTTCGCCTTGCCGCATTGATAAAGACAGGTATTACTTCCCCGACATTGCTTCGAGCAACTGTAGTAACTGCTCTGGCAGGAACTCGCATTAATAGAAAATGACCGGCATTTCTTCTGCTGACTTTGATTGTCTTGGGCGCCGCCGGATAACCGGTTTGGTGTGGCCGGCTGCGGCTGAGGCTTGTATGCCGGAACCTTGTTTTTTTGTTGTTGTATACGAATCATCTCCTGATTGTAATCATCCATGATACCTTTAATCTTTTTGTTATAATCATCCGGTTCCCCGCTTTCTTTTTTGCCGGATTGAACTACCGGGGTCTGGCGGGGCGGAGCGGTGTAAATCGTTTGTTGAGGACGATTCATGCTGTTAATGGTTTTGGGATCGAGCCCGCGGACATTGACAACGGCAGTGCCCCGGGCAGTGCGTCCATTTACATCCTTCACCAGAAAAGACAAGGTATGGGTGCTGTCAGATGCGGAAACCGTGCCGCGAAATTGGCCACGCAGAGGATCCGGTGACTTTTTGACCTCGAGTTCACCGCCGGCTACACGAACCGTGAAAGGCTCTTTAAAACCTTCCGGCGCCGTAATGCTGTAATTGCCGTACTGATCGCCCAAAAGTACCCGTGAAACCCTGATTTTCAGCTCCGCCGGTTCCGCCTTCTCCGTCTTGAGCTCAATGGCCTTTGCCGTATCCATCTTGCCCTGCAGGGCGTAAATTGAGCAATTGTACTTCGCCTCGAGGCTGTCCTTCTTCTGATTTACCCGGTTATAGACGGCCTCAAAAGTCTTTTTAAAATCATCATCGCCGGTCACCTGATACATCCGTTCCAGCGAGCTTGCAATATCCTCTGCTTTGGCAAAATAGCGCCAGTCGCCGGTGGCCTCGCCCGACTTCAGCAACTCCTCAGCCTGGAGCTGCAGCGTGTTGATGGTTTCTTCTTTTTTTGATTTGGCAATCTTTTCGGCAATTTCTTCGACCTTAAAGGCCGCAAATGTCTTCAGCCCTTCTTCAGCAGCAGTGCTTACGGCATATCCGGCCCCGGCTAACACAACAAGAGGGGCACCAATTGTTGCCGCCGTTCCCGCAGCGCCGGTGCCGATTGAACCGATGGCCGCCGCCGTCCCCACATCGGTCACCATGCCGAATCCGGTATCAATAGCCTCCGCCGTTATACCGATAACCGCATCATTCTGGGATATTTCGCCCTTCTGCATCCTGGTAATATTGTTATAAACGTTATAAGCAGACATCCCATAACCGGCGACATCCAGCAGGCCGGGCATAAGGCCGTTTTTGACTGCCTGCATTCTGGTCATTTTCGGTGTAGCTGTAATCGGTGTGACATTGGTCAACGCGTTTTTCTGGAAATAGTCGTCGTAGGACCCTCCTTCCAGTTTCACCTTATTGGCCAGGCTGGTCTCTTCGATCTTTACTTTGGAATCAACAAGCTCTTCCCTGAGTTTTTTAGAGACCTTCTTGTGTCTTTCCAGTTGATCGCCGGAAAGCTCGCCGGACTTTATTTTGGCCTCATATGTATCGATCCGTGACTGTAAAGCTTTCTTTTGTTGGGCATACTGAAGCTGGGCATTTCCCAAAGCCTGATCGGCCGTTTTTTTGCAGGCCTTTTGAAATGCTTCAATATTGTTCTCATTTAGTCCCACACCCTGATGCAAGTGACCTTCCTTAAGCCCGTTCAACTGCTCCTTGAATGAGGTTACGTCCCCCGGATAATCGGAATCTTTCAGTGCCCTGGCCAACTGCGTATCGTCCACCTTGCCGGATTCAATAGATTTCAACGTGCCCTTGCTCATGCCTTGCAGGGTCTTCTCACCGCTTATGCCCAGAAGTTTGGCCGGAGGACTGGCAAACCCCTTGGCAGCTTTTTTAATATGATCGTTGGTCTCCACCACACTGCGGCCAACCTGGTTTTTTCTCATGCCCACGGACACATAAGTTTCTTTGGAAAACGCGTCCATCTGCACCCTGGTCTGATGGGCGGAACTACCGGGAATATCTGGTTCTCCGGAAATATTGATCGTCACTTCCACATCTCCGAAATCGCGGTACCCCGGAGCATCCATGCTGCTGCTGGTAACAACGCCTCCGGGCGGCTGGCCTGGTTTTTGGGGCAGATAGATGTCTTTATACTTTGCGAAGTTTTCTTCCAGTCTCTTCACCGCACGACCGTCACCGCCAAGATCCAGGTCTCCCTCCATCCCCCTGTGTTTCGGGTTGATTATTTTTTTGCCCTTTTGATCTAACTCCACATTGCCCGTTACCTTGTGCCTTTGATAAATGTCCGATCCCAGACCGGTTTTTATTTTTTTACCCTCCGGCAGAGTGTCGTTTGTTTCCGCTATTACCCGCCTTATGAACGGCTCACGGTATTTCAGGTGTATTTCCCTGCTCTTTTTCAGGAATTCATTTTGTTTGTTTTTTACAGCCAGTTCCTTTGCCTGCGGCGATTTGGAAGGATTTGCCATTATCCAATCGATTTCTTTATTCCGCTCAAGCACCAAAGCTTCGAACAATTCCTGCCCCTGACGGGCCTTTGCCGCCAGTTGTTCAGTGCTGATAGCAGCAAAACTGACTCCGGCAAAAAAGAACAGAAGGAGGATGATTATCATTATTTTTTTCATGAGTTTTGCCCTCCTTTCTCGTCTATTTCCCGAAGAAGCTTTTGCGCGGTTTCCTTCGTTGCCCGGTCAATGTCATACCGCTTGAGAAGTTGCGTCAACTCCCGGCGAGCGCTGTCATAATCGAAATGGGCCTTATAGAGAACTGCCTGGTAGAGATTCAGGTAATAGTATCCGGGATGGTTTTTCTGGATGTTTTCATAAAAGACAGTGCCGCGCCAGGTGTGGGCGTCAGCCAGATAGCAGACGTTCATCCAACCGGCAATATCGGCGCTGAGCATCAGAATATTTGTTGTAACCGCCTTTTCAAAATAGTCCAGCGCCTCCTCGTATTCGCCGGTCTTCGCAAGGCTGACGGCCAAAAGCACCATGGCAGAGGCATCCGGCGCAAGATCGAGGGCCTGCCGGAAAGCTTCCTGAGCGTATTCGTTTGACCGGGAAATATTAAACCGGGACAGTTCGGAATGAATACTCCCCAGCGTAATCCAGTACTGAGGCTGGTCGGGAGCAAGTTCAATCGCTTCTCCGGCAGTGTTGAGCGCAGTGTAAAGTTTTTTCATGTCGCCGTAGCGCAGGTATTCTTGCTTTAGCTTGACGGCTTTCCCGTGTTTCAAAGCAGCAAGCGCCTGGGCGTTGCCGGCAAGCTCTTTTTCCGCTTCACTTAATGGCAGACGAAAGGTATTCGTCATTTGAGCAGTAAGCTGTGAAACTGACGACCGGCCTTTCAGTTCTTCTGCGGAGCCGACAGCAGGTATTATAGTCCCGAGAACAAAAACTGTTACTGCTAGCCACCATTTCTTATAAGACATCATAACGCTTACCTCCGGACGGGATGATAGAGACAATGATTGATTTATGTTTCGCTGGAGTCCCTTAGAGGCTGAATTTGCCTTGTTGAAAACAATATTGATCTGGCGGAAAGGGACATGTCTTGGCATTAAGGATAGAAGAACGGTTCTCAAATATCAAGAAAATTTTCTATTTATGTTAGCAAACGTTTACTAAGCGGAGCCGATGCCAAATATTTTGAGCACCTAAATCATTAAAATCTAAAAAAACTTTTCATTTTTCTAAAGATAAAGGACAAACCGGAAATAATTTATCCGACCAGACTTGCGGATTCCGTCCTGCGGCTATTCATTTATAATTGAGATTTATTTTCCGGTTCTTCAATTCCGTGAGTTTGCCTTTATTCCAACCGGATATTTTACTGAAATATTTGGTGAGACGGGCGATGCCTTCGACATTGCCCGATCCCGCGCACATTGTCTTGAAAACATACGGCCAGCAGGTAAATATATTCAAGCTGGGCAGAATGCCGGCACAAGTCATAATTGACCCACAGGGCATCGTGCGCTATGTTCATTACGGCCATTCGATGGCGGACATTCCTTCTCCTCAGGAATTACTGGCCTGCCTCACGGAAATTAATGAGACCGAAATTTTAGAAATCCCGATAAAATCGGGATGAACTGAAATTTGATGGTTGTAATGAAACTCAGATTTCAGATAACTGCGTTTCTGAAATCTGTAAGTCGAATTATCCAGTTCCGATTCATCGGAATTGGGAATTATCCCCGAGGCAAAGCCGGGCGGAACAACAAGGGGAGACAGAATCCGGCCTTGAAATATAATTTTTTTTTGATTAACCTGACTACAAATGAAACTTCCCTGTTTTTCATATTGCACGCTTAATGGAAAGGATATGCCATGAAACGAGTTGCGACAATTTCCCTTATTTTCATTATAGCCATTGCAGTTTTCGGCTGTCACAAAGATAACGCCCGGGAAAAGGTTGAAAAGGTCATTACGGATATCCAGGAAGCCGCTGAACATAAGGATGCCGGGAAAATCATAAACAACCTCTCGCAAATTTACAGCGATCCTCAAGGTTTCAACTACGAAAGTATCAGAGGGCTGCTCGTCGGCTATTTCTTCCGGTATCCGAAGATATCTGTCTATATCAATAATCTCACGATTTCCGTTGAGAACACATCGGCCAGAGCTGTATTGCAAACTGTGCTGACCAGTGGAGAAAAGACCGGCTCGGTAACCGACGTAATTCCGCAGTCGCTCGGCGTGTGGGACTTTGATGTGACACTGAAAAAAGAATCGAGTGACTGGAAAGTTGCATCTGCCAAATGGGAACAGGCAGAGATGATGAAAAAATAGGCGCGATGAGATTCAGGCAACAGAGGGCTGTTAAATTATAGCCAATAATCAGGGCCAGAATGATTACGGTCAGGGCATAACCTGATAACCCAAAGGTCAAGGGAGGTCACACGCGACAAAGAATTGAATATAAAGAGGTGATGCAATGAAAATATTATTGAAATTAACTTTATTTTTTGTCGCACTATTATGCGTTTCCTGCTCATCGTCATTAGTTTACAAAGATCGGATGGCCGCAAATTCGAACGTTGTTCTCACCGATCTTGACTTATTTCGAGAAGATGTTTGGACTAATCTGGATGTAAAAGTTCGGGATTTCCATGCGCTCAATAAGAGAGTAAATGCGCCCAAAGGATATGATTTGCTGGTATTGAAATTCGGCATCACCAATTACAGTGAAGAGAAAGTGGTGATAGACCTTGCTAAATTTCTTATAAAAATAAAAGATAAATATCATCCGCCTGTTGACCAAAATAGCTGGAATAAAGACATCTGGAAAATACGCTTGGGAGAAAAATCCAGCAAAACTTCTCGAAACGTGATTACGTTAAACCTAGTGTATGTAATTAAAAAGGGCGAACATCCTTCTGAAATTGTACTCGGGCGATTCGGCACTCTCGCTATTCCGAATAATTGGTGAATTCGTGAATTCGGGGGATGCAAAAATTAAAGGTCACATGATGGATCGGGTCGGTCATTGAATTATTGTTGGCAAATCGGTGTGAATTTATGAAAGTTACCGAATAATAAGGCACAGAAGGAATTCGCAATCATCTCCGCTCCTTTGCCTTTTTTTCACAATATTTCAAAATCTGCCCCTGCGATTTTCTGAAAAGCTGCGGAGAAGGTTCAGGTCTGACCAAGATTTCCTTGACATAAAAATTCAATATTCCTATACTCCTGTAAATTTATCATCAAATCAAAAAGTATAACAACCGGTGGAACAAAGATGATACGACGCTTTGCCGGTTGGTGTAAGGGTAATTTTCGGAAATAAGTGACGCAAAAACATCTAACACGAAGGGAACTGTAATTTAAAGTGGAAGACGGGAAAGAGAAACATGACGGTAAGTATCAGGGGCACTGCCCCATTTGTGGGGAAAACATTCATTTTATTGAAAGTTATCCTGCGCTGCTTTGGAATGTCGATATTGTTAAGAACAGAATCGAATTTCTGAACAACTACATGCTGGAAGGTCTCGGGGAAGAAACTCAGCTTCTCATTAAAAATATGAATTTCAGTAAAAGGGTGATCTACAAGGAGGATTTTCATCTTTTTGAAAGCTTTATGAAAGCACTGAAGGAAGGCCGACCCGCCACTACCATATTCCGCATTAAAATAAAAGACGATGAAACAAGGTGGACAAAGCTGGTCGGTATGATCAACCGGCGATGTCCCGATTTCTATCTGGGAGGCATTATTGATGTGACCGATACTGTTCAAATCTGTCAGTCCATCACCGACAAAGATACCGAGTTGCAGGCGATGATTGAATTTGCTGACAATCCCGTGCTTCTTGTGGATCTCGAATCAAAAGCGATTCTTGCCCACAATAAAGCGGCCAGCGATTTATTGAATATTAAGCCTGGTGCGTTCAGACATTTGAATTTTTCCGATGTCTATGATCAGAGTGTCGGCCATCATATCAACCGAATATACGAGGAAGTGGTCTTTGAGAAAAAATGGGAAGGAACGCTGATTTTCCGGAGAAAGGCGAGCTCCCCCATTGCTTCCGATGTCGTCATTCGGGCGCTGTGGCTAAGGGGGAAACAGGTGTTGCGCGTATCTATCCACGACATCCATATGCAGAATGACCTATCGAAAAATCAAGCTGTTGCCGTTAATGATTTTAATGCCAAGGAAAATTTTAAGCAACAGTATAGCCAGGATATCCTTGCTAAAATCGGCGATACTGATGATATCATTAAGGTGTTACGCATATTACTCGAAAATCAATACGACAAACCGAAATTTGATGCAATCATCTTTTCCGACATATTTGCAAATAAGAAAAAGGTGCAGGTCTATACAGCGGGAAGTGTCTTTGCCAAATTGCGGCAGGGCGAACCATTTCCCTATGAAGGCACAATTGCCGAAAATATTGAGAAATTCAAACTTGACCATCTTATTGTGGATGATACCTTCTCGAGCATCAAGCCTATTGACTGGGCTCTTTTCATTCCGTATGGCGTACGCTCCTACTTTGCGAAAGCCTTCTACAGCAGAAAGTTAATGCGCGCCGTTTTGATACTTTGTTCGACAGCGCCTCATATGTTTTCGGAAAACTCGATTTCCGAGTATTCGCTTCTTTATCCGGGATTTCTAAAGGGGCTTAACAAGTGGCGGCAAAAATGATTGGCGAAACAGATTCGGCAGGGGGAGGCCTTGTCCTCGCAAGTGGGGATTCCTGCGGTTTCTATCAGAGGTTTTATTTATGGCCAAAAGCGATGATATTTTAAATAAACTAATTGATTTAATCAGCTCCCAAAAATGGAACGAGGGTGACCGCCTGCCTTCAGAAAGAAACCTCTGCAATATTCTTGGAACGAGTCGTAATACCTTACGGAGAGTGTTTGCCGTGCTGGAAACGCAGGGGAATATTTCGATAAAAGGCGGCAGCGGGGCATATATAATCAACCTAAACGGGCTAAAGAAAAGAGATGAAACCAGCGCATCCAAAAACGATGAGAGCACGATGGAAAGCGACAAGCTGGAAGCACGATATCTTCTTGAGCCTGTTCTGATGGAGTATGCGGCGGAATGTATAGGCGATAAGATAATAGAAAAACTTCAGCAGCGGATAGTTTACCTGAGCAAGGCAATATTGGCATCCGACGTACAAAGCGTGCTTATAAGTGAATCATCATACGTTCAAAAAATTATGAGGTGCTGGGGAAACGGAATCGCCCATCCGATAATGGGTTTATTGCAGCCTTCGATGCCATTATTAAGAAAAGTATTCAGCTCAATGAATGAAAAGGAAAAGAATCATTATTTTGCCCTTGAAGTGGAAGTGTTGAAAGCATTAAAACAACATGATAGAAAATTACTGGCGTCTGTCATCAGAAATCGTATTAAGAATTTTTGCCGTCTTTCCGAGAAATATTCCTGTTTGAAATTATCTCCTGCGTTGTCAAAAGCAATAACGGAAAAAAGATAGCAGACTTACCCCGCGCATTTTAATGCCGCGCAAATTTATCATTACCGCTTTTTTTGATTTGTCGAGAAACAGCTACATGGCCGCTATGCAGAGGGCACGGACAATTATTGTTTAAATCAGCAATAACATTGTCCGAATACGGAAATGAGCCGGCAAAATCACAGTAAAAGCCCCGGTTAAGTGGTAATACCAATAAATGTATTATTTGTTATTATATTAAAATAATATCTTGACATTGTTATATGGTCATCGTATGAAGACAATAATGAATTAATTGGTACTACCAATTAGGGGGAATGATTGACTGATTTTGTCTATTTCTATGCTTTGAATTAAAAGATTCCCTGAGTAATGCATTTTAACATTTTACCTCAACACGCTTTGCAAAGGACTGGGTAATGTCGGTGGGTCTAAGTAAGCTCAGCTTTATCAGAGGCGAAATATGTAGGTGCTGCCTGTCCATCAAACAAGACACAATCGCTTTTCTTCGAGAAGGTGCGTCTGTCCAAAAAGCGCACTGCTTTAACCCCTTTGCTTATTCCCGTTCGTTACTATCCAAGGTGCGAGTTTTTTTGCCGCGAGCTTGCCATTACGATTAGCTTTCAGGGCTTGTCCCTAAAAGAAGGATCTCTTTTTAGAGATTCCGGATAATAAACCAAAAGGAGGGAATTTATGGAAGCAAAAGTCGAAGAGCGTTTCGGAGCAGGTTACTTAGAGGAACGCAAGCTGGTTCCGCGCTGGCCGCAGCCAATCCCCGCGATTGTTTCTCTGGTGCTGACGCTGGCAATTTTTTACGCTACGTGGTGGATTTTTCAGGATCCACGGGGGTGGTTGCGGATGTACACACCCTATGTAGGTTACATGTACACACGTTGGTGGCTGATCATGCTGATTTGGATGGTATATATTTTCAACTACTGGCCGTTCAAGCGCAGTTGGCTGGAAAAGACCAACCCGCTTGTAAAGGGAGCCATTCTTACAGGCATATCAGTCTTTATTTTGTATCTTCTCATCAAAGTTTTCTTCGAGGGTTTGTTGGGCAATTTCGGAATTGCCTATTTTAATCCCGAAAGACTCATGAAGTTACCCCGGATGACGGAGTTTTTTGCCCTTGAGTATGCATCGTTGGCCTGTTTGATGTTTGCGGCGATCGCCTCCTGGCTGAGTCCGGCCTGGATCGTGGCCTGCGAGGAGGAGCCCTGGAAAAAGCTGAATCAGCCCGCTAAGGGTATTAGTATTCTCGTTGTCACTTTCTTTCTGAGTACGGTAATTTTCTTTATGACGATGCATCCCCACATGGGCATTCTCTATTATCCGTGGCAGTACTTTACTTCTATCGCGCCGCCCTATTGGGAGTCATTCGCCAACACGGTTTCAGGCACGTTCCATGTGTCCTGGATTATGTGCTGCACGATAATGGTTTGGATTGTGGAAACGATTTGGGAACGCTTTCCTTTTAAACTGATTAAAACGAACTGGTTGCGGCGCGTGGTGGCCTTCTTCGGAATCATCGCCATGGCCTGGGCTTTGTTTTTCTTCCTTTATTTCGCCCAGGAGTTGACTTGGGGCCAGGCTATCCGCGGAACGCGTCTGATCAACGCGCCTGATTGGCGCTGGCTGCATGTCGGAGAAATGGCGGTTTTCTTCCTTGTTCCGGCGATTTTCATCACTTTTTACTGCGGCAACTGGCCACGACGCTTCAGCATCCCGGTCAATGTGTTGATTCGTACAGTCATAACAATCGCGGCCGCAATGTTGCTCTATATTGTGTACTACAAAACGTCCCATAATTTCCTGGGAACTCAAAAGGGATTTATGCATGAAGCGCAGTTTCCCATGATACCAACCATCTGGCTTATCAACGTTTGGCTTGTCCATCACTGGTTCATGGACAACTGGCCGGCCTGGAAAATGGTGCCCAAAACAGCGGAAGAAATTGCGCATGATCATGCCGCGGAAAAGGCTAAAGTGGCAGAAATCAAGTGGAATCCTGCTCTGGGCTGGGGACTGGGAATCGGCGCTGTGTGCGGCGTTGCCGTTTACTTCCTCACCCTGAACATTTTGCCTTGGATGTATAAAACTATCGACATCATCAAATAGATTAAGACAAGGAGGAGAAGTTATGTCTGAAGAAAAAAATAAATTTGACCGCAGGGATTTTTTCAAGGGTGCGGCCATGGGAGTGTTAGGAGGCGCGGCTTTGGGGATGGGTATTTATTCTTATTCTCCCTGGCGCAAGTCATTCTTTCCGGAAGTGAAACGCAAGATGACGGACATCGGCGTTTGCAAGAGCATGAAAGTAACTAACATCTCCGAGACCAGTTGGTTTGTAAATTCCACCTTGATGAAAGATATCAAGGGCGCCGGCGGTCTTCTGGTCAATCAGTACACTTATAATTGGCCGCCGTTTGGCGACGGCACCGGCCTGGGCAAAGGCGGTTATGAGAGTGGTATCGCCAAGATAAAACATCTTTTGCCGAATAAACTGGAGGAAGCATGGGCGATTACGGAGAAGCTTTCCGTGAATCCGGAGAATGCGGGCGGATTCGCCGCTCTGATAGAGGTGGAGGAAATGAGCGGGAAAAAACGCAAATTCCTTCTCGACAGCGGTTGGTCATACAAATGGATGGATGAGTGTTTCAAGCGCGAAGGCATTGATCAGATGCTGAAAAACAAGGAGATAGAGGCTCTGATCATTTCCCATGAACACTTCGATCATTTCTGGGGTGTGCCTGTTACTTTTAAGTATGATCCGACAATCACAACTTACATTCCCGAAGGGTTCTATCCTGAAGGTTTGCAGTACTTCAAGGATTCAGGTCATAAGGGCAAAGTAATCACGGTTAAACCGGGTCTTAATACCATCATCCCCGGCCTGGCGACATATGTCTTTGCCGTGCCCATTATCTGCAGGGTGTACGGTGAACAGGCGATTTACGCTAATGTGAAAGATCAAGGCCTGGTCAGTGTCACCGGTTGTTGTCACTTCGGTATTATCCAGTTTGCCGAGACCGCTTTCAGGCAAATCGCTTATGAGAAAAATCAACTTTACGGCATTTACGGCGGTTTACACATTTCACCGTTTGAGGATTGGGATCCCAAGTATGACGACCTGGTGATTTCGCTGGGCAAGTATGGCTTCCGGAAGATTGGCTGTAACCACTGCACGGGAGTTCTTTGCGCCAAAAAGTTCATCGAACGCGGGTACCCTGTGCAAAAAGGCACAGCCAGACATCGCACACCGGATACGGCATATCTGGGTAACGGAGACAAAATAGGTTTTGGGATCGAGGTGTGATAATTCTAATCGCAAGGAGGAAAATGATAATGATTATTAAAGGAAAGAAGAAATATCTCCTGCTTTTGTTATTGCTCGTCGGAATATTAGGCTGGTCCGCCATTAAAGAGGTGCCGGAGATGAAAGAAGTGATCAAGCAATTCACTAACCTAAGTAAGCGGGCGGCAGTTTTAGAAAAATACGGTGAGCCAGGCGTGGTGCCCAAGGAGTTAACTAAGTGCGCTATGACCAAGCCGATCGTGACGAAAAAAGTAGAAAAAGAGGGTATTGTCTATTACACCATGGAATCCACCGTTGAAAAGTGCGATTGTTCTCCGACAGCAGTCGGGACAACAAGGATTTTCACGATGGGGTGGAAAAACAAAAGGATTGTGTCATTTGAGTGGGGTGGCCCCAAAAGTGGTAAAGTGGAGTATTAAGAAGGAGGGGATGCCATATTGAAAATGACGCATTGGAAATCCTTTAATATTATTTTCTAAAAAAAGGAAAATATTATGAAACAAATTATTTTTGTGATTATGATAAGCACTCTGCTTGCAGGTTTGGCTTGGGCCGACCCAGGGCCCCGTGTTATTCCGGAAATGCAAGAGTGTATGCAGTCCCACAGTTCACCGGAAAAGTATGCAGCGGTGTTAAAAAAATACTGTCCGCCCAGCATAATGCGCCAGGCCATGGGTTTACTGGTCATCAAGAAACCTTATGTGATAAGAGTTGATAAGAATGGTCCGAAGGTGTGTTATCTGGTGGAAGGTGAAGTTGTGGAAGCGTTCTCGGCGTTGCCTGCTGATAAAATCCAGGCATACAACGTATGTTGGGAGGGCAAACGGGTTGTCTCGCTGGAGTTTTACGGCGCCAAAGCCAGTTTAGAACAGGAGATTATACCCGAGATGCGCGAGTGCATGCAGGCGCATGGTTCCCCGGCGCAATATGAGGCGGCGCTTAAAAAATATTGCGACAATGGTATTATCTGCCAGGCCATGAGTCTTCTGGTTATCAAGGAGCCTTATGTAGTCAATACTGAAAAAAAAGGACAGGTGGTTACTTATACGGTTGAAGGCCGCACCGTCGGTACCTCGAGCGAAATTCCCAGCGATGTTATTCAGATTTATCGCGTGAGCTGGAAGAATTCCAAAATTATTTCTCTGGAATTCCTTGGGCCGAAAAAAGATGCGGGCAAGCGCTGATACACCGGCATCTGTCGCGGACAGGTAAATGTAGCTGTATTAATCTCGTTCGGCAGCCGACAGTAACTGCGGCTGCCGAACGAATAACTTTAAAAACGGTTGGCAATTCAGTTAAGGTTTTGTCATCTCTGACAGGCGGCTAAATGACTTAAGCCGGCCTGATAAAAAAGGAAGATGATTTATTGTGAAACTGCGGGATTTTTTTCCAGGGGATATTGGATCTGACGCGGAATGTGGAATTCAGGAGCTGATGCGCACTATCCTTATGCGTTCCCAGTTCGTTCCGGGTGTGCGCTATTCTCTTGGCTGGCGGGGCCTGAAACAATCTATTACCCCGGAGCTGGAAGGCTGGACGGCCCGTATTGACAAATATGAAGGAGTTTACGGACTTTCTTTTACCGGTGTTGCAGATGCGCCGGGATGGGTGTGTGGAGCATTCAACCTGAGCTATTTTCCTAATTCGGCTGAAACATTGGTGGAGCATTGTTCCCTTCAGGCTGCTGCCTGGACCCAAAAACCCGATTACATGTCCTTTGTCCGCGAGTTTCTTCAATATAAAGATATGATTTCCCTTTTCTTTGTCGGCACTGTGTTTCTGGCCATAGATTTTCCGCAGAAAGCGTTGTATCTCGGGATGGAAAGTCTGACAGCACAACGCAGTATTGCCAGCGACGGTGTTTGGTTGCCACAAAACGGACAAATGGTGCAACTCATTCATCCCGGCGGTTACGACCAGGATTTTCCCGCATACTCCGTGACTCATGATTTCTTTGAAGTCCTGGCTGCTTCATTGTCGTTTCATCTCGAACAGCCGCCTTCCTGGCTGCATGAGATGAGATTCCCGGGCGCGGAAATTACTTACGATAATAAAGGAACGGTAAAAAAAACATCCGCCTCGGACATTGACAATGTTATTGTTGGACTGGGCTATGGTTATGGCCCCTTTGGCGAGCTTTTTAAAGCTCATACGAAAACAAACAATGACCTGCGCTCGGAAATAAAGTGGAAGGAGGGGGATGCTGTTCCTCCGGATTATGAGAAAAAATGCTGGTGGTTTTCCCACAGCATGAAGGATTATAAAACGCTCAACAAAAAAAGCCTTGGGATTGATGAGCGTCCGCCTTTGATGATTCTATCGGGTTTTCTGGGCTCCGGCAAAACCAGCTTTTTGCGTCATTTTATTGAGTATCAGACACAGCGAAGCCGATTCGTTGCTGTTATTCAAAACGAAATCGGCGAGGTCGGGCTGGATGGAAAACTTCTCGACTATGAGGTTACCGAAATAGACGAAGGCTGTGTCTGCTGCAGTCTTGTTGGTAATCTGAAACGCGCAGTTCATGGTATTTTGTCAAATTTTCAACCGGATTTCATTATCCTCGAAACTACGGGAGCGGCCAACCCTTTTAACCTGTTTGACGAAATCAGCGAACTGGAGGATTTTGTCCGCTACGACTGTACGGTCACGGTCGTTGACGGCCTGAATCTGGATTATTCATTGTCTCATTTTTCTATTGCAGCTGACCAGATCCGGGCCGCCAATGTTCTGATTTTAAACAAATGCGATCTGATTAATGAGACGTGCCGGCAGACTGCGTGCCAACAGATTAAAAATATAAATCCGCAAGCCCTTCTATTTATGACAACGAATGGCGATTTAAACCCAGCCCTGATTTTCGATACGGGAAGCCGGTGGGAGGGGAAAAATATTCCTGTGGCGGCAGAATCGGAGCTGCCGGTTTTCCCTACCCACGCGCATGACGAAGTATGGTCTAAAACTTTGCCTATCCCGGAACCGCTGAATCGAAGCGAATTCCTCTCTGCCGTAGAAGCTCTTCCTCACACTGTCTTTCGCGTCAAAGGCATCATCGAGTTTTCTGATTCTCCCCATCCCATGCTTTTTCAATACGTCGCCGGGCGTTTTGAGTTATCGCAATTTTCCAATTCAACCGTCAAAGAACGTTTTTTGACTGTCATAGCGCAAGGAACGCGGCAGGAAGGTTTTTTCTCATTGATACCTGCTTTGCCGAAAAATCACGAGCCTTGTTTTTCTACCGCAAAAAACGGTGTTGCCTTTAATTTATTTCAACCCGAAAAAAGCAATATTGGCGCTGCATTCTCGGAAGTAAAACAGTCGCAAAGAGATTAGCCTAGTTCCTGCTTTGCGCCGTCAGAAACATTTTGAAATAAAGCTAAGGTTTGCTTCGGGCGATTCGAAAACTTATCTGCCCGCATCGTACTTGAATCCCGATTATATCGGGAGAATCGCTTATCCGTAGTTTATTCCGATTTTATCGGAACTTTGCCTTGACCGGGAACGCAACCAATAAGGGAGCTCAGCTTATTAAATAATAAATGTTCCTTAACTGCAAAGCCAAAGGCCTTCAGTTATTAGCCAAAATATTTCCTGATGGGCGGCGCAAAACCAATCGAATGTTAATTAAGTATTGATGCAATTCACTTTTAACTATTTAATTGCCGGAGTAATAATTGAAGCGAAAAGCTTTTGCGGAATTAAAAAAATACAGCAGAAAACAATTGATTGTTACAACCATAAGAGTTAATATTCTTACGAGTACGCGGGGCGGAAAGCGCCATTCAGTTTTGCCTGAGAAAAGAAATGCCGTCTCTTTTGTAATTGATGAAAATGGTTTTTAAAAAGGGGCAAAGCAATCATATCAAAAAAATGATTACTTGGAAAAACGAGCGTAATTCTCAAGGGAGGAGAGAAAATATGAATCATCAAAAAAAAATATTGGTGAGATTTTTGCTCTGGAGCCTGCCGGCGGTTTCTCTTTTTTTTGTGTTGATATGCGGCATCATTTATGTGATTGAATCAAGCAATCAGGAGCGTGCCAGCCGCACCCTCGGGCAAAAAACGGTGGAAGAGATTTCCATTACGCTGCAAAATTGGATTGGGGATCAGATTCGAATGGTGCAGATGATCGCCGCCGACGAACGGGTGATTGCAGCCATGGAAAACCCGACCGATCCGGCCGCTTTGCAGAAAGCCAGTGCTTACCTGAAAGCAATCCACGCCCGTTTTCCATACTATGAGAATCTGCCGCTTTCCGTGAATCTGGAGCAGGGCCAGACCATCTCTGTTAATGTCAACGGAGAAACCAAAACAATTTCGGACGCCAACTTTATCACCGATACGGTTGGCGGCAAGACCATCGGCAAGTGCGGACCCCAATTCAGCTATATCAAAGCGATCAGAGAAGGAAAACCTTATTTTATCAGCCAGGTCTACCCGAGCCTGCTGCGAGGCAATCCTATTTTTGTTATTTCCGCTCCGGTCAAAAACTCTGCCAACAAGCTGATTGGGACTGCTGTGGTGGCGCCACAGATGAGCTATTTTACCGAGCTTTTTATAGATAAATTAAAAATTGGCAATACCGGATATATCTTTTTTGTCGATGACCGCGGAATGTTCATCGCTCATCCCCAAAAAGAAATGATTCTCAATAAAGATGCGGTTGAGAAAATCAAGCCCATTACCTCCCGGCTTTTTGCCGGTACTGCTAAATTCGTCGAGTTTAACGCTGTCTTTGAGGGTCAGGACAATTTCTACTGCGGCAGTAAAGTGGCAATAGAACGGGCCAATATTCTACATGAATGGTATCTGGTGTATCGCCAGAGCACAAAGGAAATACAGGCCAGTTCGCGCAGCTTTTTGGCGCTGCTCAGTTTTATGGGCATATTGTTTATAGTCGTATTTGCCATTGGCATGTTTTTCCTGGTCCGAGCGCTGATTGAAAAACCGGTCGTCGAAATCGCCAATAGCATTGTCAGCGGGGCTGACCAAACAGGCGATGCGTCCCGGCAGGTTTCCCAGTCCAGCAAGGAGCTTGCTTCTGGCGCTGCCGAGCAGGCAGCCTCGATTGAAGAAACATCATCATCTTTGGAGGAAATGTCCTCCATGACGCGTCAAAACGCCGATAACGCCTCTCAAGCCGAGATACTGGTCAAGAACAGTTACGATATTACAATGACTGCCAATGATTCCATGTCGGCTTTGACCGTCTCGATGGGTGAGATTGCCCAAGCCAGTAAAGAAACGCAAAAAATTGTCAAGACCATCGATGAAATTGCTTTTCAGACAAACCTGTTGGCTTTAAACGCAGCGGTTGAGGCAGCGAGGGCGGGCGAATCGGGCGCCGGCTTTGCAGTGGTGGCCGACGAAGTGCGCAACCTGGCGTTGCGGGCAGCCGAAGCAGCTCACAGCACGGCTACCTTAATCGAAAACACGGTGAAGAAAATAGATGGAGGAGCCGGTTTGGTTGCCGCAACCAACCAAGCTTTCAGCAAGATGGCAGAAAGCGCATCTAAAGTAAAAGATTTGGTTGCCGAGATTGCCGCTGCCTCCAAAGAACAAAGCCAGGGTATCGGACAGATCAACCTAGCCGTTTCCGAAATGGACAAGGTTACCCAGCAAACAGCGGCCAGCGCCGAAGAGTCAGCTGCCATGGCCGAAGAAATGTATCGGCAGTCTGTGACAATGAAAGATGCTGTAGATGAACTCATGTTGCTGGTTACAGGACAATCCTCTTTTAAACAGAGCGATGTGTCAATTCAACCGGTTTTCCAGTCCAAGTCGCCACAACCTCCTTCGCATGTTGTACCAACGAGGAAAGTCTCGTCCGATCGCCTCATTGCGCTTAACAATGAAGATATGCGGCGAAAGACGGGGAAGAAGTAAAATGATTAATACATAATTTGAGTGAGTATAGGATGCGCTAATTGAACAACCCCGCCGCAAGCAGCGGGGTATCCCAAAAAACATGCGCCCCAAGGGAAGGAGAATTAGACCTAAAATTATTCCGAAAGCATGGATATAATACCCCGCAGCGGTTAGTGAGATTCAGTCTTCAGAAGCACAGTTTCTGGTAATTATCGAAATTGCTGTCGGGATTCATACCCGTGATATCAATAATTTCCGGATATAACCGAAGGGGTACGACGCCGGCTTTCGTCGCTGTGACGATTTTGAAGCCGCTTTTTCCTGTTATGACACAGTCTCATTCGCCGGATTCCCTCTCTGAAACTTGTGTTTCTTGGAAAATCTTATTTACGATATCAAGATAATTATCCCGATGGTGGATTTTATTTATTTTCTTGCGGATTTTTTCCCTGTCGTGAAGAAAGCCGCCAAAATATGTCCAGATTTCTTTCATTTTATTGACAATATGCGCGGGGCCGGACAAAACCTTGTCATATTCGGCAAAAAGATTATCATGGAAATCTCTCAGAATTTTGCTTTTTTCCGCATAAGGCTTTTCTGTCTGGAATTTAATTTCTTCGGCAAGGAAGGGATTGGCAATGAGTCCTCTGCCTATCATCCATCTGTCGATAGAGCCAAACCGCCGGGCAAGCATCTTAAACTTTTCAACAGAATCAATATCCCCGTTATAAACAACCCGGTGCTTGGATAGGCCCAGGCACTGTTGGAATATAGCGAGGTCAACATCACCGTCATACATTTGCTCGGCGGTTCGCGGATGGATAATCAGTTCCGTAAGCGGGAAGCGGTTAAAAATGGGAATTAGTGTCAGGATATCGTCCGAGTATCTTAGCCCTATCCGGAGTTTGATTGACAAATTTGGTTTTATTGCCGGCATGGTTTTTTCAAGAAAAGATTCAACTCTGTCCGGATAACAAAGCATGCCCGCGCCCCGGCCCTTTTTCACAACCAGGCGAAACGGACATCCGAGGTTCCAGTTCACCGTGCCGCAGCCAATATCATATAACGCATTGGACAGCTTTATAAAGTCATCCGGGTTGGAGCTCGTTATCTGCGGTATCGTGGGAATGCCTGTGTTTTTTCCGGGGTGTAATTCTTTAAGCAGGTTAGTGGCCGGTTTCATTTTCCTTACCGAGGAGATGAAAGGCGCAATGGCAACATCTACTCCCTTGAAATAAACGGGAAAAAGGTTGCGGTAAATTCTGTCGGTTAGTCCCTGGATCGGCGCAAGATAAATCATTCGTTCAGTTTGAATTTTCTTAATTCCGGCCGGGGATTCTGCCGGTAAAGGATGGCGATGTTGCCGATAAGTCCGGCAAGTTCGCTTTTTGTCGCCCCGGCAATTTCCGTCGCTATTTCTTTTTTGTCCGCCTTGAATTCATTAAACTTGACTTTGATTAATTCATGGTCGTTCAAGGCGGCGTCAATCGCGGCTATAAGCTGATCCGTTACGCCGGAGCGGCCGATTAACACAACCGGGTTTAAGTGATGCGCCAGCGAGCGCAAATATTTTTTAGTTGATCCCTTCACCAGCAGAAGACCTCCGTTCTTTTTGCTGAAATCCGGATTTCTGATTTCGGGAACGTTTCTTATCATATTTGGTGAAATAAGCAATGACCGGATAATCAGAGACAATCCCCGGCAATGTTTTTTCTCCGCTCTGATATTAAACTATTAAGGCAGATTGCCGATTATAAATACTAGTAAGAAAGGGCTTGAATGAACGTAATCGCCAAGACAGCTTCCGTTATCTCTATTGCCGCACTGCTGACGCGGAAATATACCTCGGCAGGCAGAAAACAACGTACGTCGGAAGAAAGCCTGTTGGAAGCCATCAGCAGGAACAACCCGCAAAAAGCCGATACCCTGAAAAAGCAATTAGCGGATGCCAAACAGGCAGTTGCCCAATTGCACGCCGGCAAGAGCCAAAATTTACAATCGAGAAAACTGGCGGCGGCGGAAAAAATCAAACGTATCCGGGAAGAGCTTCAGCTGTTGATGATGATGGGCGGCAATCCCAAAATGATTGCCCGCCGGATTGCTCAACTGGCGAAAGAACTAAGCGCAGCGGCGCGCGAATATGCCTCGGCATCAGCGGAAGGCGCATTATCTAAAGAGAATACGGCAGGCACTGTCAGTTCCTTCGATATCAATGTCATGTCGGTTAGTGTGCAGAGCTACGGGGCGATTGAGCCTGTGATATTAGCTGCGAAAGCCGGGCAAGGCGAAATGACTGTGTCCGGGATACAAGATGAAGGAGGCAGTGTTACTCCGTACGAGGCTGTGTCTCCGTCACTGACAGGCGAAGAACCGGGCAGAGAGATGAAGCAATACCGGGATGCGCGGCAGCAGGCGATGAATGATTATCTACAGAAAACAACTGCCGAACTGAAGCAGAAAACCATGGCTGCCAATGCAGACCGGCAGTTTGCCCAGGAAGTAAGGGTGCTGGCTGCCCGCTTAAAGGAATTGGCCGAAAAGCAGAAGGAACGCTTGCGCCATTTACAAGATCATGCTTTGCAGCAGGAGATAAACAAAATCAGCCGGGAATTGTCCGAGGCGGAAAAAAGTGCCGCCGGCATTATCGCCCGGAGTACGCCGCTCACAAGCATAAGAATAACCGGTTAGCGGTAAATCCCGAAAAGATGTAAAATTTGTCATAATTTAGGTGATAAGCGACTGGAAAAAGTTATCCTTCCCTTGACAAATCATGCGGAAGCAATTAAGTTAAAAAAAACGATGATGCTGCGGTGTTCGTAATGAGTCAGCTCGCTGGAGACGAATTAAATAGACTAAACCGGTCTATGTGGTGATTATCACCCTTAAAGAAGACCAAAGATTTGAGTAGCGTGACTCCAGGAAAAAGACAAGACGGCATCGGCGGCTCTCGTATTTCCCCCCGGAAAAATTGGTAAATCATTTCCGGGGGGTTTTTATTATGGCAATTGTCCGTCAGTTATCTTATAATTCAAAACAACATTCCATCTTTGGCAAAATGGTTTCCAGGCCACTGTTTTTAAATATTATTCAAGAAAGGCGGTATCGGATATGGGGAAAAAGCTGCTTATCGCAATCGGCGCGATTGTTGCCGTGATTGTTGTTTTGATCATTGTTGCCGCAATAATAATTGTCGTCACGGTAGATAAGGATTTTATTGCGTCCCGTCTGGCGGCCGCTTTAAACCGGCACGTGACAATTGAAAAAATTGACGTGAGCGTTTTTTCCATAGTTTCCGGCATCGAAGTGAACAAGCTCGCGGTTTCTAATTTTAAAACAGCAGCTGAGCTCGTGTCGCTGAAAGGCAAGGCGGTGCCGCCGGGGGATTTGTTCGCCGGCATGGAGGCGTTTCGCTTCAAAATGAAATTCCTGCCGCTGCTGCAGCGAAAGATTGAGCTTAAGGAAATTGTGCTGCAGAGCCCCGTCATCAACCTTGTCAAAAACAAGCAGGGCGCTTTGAATATTGACGATTTGATTAAAACCAAAACGCAGCCTGTTGCCGTGGAAAAAAAGGAAGAAAAGAAAGAGGCAACGGAACCGGTAAAGCCCATCAGCGCCGATGACATTCCTGTGGCGGTGGCTGTCGGCGAAATAGGGATGAAAGACGGCACGATTAATTATTATGACGCGCAATATGACCAGACCTTTCAGATCTATAAACTCACCACTCTGATTTACGATATCAATGTTAATCCGAAGGCGCTGGAAACCAGTGACGAGCTTAAAATTAAATTCGGTATGGGTGTTAAAACCGTGGGCGCGCTTAAAACCGGCAGCGTCCAGAGCTTTGATATCACGCTCGACGCATCGGGAAAGGTAATTCCCTTTGATATAAAAACGCGCCTTCTGGAGCCGGAAGTTATTCTCCATGTCGGCATTCCGGATGGCGAAATCAGCGGCCTGCAGATATTCAACGCGGTGGCCTCTGTCCCTCTGCTGGGCGATTATCTGGGCGAACACATTTCCTTCCTCAAGGACAAACAGCAGTGGAAAGGCTCCCGGGAAAGCGGTCTTGATTTGCGCTACAAGGCCGGGCAGGCTGATATCAAAAACGGCAAAATTAATCTGGCGCAGGCGCAATTGCTTTTTGACGGCGGGATGAACCTTAATTCGAAGGCCCTTGATATGAATATGGGTTTGGTGATGAAAAAGGAAATTAATGATGCGGTGCAGGCGGCGCTGGGCAAAAAAATCGAAGCAGCGATTAAGAGCCCCGATGTGAAAAAGTACGTCAAAGGCGAGACTCTGGCGTCATCCGCCATGAAGCCTCTCATCAATAAGGATGGGTTGATTGATCTGGGCGCCGCCGTCAGCGGCACGACACAGAAACCGGTTGTGAAGCTCGTGCGGCCTCAGCTGGGAGCGCTCAATGTCATTATCAAAGAAGCTGCAGGCGCAGCGGCCCTAGAGGCGGGCAAGGGCGCCGTCAAGCAATTGCTCAGGGAAGATCAGCAGAAGATACTCGATGATGTCGGGGGATTGCTGAAGAAGAAATAAATTGCCTTATCTTGTTCAGATGTTTTCTTCTTTTTAAAAAACAGAGAAGCCCGCCGTTCTTTTTGCAGGAACGGCGGGCTTCTGCTTTAGTTTGATTTGATGGGAACTTTTGTTCCCTTTACTTTGGATGTTGCGCTTTTCGGTACAGTAATGTTGAGGACGCCGTTTTTGAAGCTGGCCTCGGCTTTGCCGGATTCGGTTTCCGCATTCAGAGGAATTACCCGGTGGAAGGAGCCATAAGAACGCTCCATATAATAATAGTTCTTGCTTTTGTCCTCTTTTTCTTCCTTCTTTTCGCCTTTGATGATGACGGAATCATCGCTTACCGTGACCTCGACATTCTTTTCGTCAACGCCCGGAAGTTCCGCATTGATGATGAATTCCTTCTCCGTTTCTTTCACATCTACATGAGGTGTGAAGAAAGCCTCGGCGGCGCTGGAAAATCCGCGGGCAAGCAAGCTACCGCCACGGAAGAAATCATCGAACAAACTGTTCATCTCCCGCTGCAAGTTATAAAAGGGATGATCTTCTTCGATTTGATTTCTTCTGCTGATTGCCGGTAATAAATTTTTTACTTTCATATCCTCACCTCCAATGAGACTCCAATTCTACAAGCGAAGCACTGTAGAATTGGCAAGTCGAATTGTCCCGCCGCAGGCGGGGCTGGTACCTCAAATTTTTTTACGCTGCCTTTATTTGTATTTTTTTCGGTTTTACCTTTTCCGCTTTGGGCAGCTCCAGCCGCAAAACGCCATTCTTGACAGTTGCCTTGATTTTATCGCCGTCAATTTCATCGGACAAAGTAAAAGACCTCTCGTAATCGCCGACTTCATATTCGGAATAAATCAGGCTGCTGTTTTTGACCGCTTCGGTTTCCGCCCGGCCGTTGATGGTCAGAATATTTTTTTCCAGTTCAACATCCACCGCTTTTTCATCAACGCCCGGCATATCGGCTACCAGGAACAGCGCATCTTTTGTTTCATATATATCCACCCGCGGCACGAATGTTTTAACATTGCGGATTCTTTCCGCGGCGGCCGTATTTTCCTTTTTCTGAATATCTTTTTCGGACATAGCATCGCCTCCTTTTTATGAATTAATTTTAATTTTCTTCGGTAAACTTTCTTTGATTCTCGGCAGGGTTACCGTCAGCACGCCCTTTTCATAACGCGCCTCCACTTTCTGAGCGTCCAGCTGAAAGGGCAACTGGATTTTCCGCTGGAAATTGCCCAGACCTCTTTCCTGGCGCAGATAAAAATCCTTCTCTTTAACAGTTTCGGCTTCAGTTACTCCGGCCAGCGTCAGCGTATCACCCGCAACTGATATATCTATCTTCGCGGGATCCAGACCGGGCAGTTCCGCGGTTACAACAGCGTTTTCCTGATTTTCCCAGATGTTAACCGCCGGGAAATCCTGTGGTGTTCTTTGTCCGGCATGGGAAAAGAGCCGGTTCATTTCCTGCTGCAAACGCAGCAATTCCGGAGCCGCATCGTTTAATCTTCCCCATCTCCATAAACTTGGTGTAAACATAAACTTTCTCCTTTCCTTATTTAATAATTGTGTAAGTACGCACATTAATTGATTAATCGGCTGCTTTTATTAAAATATATTTACGAAAATATTCTTGTCAAGACTTTATCGGCAGTGGGTTTCGTCTTTACCGCCGAAAGGAAAAAAGATGAGAAAATTCCGGCTGCTGCCCTTGACAGCAGGTATGCCCGTCAATATATTATTGCCACTTCCCGACCGGGTGATTAATTAAAAAAGAAAAGGTAACTATGGAAGATCATATAATAAAAATTTTCAAGGAGAGCAACCGCGTCAAGGAAGCTTTTGTTAACGAAAACTTAAGCAAGCTGTCTGATATTGTCGAAGTGATTATCTCGGCGCTGAAATCAGGCAATAAAATTCTGATTTTCGGCAACGGAGGATCTGCTGCGGATGCCCAGCATCTGGCTGCGGAATTTGTCAACCGGTTCATCATCGAGAGGCCGCCGCTGCCGGCTATCGCGCTTTGCACCGATAGTTCGGTGCTGACCAGCATCGGCAACGATTATGATTTCTCGGAAGTTTTTATGAAGCAAATCCGGGCGCTGGGACAGCAGGGCGATGTTGCCTGGGGTATCAGCACCAGCGGAAATTCTCCCAATGTTCTCAAGGCGCTGGAAATGGCCAAGAAGATGGGGCTCGTCACCGTGGCTTTCACCGGCAAAGACGGCGGGAATATTGCCAAGATTGCCGATTATTCGGTTAATGTTTCTTCCTCCGTCACCGCGCGGATTCAGGAAGCTCATATCACCGCCGGTCATGCTATCTGCGAACTGGTGGATATCAGGCTTTTTCAGAAGCCCGATTTAAAATAAAATACGTTTTTCAGAGGTTATGGTGAAAAAACACGAACAAAAAAGTGAACATATTGATGAAAAGAAACAGCAGGCCGGGCAACAAGCTGAAACCAATGATGCTGAAAATGATCGGAGCGCTGCAGAAAAAATAAATTTTTCCGCTCTGCTGGCTGAAAAGGAAAAAGAAGCTGCCGCTAATTATGATAAATACGTGCGCGCCGTTGCGGAACTCGATAATTACAAGAAACGAGCCGCCAGAGAGAGGGCCGACATAATCAAGTTCGGCAAGGAAGATTTAATTAAAGATATTCTCCCTTTTGTTGATTCTCTGGATCGGGCGCTGGAGCACGCGGAGAGCGCACCGGACATCAATTCTTTTAAAGAAGGTTTAAAGCTGATTCAGGATCAGCTTTTATGCAGCCTGAAAAAGCACGGTGTCGAGCGCATTGAATGCGCGGGGCAGGAATTCGACCCCAACTTCCACGAGGCGATGCTGCAGGTGGAAAGCGAGCAACATGAGGAAAACAAGGTAATCAATGAATTTGAAAGAGGCTATTTGTTAAACGGCAGGCTGTTAAGGCCATCACGGGTTTCTGTCTGCAAAAAGATAAATAAAGAAAATAATATGTGCGAAAAAATTGTGGAGAATGGAGAATAAGGAGGATAAAAATGGGAAAAATTATTGGAATTGACTTGGGAACAACCAACTCTTGCGTGGCTATAATGGAGGGTGGAGACCCTGTCGTTATTGCTAATCAGGAAGGCAACCGCACCACGCCTTCCGTTGTCGCGATTACGGAAAGCGGCGAGCGGCTGGTGGGGCAGGTTGCCAAAAGGCAGGCTATCACTAATTCGGAAAACACCATCTATGCAGTCAAGAGGCTGATTGGCAGAAAATACAGCGCAAAGGAAGTGCAGTACGATATCAAAATTATACCGTATAAAATAACTGAAGCACCCAACAGCGATGCTCAGGTGACGGTGCGCGGCAAGAATTATTCACCGGCGGAAATATCGGCGATGATTCTGACCAAGATGAAACAGACTGCGGAAGATTATCTGGGCGAAAAAGTAACTGATGCCGTTATTACGACACCGGCATATTTTAATGATTCACAGCGTCAGGCAACCAAAGATGCCGGACGCATTGCCGGTCTGAATGTTCTGCGCATCATCAATGAGCCGACGGCGGCGGCGCTGGCGTACGGCCTCGACAAAAAGAAGGACGAGAAAATCGCCGTATTCGATCTGGGCGGCGGAACATTCGATATATCAATCCTGGAACTGGGCGAAGGAGTTTTTGAAGTCAAATCAACCAACGGCGATACGCATCTGGGTGGTGAAGATTTCGATCAGCGGGTGATGGATTATCTAGTTGCTGAATTCAAGAAGGATCAGGGAATTGATTTGCGCAACGACAAAATGGCGCTGCAGCGTCTGAAGGAAGCTGCCGAAAAAGCCAAAATGGAGCTTTCCTCGGCAATGGAAACGGATATCAATCTGCCGTTTATCACGGCGGATGCTTCCGGTCCCAAACATATGAACATCAAACTGACCAGGGCAAAGCTGGAGTCACTGGTGGAAGAACTGATTGAAAAAGTGGTTGGTCCCTGCCGCACCGCGATGAAAGATGCCGGTATGTCCAACAATGATATTAACGAGGTAATTCTGGTTGGCGGTATGACCAGAATGCCGCGCGTGCAGCAGAAGGTTAAAGAAATATTCGGCAGGGAGCCCCACAGGGGTGTTAATCCCGATGAAGTTGTCGCCATCGGCGCGGCTATTCAGGGCGGCGTTTTAAAGGGAGATGTGAAGGATGTTCTGCTGCTGGATGTTACGCCGCTGTCCCTGGGCATCGAAACGCTGGGCGGTGTCATGACCAGATTGATTGAGAAGAACACGACAATTCCCTGCAAGAAAAGCCAGGTGTTTTCCACTGCGGCGGACAATCAGCCGGCGGTGAGCATTCATGTTCTGCAGGGTGAGCGTCAGATGGCAGCCGACAACAGAACGCTGGGAAGATTTGAGCTGGTGGGCATTCCGCCCGCGCCGCGCGGTATTCCGCAGATTGAAGTTACTTTTGATATTGACGCCAACGGTATTGTCCATGTCAACGCCAAAGATCTGGGAACCGGCAAGGAACAGAGCATCAAGATTACCGCTTCCAGCGGATTGTCCGAAGAGGAAATTCAGAAACTGGTGCGCGACGCCGAGGCTCATGCCGAAGAAGATAAGAAGCGCAAGGAACTGATTGAAGTCAGGAATCAGGCGGATTCGATGGTTTACAGCGTCGAAAAAAATATCAAGGAATTCGGTGATAAAGTTGATGCCGCGGAAAAAACAAAAATCGAAGAAGCGATAGCCAAAACAAAGAAGGCCCTGGAAGGTGATGATGTTGACGCTATCAAAAAAGCGCAGGATGAGTTGATGAGCGTCTCTCACAAGCTGGCGGAAGCCATGTATGCCAAAACATCCGGCGGGCAGGGTCAGGGCGGTCCGCAGGCCGGCGGCGACGGCGGAGCACAGCAGGGTGGCGGTTCTCAGTCGGCAGGTAAAAAAGATGATGATGTGGTAGATGCCGATTTCGAAGAGGTAAAGTAACACCGGTTTTGCAAGAAGATGCAAACCGGAACAATCCACTGTGAATTCCGCTGAAATCGCAGTGACAGATAAAATTGAAAAAAGCCCGCAGGCATGATGTCTGCGGGCTTTTTTATGCCGGTATCTTTGTCCAACTGAGATATTGACCGGCGGCCATTTATTTGTTAATCACATTAATGCATCATAATGACTCGCAAGGAGAATTAACGTGATTGACCTGCACACCCATTCAATTTTCAGCGACGGAGTTCTTATACCTTCCGAACTTGCCCAGCGCGCCTGTGCCGCCGGCTATAAAACCATCGCAATTACCGATCATGCGGATCATTCCAACTTTGATTTTATTCTGCCGCGGCTCGCAAAAGTGTGCGGACAGATATCGGGCAACGGCAATATCCTTGTGCTGCCCGGGATTGAGCTGACTCATGTTGCTCCGCGCGATATCGCGGCGCTGGCCTGTGAGTCCCGCCGTTTGGGAGCGAAAATAATTGTCGTCCACGGCGAGACGCTGGTGGAACCGGTGCCCGCGGGAACCAATAAGGCGGCGCTGGAGGCGGATATTGATATTCTGGCTCATCCGGGCTTGCTCACGGAAGAAGAAGCGAAACTGGCCGCCGCGCGCGGTATTTATCTGGAAATTACCACCCGACGGGGTCACAGCCTGACCAACGGCCATGTCGCCAAACTCGCCCGCCAGTTTAAAGCAGCGCTGGTGCTTAATGATGATGCGCATGCTCCGGCGGATTTTGTCGGGCGCGAGATGGCGGTAAAAATTGCTCTGGGTGCCGGATTGGCGAAAAAGGAAATTGACGACATGTTCGTCAATTCGCAAAATCTTATCCAGAGGGCGATCGCGTGACAAAAAATGAAGAAGCCCGGCCTTTAAGAATCTGTCTTTTGACATATCGCGGTAATCCCGCCTGCGGCGGGCAGGGTGTTTATATCCGGCATCTCAGCAAGGCTCTCAGTGATCTCGGCCACTATGTCGAGGTTCTTTCCGGCCAGCCTTATCCCCATCTGGACACCAATGTTCGTCTGAGGAAAATTCCCAGCCTGGATCTTTATAATCCGGAACATCTCTTTAAAGTGAGCCGGTTTCGCGATCTCGCTCAGCCTCTGAACATGTATGAATTCCTGAGCATGTGCAGCGGCAGTTTTCCGGAACCTTTTACTTTCGGTGTACGGGCGCGGCGCCACTTGCAAAAATGCTTTGCCCAGTTCGACATTGTTCACGACAACCAGTGCCTTGCTTACGGCATCGGCAGTCTGATGCGTTTGGGTTTACCGACAGTTGCGACAATCCATCATCCCATAACGGTGGACAGGCTGGAAGAATTCAAAGCGGCAAAATCTCTTTTCCAGAAAATAAAAATCAGGCGCTGGTATTCTTTTATCCGCATGCAGAAAAGGGTGGCCAAAAAGTTATCCCACATTATTACCGTTTCCGAATGCGCCAAGAAAGATATTGCCGTGGAGTTTGCCATTGCCGAGGATAAATTCCGCGTTGTGCATAACGGTATAAATGCCGAGTATTTTTATCCGATAGAGAACGAGCTGAGACCTGATAATTCGCTTATCGTCACCAACAGCGCGGATACTCCGCTCAAGGGGCTGCGCTACCTGCTGGAAGCTCTGGCATTGGTAAAGAAAACAAGGCCTGTCCGGTTGACCGTCATCGGCGAGCCGAAAAAGAACGGAATGGTGAAAAAGCAGGTTGCGATGCTTAAGCTGGAAGACATTGTTGATTTTACCGGACGCATCGCCAATGAAGAATTTGCATCTTATTACGCCGGGGCGACAGTGGCGGTGGTGCCTTCTTTGTATGAAGGATTCGGCATGCCGGCTTTGGAAGCGATGGCCTGCGGCGTACCCCTGGTTGCCACCAGCGGCGGGGCATTGCCGGAGGTGGTGGGGGATGCGGGTGTCATTGTTCAACCCGCCGATGCCGGCGCTCTGGCTATGGCCATAACTGGTCTCCTTAATAACAGAGAGAGGCGCGACAGACTGGCAAAAGCTGGATTGGAGAGGGTTAATTCCGCCTTCAGCTGGCCGAAAGCGGCGACAAGCATTGCCGGAGTTTATCGGGAGGCGATTGATGCTCACCGTAGATTTTCCTGAGTTGAATTTGCAGAAAGGCGACGTCGTTCTCGATGCGGGCTGCGGCACCGGCCGTCATATCAGGGAACTGGCGGGCATCACCGGTTTGCAGACTGTCGGCATAGATAAAAATTCAGCCGATTTGCAAAAGGCCGGCGAACTGCTTGGGGACATTCCCGGCGTTATCAGGGAAAATCATCTGTTCCTGGATGCCGATATCAGAGTCCTGCCTTTTTCCGACGGCAGCTTTGATTGCGTCATCTGCTGTGAGGTGCTGGAACAT
>JAKLDS010000025.1 GCA_022703375.1 Deltaproteobacteria bacterium | reverse complement strand
CCGGATACCCTGTTGAACAAACAGCTCCTGTGCCCTGCTTCCCATTCCTCCGGCGATAATGACATTTGCTCCGCGTTCGGCAAGCCACGGCGGTAAAAGTCCCGGCTGATGGGGCGGTGCGTCTATTTCCTCCACTTTAATTACTTGTTTTGTTTTTTCATCAACTTCCACCAGCGCAAAACTCGCGCAGTGTCCGAAATGCATGGCCAGCTTTCCTTCAGCCAACGGTATTGCAATCTTCATATCATTTTCCTCCATCTTAATTTATTTTTTATAATTAGTTGCCAATTTGTTTAATAATCTGTTTAATTATTTCCTGCATGATTTTCGCCGTCGGGTTTGCCCCTTCATGGTAAACGAAAACACGTCCACTGTCGCCCGATTGGGCAATGGCGGGATCCATCGGGATAGCTCCCAGAAAAGGAACCTTCATGTCGTCGGATATTTTCCTACCGCCTCCGGACGGCAGAATTTGTGTGAGCTCGCCGCATTTCGGGCAGACAAAACCGCTCATGTTTTCGATAACACCCAGCACCGGCACCTGCAATTGCCGGCAGAAGCTGATGGATTTGCGCACATCAACAGCCGCTACTTTCTGCGGTGTGGTGACAATGACCGCACCGTCGAGCGGTTGAATCAACTGGCATAAAGAAAGAGGCTCGTCGCCTGTCCCGGGAGGAGCATCAACAATCAGATAATCCAAATCGCCCCATTCCACATCGGCAAGGAACTGCTTGATTACTCCCATTTTCATGGGACCGCGCCAGATGACGGCATCATCAGCGTTACGCAGCATAAAACCGATTGACATTATTTTCATCATTCCGAATGAAACCGGCATTAAACCCTCTTCCGTTCCTGTCAGCGTCTGGTTTTCCAAACCGAGCATCGTCGGAATACTGGGGCCGTGGATATCAACATCCAAAAGACCGACGCCAAGACCCGACAAGGCGAGCTCTGTGGCCAGATTGACGGCAACCGTGCTTTTGCCGACGCCGCCCTTACCCGAAAGTACGACAATCTTATGTTTGATGCGGCAAAGCCTCGACTGCAGTTTACGCCGGTCGGCAAATTCCTCCGGCGATTCTTCCTTGCGCTTTTTTGCCGCCGAGCAGGTGGCGTCACCGCAGGTATCGCACGTCTTCTTTGCGCTCCCTGTCTTTGTTTCTTTTTCGTAGTTCTCACATGCCGCTTTCAGCGTATTGGCGGCCAATAGCGCACAGTGTTCGCCGTCTTCAGGCAAACCGCCCAACTCCCTGAGGATGTCCTTCTGCGTGATAGCTTTTGCTTCCGCGATGGTTTTTCCCTGCGCCAGACATGTCGCCATACTCCCGCTCGCGAGCGAAGGAGTACATCCGTCCGTAATAAAGGAAATCTTTTCTATTTTTCCGTTTTTCACATCAAGCCAAAATTCCATGGTGTCCCCACAGGGCCCGGTAACTTTGGCGTGGCCGTTGAATTTTTCCAGTACTCCCATGTTATACGGGTCTTGCGCATGTTTAGCGGCTTTCGAGCAAAGACTTGCCAATTCAATGATTTTTTCCATTTATATTTACTGCCTCCTGAAGATTTAGATTTATCCAAAGCTGACGAATGTCGTCGGCGCTGGGTGCAGCGATTTCCACAACCGCTTTTTTTTGTATTTGCGCGCGGGTAACCGCACGGTCGTAGCAAATCCTCCCGGCAATAGTTGCTTTTGCTGCGAGAGCTTTTTGCTCAATTGACTCTGTCTTGACAGGGTTGATATCCCACTTGTTGACACAAACCGCCGCCGGAATTTGAAAATGATTTGTTAATGACAAAACCCGCTCCATATCATGCTCTCCCGAAACGGTAGGCTCGGTCACTATTAACACATGAGAGGCACCGGTAAGCGATGCAATTACCGGACAGCCTATTCCCGGCGGCCCGTCCACAATGATCAGAGGATAATTTTCTTTTTCTGCAATATCTTTTGCCTCCCGGCGCACTGTGGAAACAAGCTTGCCGGAATTTTCCGCGGCTATACCCAGTTTCGCATGCACCATCGGCCCGCAGCGGGTATCGGAAACAAACCACTGACCGCACAGGCTTTCGGGAAAATCAATAGCATTTGCCGGACAAAACCTCACGCAAACACCGCAGCCTTCACAGGATACGGTATCAATTAAATATTCCTCATTTCCGGCGGCGTTTATTTTCTTTTTGACCGCATCAAATCGGCAATACTCCGCGCATAAGCCGCAGGCGACGCATTTTTCCTGATTGATCATGGCCAGATGGCCGGAATAGAAATCTTCCTGCCGGTGGATTTGCGGCGATAAAACAAGATGCAAATCCGCGGCGTCAACATCGCAGTCGCATACAACGACTTTTCCCGCTAGCACGGCAAAGGAAGCTGTAATGCTTGTTTTGCCTGTTCCCCCCTTGCCGCTGATAACAACCAATTCTTTCATTTGTTGCCCCTTTTGTTTACCGGCAGTATTTTTCGTCCGCTTCCCCTCGCCGGTTTTTCCGCATTTTCTTCGGGGAAATTATTGCCCCAAATCGGGTCATTACCGAATCGCTGCCACCACCATTTCTCGATTTCATCCCAAGGATCAAGGACACCGAATTCTTTTTGCAAAAGCAGGGCGTACGCTTCGTTGAACTCCTGCATTTTCTGTTTGGCCTCTGCGGATTTGTTGATATCCGGATGCCATTTTTTGGCAAGATTGCGGTAGCGTTTTTTCGTTTCTTCCAGCGTGGCGCCAGACGAAAGTCCAAACAGTTTTCTGGCTATATCCACTTCATGATATACATTTTTCATCACAAAGCCTATTTGAGCAGTTGTCCGCTAATTACGTACAGAGCGGAACGAGAGGGATCATCACTGGCAAAAATATCATCGCCTTTTATGCCAAGCATATATTCGCCGGAAATTGAAAAATATTCGGACGCCGCTTCTTCTATCTCCTGTAAATTCTTGTGCCGGATGAAATTAACATACGAATCCGGTTCAGCCATTTTTTCTTTGAAAAAATCCGACTGCGGATTAAGCAGCATCAAAATAATTTTTCCTTCCGGACGTAATACTCCCGCTGCTTTTTGCAGGGCTTTTTGATAATCCTCGACGAATTGCAGGGAAACCACAAAAATAACGGCATCAAAAGAAGAAGCGGGAAAAGACATTTCTTCCGCTTTCCCGGCAATTGTTCTTACGCTGTCCGGCGCGCATTTTAAGGCCGTTTGCGAAACATCCAGCCCTGTGACATGGAATCCCCCTGCTGCTAATTCTCCCTCAATAATTGCCGGGCCGCAACCAACGCTTAAGATATCACGGCATCCCTTCAGGTTGGCAACCAGGTATTCGATTTCAATCCGGAAAATATTCCGCCAGAGTTCTTCCCGGCATGTCTCCACATATTTTTCTACATCTTTTTTGCTGTCCATTGCGTATCCTGTTTCTGATGCTCTTTAATCATAAATACAAAAAATATTATTTTATCCGGCAGGCAACAATTACATCCTGGGATTCGCTTTGATATTCGCTCAGCTTAAATCCGGCTTTAATTATTATTGCCCTGGCGTCGGCCAGCGTGCCTTCTCCTGTTTCGTGTTTTCTTCCGTCCGAAGCGTGAACTTTATCCATTATCGCCATACCATGTGCATTAAAATCGCTTAATATTAATTTTCCTGAAGGGGATAAAATCCTGATAAATTCATTTATAACTCTGGTAACAGATGAAAGATGATGAATCATATTAACGGAAAAAACAGCATCAAAAGAACCATCCGCGTAGGGAAGCGCCGCGGCGTCTGCCAAATCAAAACGAATCCGCTTTTCCCAGCCGTAATACATCAGATTAAGCCGGGCATATTGCTGCTCCGTATCAGAAATATCAAACGAAGTGAAATCAAAACCTTCCCGGGCCAGGGCCAGAGCAAAATAGCCTTTTCCTGTGCCGGCCTCCAGAATATTCCCCGCAACAGGACGAGCCTTTTCAATAATAAAAGACCTTTCCTTGTCAATATCGTAGCCGAATTTTCTATGAAGCGCCACGCGCTCCAGAAAACGTTGATGGTTTTCAATTATCTTATTTTCCACTATTTTCCCTGTAAGTATTATTTTAAAATCGCGATAATGTCCCTGCCACCCTTGACATTATCGCCTAATTTTACATTAATTTCCGCATCCTCCGGCAGAAAAATATCAACCCGCGAGCCGAAGCAGATGAGCCCGTAACGCGAGCCGATTTCAATCGTATTGCCTTGTTTTGCATAGCAAATGATGCGTCGCGCCAGAATTCCGGCAATTTGTTTGACTAGTATTTTCCTGTTTCCATCGGCAATGACCATTGCCGTTTGTTCGTTTTCGAGCGATGCCTTTTCAACTGCGGCGATATGAAATTTTCCGGGATTGTATTTAACGGTTTCGATTGTGCCGCTGATTGGCGCTCTGTTTACATGCACGTTGAAAACGGAAAGAAAAATGCTGATTTGCTTTCTTTTACTTTGCAGATAGTCTTTTTCATGGATATCCTTAATTACAACCACCTTGCCGTCAGCCGGCGAGACAACTAAACCCTCGCCCTGCGGAATCGCCCTGTCGGGATCGCGAAAAAAGAAAAGCATGAACACGGTGATTGCCAGCAGGATAAGACCGGCGATTTGCCAGCCCGCAAAAAACAGCAGGATGGTAAGAACTGCCAGGGGGATGGTAATCTTCAATCCTTCAATTGCTATTGGTGCTTTAATTTTATCCGGCATTAATTTACCTCATTGTTGGTTCTCTTTTTTCCTTTATTTTATAAAATACTTTATCATCGCTACGCAATATCGTAATCAAATTATCTTCAAGCAGCTTCCGGAGCCTTTTTGCCGCGTCGTGAGGATTCAGGACAAGCCCGGAGCAAATACCTTCAATTGAACAGGGACGCCTTGCCAGCAAATCTAAGATATCGGAATTAGTTGAGTCACCTTCGTAGGTACCGGAGAGACGACTGCTTTTGTCATCATTGATAATATCTACCTTACCAGAAAAAAGTTCCGCCAGTTTCTCCATCTTTTTTTTATCCAGAGCACAGGCAAAATCCTCCAGAGCCGGACGGCAAACAGTGTTAAGCTGAATTTTTGCCGCTTTTATTTTTTCCGTTAGGACGGCAATTTTTCTTATTTCCGCATCCATGCCGGTTACACCGGCAAGCAACATGATTTCCAGCCAGATTTCACCGGAAAACCCCCCGGCAAAAGAAACAAGGCCGTCAACCATCTGCGTAAAGGAAATTGCTTCATGCGGACGATTAACATATTGAAACAATGCCTCATCTCCGGCATCCAGTGAAGGAAGCACAATATCAACCGGCATCAGGGCTTCCTGGACCTCGCGCATCCACAGAAGAGACCCGTTGGTAATGACGGCAACAGGAATATCTGTCAGGCTTTTGATTTTAATAATCAGTTCGCCGATATCCGAATGCAGTGTCGGTTCTCCCGAACCGGCGACGCTGATATAATCGGCAGATATGCCGGTCATCAGTTTTCGCTTCAGCTCGTTTAAAATATCCGCGACAGGGGCATAGGAACGCCGTTCTATTGTTTTGTTTGTTGTTTTTCCCAGTTGGCAGTAGATGCAATCATAAGTGCATGTCTTGAAAGGTATAATGTCAATTCCCAGCGAACGCCCCAGGCGGCGCGACAAAACAGGACCGTAGACATATTTGTAAGGTGTCCCCGCCATCTTTAATCTCCACAGGCCGGTTTGCCGCAACGCGAAGTTGCCCCGCAACAGGTTCTTCCCGTTGTCTCAAGTGAACAGCTTTTTGCTGACGCACTATTGCCCGCACCCGCTGATTTTAAAATAAAACCACCGCCGCCGCTGATAATTTTTTTTACATCACCGTGACACTCGGGACACTCTTTGAGTGATTCATCTTTAATGCTTTGTTGTTTTTCGAAGCGCAGACCGCACTTAATACATTCATATTCGTAGGTTGGCATATTAATTTTCCTTCTTTTTCGGGAATGAATTTATTTCCGTTAACAGTCTAGTAAAAAAAATACGGTACTGCGGCAGGGCATCAACCATCATAATTCCGCGGGAATATTTTTCGGCAATTTGGCGGTCGTCCGGTATCTCCAGTAAAATGGAAACTTCTTCTTTTTTACAGAATTCCTGCACACGTTCATCGCCACTTCCCATCCGGTTGACGACAACGCCAAAGGGAATCTTCAGCTCACGAACCATATCCACGGCAAGCGCAAGATCGTTGAGTCCGAACGGCGTCGGTTCCGTAACCAGCAGGATCATATCCGTATCCCGGATGGCGGCAATCACCGGACAGGATGTCCCCGGCGGCGCGTCAATAATAACCGGCATATCGGCAGGCAGGCTGTTCTTAACGGCACGGATCAAAGGTGGAGCCATTGCCACGCCGATATCGAGACGGCCGCTGATAAGCGACACATCGCCACAGCGCCTCATTTCCAGAATGCCGATTCTTTTAGCGACTTCGCTGATTGCTTTCTGCGGACAGACCTTTTCACAGCCGCCGCAGGCGTGACACATTTCAGGAAAAATGATCGGCGTCTTTCCCAGCACGGCTATTGCATTGTAAAGGCAGAAATCCGCGCATTGGCCACAGCCGTCACAGAGATTTTCATCAACCTGTGGAATAAGGATATTGACAACCTCTTCACCGCTTATTTCTGCCGGCAGGAAAAGATGAGCATTGGGCTCTTCGACATCGCAATCCAGGAGGTACACCGGTTTATCCATGGTGCGAGCCAAGTTCACGGCGACTGTTGTTTTTCCTGTTCCGCCTTTGCCGGAGGCAACGGCAATTTTCATAATGGCCTCCCTATATCTGAAATTCCGTCATTCGATCGCACCAAAACATGCTTATTCACGGACAGGCCAATGTGCGATGCGATAATCGGACATTTAATTTTAAAAAGGAAATATATTTCACGTTTTTCGTCAACCAGCGTTTCAAAATTACCCTGGCCTTTGGAAATAATCAAATCGGCCTCAGCAAAACAACGCTGAAATTCCGGACTGCAATCCGGCAGTATCGTTCCCGGCGCGTCCGAGCCGTTATCAATTATTTTTACAATATCCCGGAGGCCTGCCGCCAGCGCGTCCTCCCTTGTCGCATCATTAATCACGGGAGCGCCTCGCACAGCCAGCGTAACTTTTTCCGGCGATATTTTTTCAATAAACAAACGATCGAATACTATTTCTCCGGCATTGTCGGCAAGATACAAAATATTTTCAGCCCCGGCAAGCGTGTATTGCAATTGCCGGTAAGCATCTTGTCCGAAAAGAGTTTCGTGCATCGCCTCTGCCAGCAGAGAAGGAATGTCTTGCATGTACGCCCTGTTATTATTTTTTGCGCCCAGGTCAATAACATTTGCGCCGACAACCGTTTTTATGGCCATAAGTAAAGGGTCGGGTGATGCGTCAATTTTCACCCTCATGTCATTTAACAGGGTCAGCGCCAGCTGATTGTGCTTTTCCTTTTCCCGCAAGTAAGGATCGGCCAGACCGGTAAATTCTCTGAGGCTGCGATGCAAATTCCGCGCAACATAAGGCGGCGATTTCGTCAGATCTGTTGCGGCCAGACAAGACAAAGCCCGGCGCATGATATCTTCCCGTATCTTTTCGTCCTGTGAGGCAAGGCGTGAGACTTCCAATGCCTGGCGGATAAAACAGGGAATGCAATCAAGGGAAGTTTTCATGGCGCATCACCGTTGTTCTTCTCTTTTCTTGTTGTTTTAATGAATTGCGAAGTCCATTTGGTGCTGTCCTTGCGCTGAAAAAACCCGTCTTTCGTCACTGCTCTCAGCAAATCATCTTTCTTTAAATGGTGATCGCTAACGGACAGTATGCCCTCCGCTTTGAGTTTCCGATATAATTCAAACAAAACAGCAGAGGAGGCTGAAAGATCATGAAAAACATCATAGAGCATAACGAAATCTACGGTCTCGCTGGTAATGAAATCAATTGTATGGATTGTTTTGATGTTTTCCAAACTTAGCCGTTTTGCGGCAGACTGAACATATTGCAAAGCGACGGGCTGGATGTCGAGCGCATAAACAAATCCCCGCTTGCCGACCAATGCTGACGCGGCCAGAGAAAAACCGCCCGGCCCACACCCGAAATCAAGGACCCGCATGCCTGCGCGGACTCCTGCTTCCCGCAAAATATTTTCCGGAGGCCGGAGCCAGTCACGCAACTTGAACTCCCAGGCCATCAGGCGAAAGGCAAAATCGCTTTGCTGTTCCTTCCCGGTCATTATTTTATATCCTTTTTTTGCGGGCTTTTCCGCGAATAGTTTCTTTTGCCGCGCCTTTGCGCCGTTTTTTCATCCACCTCATCCTGCCAGCCGTTTTTGGTCGTACAGACAAAATCAAACTTGGCGGTGTAAGGCTTGATATCCAGAAGCGGCGTGCCGTCAATAATGTCCACGCCCGCGATATGAAGAATGCGGCCGGCAATTTTGAGCAGTTTTACAACACTCAACCCGATAGCGTTGGGGCGACAGGGAGCACGGATAGAGAATACCCCCCGCTCCACATCCTGTAAAAATGGTTTCACCCGCAATTTGACTTCCCGCGCCCGGTGGAAATGATACAAAAGATAAACATGTGAAAATCCGTCCAGGTCGCTCAGTCCCGCGGCGTATGGCTCGAACACTTCAACTTCGCCGTGGCATTCCTCCGCATAAACGGGTTGAATGGGCGTTTCTTCCGCCAGCTGATGTTCGCTGTGGATAATGCCAATCGGCCGGTAAATTATTTTTTCTTCAGTCATTACCAGTGGCCTTCCACATCCGCACCAGCCGCCTCGGCGATTTTACCGCTGCGATATTGATTCAGGGCTTCTTCAACAGTTGCGGCTGTCGAGTTATATATTTTGATGTCCGCTGCCTGCAACACACGAAAAGCCTTCGGCCCGCAATGGCCGGTGATCAAAGCGCCCACTCCCAGTCTTGCGATATTCTGCGCTGACTGAATGCCGGCACCCTGCGCTGCATTTAGATTCTGTGCGTTATCAATTATCTCAAAGGAATTGGCGTCCAGATCGTAAATTAAAAATTTCGGAGCGCGCCCGAAACGGCTGTCCAAGGGCGCACTCAAATCTTTTCCCGATGTCGTCACTGCTATTTTCATTTCGTTTTTCCTCACTGTCTTTTAATTATACGATTTCATTATTTCCGCCGGCTCTGCCACCAGGTTTGCAGCCAGCTCTTCCATACGGCAATCGTTCCAGAAGGTCAGCTTATTGTGGCTCTCAAGATATTTCAACGGAATAGGATGAGTGCCTATAATCACCGGCATTCCATATTGCGTTTCGATAAATTCCTTGAATTGGCGGATATACGGGCATGGTGGATACCCCACGACAAAACCGGTGGCCAGATGGATTATATTGCAGCCGTTTTTGAGAAATTCCGCCGGTACATACTCAATATTTCCTCCCGGACAGCCGCCGCAATTGGCAAAACCGGCAATTTCAACATTTTCTTCCCTACTATAGATGGAAAATGCTCCCTGGCGTTCCTTGAGCGAGCGAAAACATTTGCCGCCGCCGCAATCAAGATATCTTGCGCAAATAATTATTCCGATTTTTTTCAAGAAAATTCTCCTTCTTAACAATTTAAGCGGAGCAACCCGCTTTGAGCTGCTCCGCTTGGGATGGTATTGGCAAAACAAAATCATTTTAATAATTTTTATTTTTTGGCTTTTTCACTTTCCAATTCGCTGATGCGGGCTTTAATCGCTTTCAATTCATTTTCCAACGCAGTTGCCTGATCGCGTAAAAATTCTTTTTCCGTTTCCGGATTGGCGTTTTGATATGGTTCAGTGTAAGCGCTGAACCATGCTCTGCCGGGAAAACCCGTGGCAAAAAAGCGATTGCGAAAACCGAAACCGCCGCCGCGCATGCTGCGACCACCCATACCCCGGCCAAAACCCGTTCTCAGTCCCCTACCGGGAATATTATTCATATATCCCGGAGCATTGAAACCAGCGCAGTAACCCGCGCCTCTTCCCGTCATCGGCCCCATTCCCTGCGGGCCTGTTGCATCTCCTCTGGGCATAACCGTAATCTCCTTTCCTTATCTATTCACGAATCATCGTTTTTTTGCACTTCGGACATTGAACCTGCGTGCAGGGCACGCCTCGTTTATGCGGTTGGCGATGCCCGCAACCGGGACACAGGCAATTTCCGCCAGCCCCCATCGCCTTTCCTCCCTGCATTCTTCCCCGTCCCTGTCCGGCGCCTGCGCCGGAACCTCGGTTTGTTGTATTTATTTCATTCATCTCCTGCGGTCTTTTAAAAATCATTGGTCTCGTTTCCCCTACAATCCGGGATATCCTTGCCTTCCGGCAGGATAGTTCGTCTATCAGATTTCAATGCACTTCGTTTTTGAAACTTTTGATTCACTAATTCCCATCAAACTTCAGTGCGCTTCGCTTCTGAAAAAAAAGGTTTCATTAATCCCGCTCGGCTTCGCCTCGGGGATAATTCGCCCATCAAACTTCAGTGCGCTTCGCTTCTGAAGTTTGGGGCTCATTAAAAAACAAAAACTGCCGCTGCCAGCACTGTTGTATATTCGTTTGTCTTTAAAACGGATGACTGAGTTGTATTTCTTGTCCCGACTATTTTTCCGCTGATTTTGAACAACTCCTTTTTTTCATCCCAGCCTTCATCTACATTAAAATCAATACCCAGAGTGGAAGCCAGCATCGCCGCCGCCAGATCTTCCGCGTAATCCCCTGTTTGTCTTTCAGTAAAGCCAAAAGCGTGATGTTCACTGATATAACCATAAGTTTTTTTATCAACCGGAATTGCGCAACCGATCGCCGCTGAAATCAACCGGCGCGGTTCATTACTGCAACACCTGCTCATAACACAAAAAGTAATTGCGCCGGGCTTTAGCCTTTTCAAGCCCTCGGTGCGGGAGATTATGCGGCATCCCGGCGGCATAATGCTGGAAACCTGAACTAAGTTGCATTTTTCAATGCCGGCATCGCGCAGTGCCAGTTCAAACGAATGAAGCTGTTCACGGTGCGTGCCGACACCTTTGGTAAAAAACAATTCTTTGGGTATGGACTGATTCAATTTTTTCTCCTTTGCCTTCACGACCTGTCATCAGCAACAACTGACCCGGTCACTATAAATTATGTTTCTTTAAGCTTCCCGCTGTTAATAATTCAACCTGCCATCTCATGCGAAATTTTGATTTCAGATTAGACACCTGTCATTCATAGTTGAAGCTAACAAAGCGATAATCTGCATAAACGCTTACCGCAAGCGACATCTCCTGCCGTGATTCCTTCGCCCGCCGCCGCCTGCCGCACCGAATTGCCTGTGGCAGCCGGGCAGAGCGTAAAGAGGTTTTTCCAGATTGCCGCTTAAATAAGCCGTAATCAACGATTCGACGGAACCGCGAATAAAAGGATAAACGACAATTCCCTTTGCCGCTATGGCAACCTGCATTGGCCGGGAAATGGCGCCGCAAATCAAGATATCAATTCCCTCCTCTTTCAGCTGGCTTACTCTGCCCACCACATCCGCTGCGGTAAGCCTGACCAACTTCCGTTTTTGCCCGTTTGTTTCATCCGTCTCCACTACTAAAAGTTGCTCCGCCGCATCAAATACGGTGGAAATAGAATCGTGGAATACGGACAGGGCTATTTTCATACCAACTCTTTTCCTGCAGCGACTTTTACGTAAGTATCTTTTCAACAATTAAATTATTTAGCATAAAAAATGCCAACAAAGCATAATTGCGCTTTAGCTAATATTAACAATATGATATGGCGCTGCGCGAGCACAGTGAAACGCCGTAATTGTTGTATGAATAAGACGGCTATTGCGACACCGTCGCAAGAACGCGATTTTACCTGCAATATTGACCAGCGGGCGGCATTTTAAGGTTTTGATAAACCAGTTGAACTCAATCCGAAATATTCAACAAATGATTTCCTGTACTGGTCCGGTTCGCAAAGGTAACTTTTTGATAATCAGTATGGAGAACGGCAGCAATCCTGCCTTTATAGTTCTTCGTTATTATTCTGTTTGTTTCTTTTGTATATTTCTTTGACAATTTCCAGCTGGGTCATATCTTTGGTATCTATTTTCAGGCGCGCCACTTCATCATCCAGAAAATAAGAACTCTCCGATATCAGAGGATAGGCTGACTCAAAGGAATCAAAATAATCCAGATCGTTTTTCGTCTCGGCACAGGCATCGGCAACTTCAGTTTTTACATCGGTATAAACTTTTTGAATCTCAGCTATCAAACGTATGGTATTCTTAAAGAAATAATCATTAAAAAGGTTTCGGCGTGACAGGTCGGTCATATTGTCCTGCTCCCTCTGAAGTACTAGTGGTGTTCGTGATAGCAACTGCATAAATAGCAGCTGTCGTCATGAAAATGATGATCGGGTACCGACCACCATAAATCATTATGCCATGCCGGAGGTATGGATTTCGGATCTTTCCACAAACCAATAAGATTCCTTGATTCCGCCTGAAGCATCTTCTCTGCCTCCCACAAATTAATATTCTGGCTGAAGGAAACTAAAAGTAAAAAATCCTTCAGTTGTTCGTTTTTTGCTTCCGTAATATTTTTTGATTCATCTATGAAATATTCAACTGACGGACAGGCTGATACTCCGACAATGGAAGGCTTGCGATGCATCAAAAAACCGTATGCGGAAATAATTTTATCAAAAGCATAACGGCTTAAATTCCATCCTGCAACATCCCGATCGCGTTCCCCCGGCAAAAGCACTTGTTTTTTTACACCTGCCGAATCAGGAAGAGCCAGCCCGTCGGTATGATAGGTTCTCCATCTCTCCGGAGCCCGGCAGAAGAAATCAATATCATTATTGGAATTAAACGAAATAGTCATATAGCCAACCACATAAAAACTCTCGTGCATGTTGCGCGCACCCGCGAAAGTAGTCGCTCCCGTATCATCAATGTTTTCACTCATCCTGAATAGCTGTTCAAAACAGGAAAAAGATTCAAAAATATCTTCTTCAATAGCGGGAAAATAACGAATGACAAATTGGACACCCCTGACCGGTTCGCGCGGTGCCGATTCTTTTAAAGAGGAATCCGGCAGAGAAACATTTTCGCCGATAATTCCGATGTAGAAAGGACCTTTGCTGTCTTTAAACCACAGATACCATCCGGGAAGGCCTTGATCGGGAGGAGCCTGAGAAATCTGAGAAAAACCCAGGTGCGTGCGCGCCCCGTCGTTTTGAAAGACGCGCTGAAATATCTCGTTCAGTTTGATTTCCGTCGCAGAGATGTAATCAACAAGCTCCCTGTTTGACATAGCATTTTCATCCTTGGCGATAACTTTTTTCCCGCAGGCTCCAATATCGGGCCTGCGGGAAATATACTGCCAGCATCACTTCTTTTTCAGTTTATATCCCGGCCAGCCGTCCATAAAGTAATCCTGAATCATGAGCAGGTTAATGACCATAATCAGAAATGCCGCGGCATTTTCCGAAGGATGGGAAACTCCTTCACAGACTCCGAGCAATGACGGCGCCCATTTGTAATAGGCCCAGGCAAAGAGAAGCCCCACGGCAACTGCCACAACTGTTTTAATAATTCCGCGGACGATGCCCGGAAGCTTTATGTATGCCTTGCCGAAAAAGACATTTTGAATGATGGCGATAACAAGAACAAAGTTTGCCATCGTAACCGTGTGGCTGTAGCGCCAGCCGAAATTCATTTCGTTTTGCCCGCCAGCGTATGCCTCATCCCAAAGGTAATTGAAAATCAAAAGCTGTCCCTGAAAAATAACATAGCCGAGAATCAAACTCACTACGGCGAAAAAAATGAAGCGCCACGGTTGTTTTTTCACCAGGTTGAACGGTTGTCCATCCCACATGTGAAAAGCATAAAAAACACCGATAACGGAGCAAAAAAGTATGCCGAGACTGAATTCCGAACTGTTCGTGTGAGCAAATCCCTGCCACCAGGGCGGAACTGCCGCATAAATCTGCTTCGGATAAAACATGGAACCAATGTGTGGATGAAAGAAAATCGCGTAGAGTACTATGCCGATAACAGCTATCAAACCTAACATGGCGACACCCCGTTTGGGCTGCTTCAGCTCCGGAAACAGATTGTCTCCGATTCCAAGCATGAACCATACGCTGATCAGAAAGAACGGCACTGAGAGCGAAATCATCGCCCAGGACGCGGTTTCTCTGGTGGAAATGGCATCCTGTCCGATTTCTCCGTACTTCATCAGACTATGCCAGTTGAAGTAAGTAACGCCCAGTTGGCCGATAACAAAATACACGATGCCGATTACCAGAATCAGATACAGAAGAATTGTTATTGCTGTAAATACTGCGCCCTTGGCCAGCGGATTGGCATCATTCAAAAATTTGCGTTGAAACGGCCAGAAATCAAAGAGTTCTGCCTGCCAAAGGATAATGAGCAGCGTCCAGATTACCAGAGAAAAACCCAAAAGCGGCGTGTAAAGTTTAAATACTCCTGTATTGGAAAAAAATATCCACCAAATGGCAAAAACGGCAATCAACAGAGCAACCAAATTGGCCAGTCCGGAAATTGCTACCGGCCAGCGCGGAATAAGTTCTCTGGTCGCCAGCCAGTTATTACCTGCATTATTCGTACTCATAACAGCATACCTCCAATATATTTTTATGCGTAACCATGTCGAATATTCTGGCAAAAAAACAGGTGGACGATCCTGCGAGAACCATTATTTCCCGCAGGAGACGTCCCCCTTGACAGACATGATGAATAAGAATTAATCGTTTTGTCTTCCGTTAGAAAACAATATCGTCGCCGTTTCCCAGATAGACGTTGGAAGTTTTTGCTTTGGACAGCGTTCCCGTCTTTTTATAGGAAAGATTCTTGTTGGTGCCTTTGACAATGGGAAGCCCCATCTGCGCAGCCTTTTCCGCCCAAATCCAGCCGGTGCAGTGGTTACAGGCGATTTTTTTCATATTCAGCGCCTTGACACCCTGAATCAGATCATCCATCTTCGGATCCCAGTTCTCGAAGGGCGAAATATGCAGGCCGCCGTAGCAACCGTAATTCTTATCGCCGTCCTTGAAATTCCGGCGGGAATAATTGAATAACGTAACAATGCCCGGATGGCAGCAACCGGTGACGGTCACGAATCCCTTGTCTTTAACTTTGAAATACAGAACATTCTCGCCTCTTACCTGAAGCGTCGCCGGCGCATCAAAGAAAACCAGCGCTGCTCCATCCTGCAGTTTATAGAGCTGATTCGTCTTGGTTACGATTAACTCTCCTTTGTGCGGATATTTGTTTTTGGGCTGACCTGGTTTTTTCGAATAATCAGCTCCCTTGAGCAGCGCAAAACTTTCTTTCATGGAAGTGCCGGGAAAGTAAATTTTGATGTCGGGTTGATGCTTCAGGGTGCTCTCCAGTCCGTAATAGTGGTCAATGTGGTCATGGGAAATTATTAAAGTATTGATTTCTTTGCTTTTAAGCATTTTATCAATGCCGTCTTTGGCAAAAACATAATCCATCCATTCCGTGTTCCAGCCGCTGTCGAGCAGATATTTCGTTATCTTGCCGTCCAGCGCTTCCACTTCCACCAACGCCGCATAGCCTCCAAGATTTTCCACATTCCAATCAACATTATACTGATATGTGTTGATTCCGCCGCAGGCCTTGATGTCTTTACCGAGAGTCGCATTGTCAAACCAGCTTGTCTCAGAGATGCAATGCACTTTCAAACCCTTAATCTCTCCGAAATCTTCTTTGCCCGGCGCAGCTTGCGCCATAGATAACATACCTGCCCCGCCCGACAGCGCAACTCCGGCGCCTGTCGCGGCAACACCCTTTAAAAATTCTCTTCGTTCCATACCATCCTCCTTCGGTTAAATTTGAACAATATCAACATTGTGAAACTGTCCGTTAGAAAAAGTGTTTAACATTCTGTTCCTTATCCCCTCAAACGACAACAACTTCCCGACATCCAAATTCTTAAAATACTATTGCCGTAAAAATAAATTGGTAATTGATTTGCAAGCAAGATGCCACAAGGCTAAATTACCTGTTAGATAATTAATAACAATATGTTACGATAATCAGCGGAAATGGTTGAATGGAAATTATGTCGCATAATCGCAACATTTAATGCGACTTGCGGCATAAATGCGACTGCTTTTTTATTGCGGCAACTTGATGCCCAGCGATTTGATTTTGCGATACAGCGTGCTTTTATGCATACCAAGCGCTGCGGCTGTTTGCGGCCTGTTCCAATTATTCTGTTTGAGGGCACTGATAAGGCAGGCAGATTCCATATCGCGCAAAGATGTAATTTGCTGTACGTGAATACCGATATCGGAAAAAAGCGCTTCCGGCAGGTGTTTCTTTTCAATGAATCCTGTTTTACACAGAATAAAAGCCCTTTCTATGATATTAGCCAGTTCACGAATGTTTCCCGGATAACTGTAGGACATCAGCACGGACATGGCCTCGTCATTCAGACCTTTGATGTCTTTTTTCTGCAAGATATTGAAACGGGCAAGAAAATGATCAATCAGCAGCGGGATATCCTCCATGCGCTCACGCAGCGGCGGCAGAGAAATTTTGAAAACATTAATCCGGTAAAACAAATCTTCCCGGAAACGCCCCTGCCGGACCTGCTCATCGAGATTTTTATTAGTCGCCGCAATAATACGGACATTGTGTTCTACGCTGTCGGTCGCTCCCAGCGGTTCATAAGTTTTTTCCTGCAAAACCCGCAGCAGTTTCACCTGCATGGCGGGAGTAACATCTCCGATTTCATCCAGAAACAGCGTGCCGTTTTCCGCCAGGCGAAACCGGCCGGGCTTGTCTTTTTTCGCATCGGTAAAAGCTCCGGCTTTGTAACCGAACAGTTCCGATTCCAGCAGAGTATCGGGCAGCGCACTGCAATTAACGGCGATAAACGGATATTTTTTGCGCAGGCTTAAATTGTGAATGGCGCGGGCGACAAGTTCTTTTCCCGTACCGGTTTCCCCCTCAATCAAAACAGTACTCGGGCTTTCCGCGATATCCGGCAGGATATTGAACAATTCCATAATTCTATGGTTTTTTGAAACGATGTCGGCAAAATCATATTTCTGCAAAATGGCTTTGCGCAGGTTTTCCTCTGTACTCATATCGCGGATTGTTTCCACTGCCCCCAGAAGATTCCCTTTTCTGTCACGCAGCAGGGCCGTGGAAATACTGATGGGACGTCTTTTGCCTTCGGCGTCAATGATATATACATTTTTATTGATAATTGGTTCGCCGTTTTTCATGGTTGCCCGCAGGCAGCAGTTTTTTTCACAGGTATCCGCTTTTAATACATCTTTGCAGAGCTGGCCTATGGCCTCTTTGCGGGAAACACCGGTTATGTTTTCGGCAGCACGGTTGAATGAGGTAATCCGCCAATCCCCGTCCACGGTAAAAACCCCGTCGGCAATGGAATCAAGGATGATATTCTGCTGTTCACCGAGCAGAGAACCTTGCTGTTTTCGGGATTGCTGAACGCTCATTTTGTTACCTTGCCTTTTAAATATTTGCGCCTGAGAATTACATCAGTTTTCATAATTGCGCAAGCAAAACCGTGACAAAAGCCTCAGGAACGAGGGTACCGGCACTTGTCTGCGCTGGGCATTGACAAATTCTGACAATATTATAAACACCGAATAATGAATGACAATAAATATCTTGACAGGAATCGTTTCTCATGCCTATATACCCCCCAGGGGTATAAAAAGACATGGAAAAGAAAAAAATCATCTCCCGTTTAAAACGGATTGAAGGCCAGGTACGGGGGTTGCAGCGTTTAATCGCCGACGAAGCGCCCTGCGTTGATGTGCTGACCCAGGTTTCCGCCGTAACTTCGGCAATAAAAAAAACCGGCGCGGCGATTATTTCCACCCATATGCAAACGTGTTTGAGTGAATCTGCCGGAAACAAGGGGAAAAAGCGGGATGATTTTTACACCGCATTGACCAGATTTATTGATTTATCATGATTATTGCGAGAGGACGATATTATGAAAGAGAATAAATATTTTAATATCAACCGGCGTTCGTTTATCAAAATCGGCGCCGGAGCCGCAGTTGCCGCCGGCCTGAGCATCCCGAAAAATGCCGCAGCCGGAACAGCGGAACAATTATCAACCCTGATTGATCTGAGCCTCTGCGACGGATGCATTGACCGGAAAACACCCGCCTGCGTCAGCGCCTGCAAGGTCATTAATAAAGATAAAATTCCTCCGGTAGTTGATAAAATTCCGGAACCCTGGCCGCGGAAAACCATCGAGGACTGGTCAAAAAAGAAAGAGATCACAGACCGTCTGACCCCCTACAATTTCATTTACGTTCATAAAGCCGAAATAGATACGACAGGAGGGCGAAAAATAATCTTTGTGCCGCGCCGCTGCATGCATTGCGATAATCCGGCCTGCGCGACAGTTTGTCCGTTTTCCGCAAATTCCAAAAAGAAAAACGGCGCGGTTGTAATTGACCAGAATCTATGCTTCGGCGGCGCGAAATGCAAAGATGTCTGCCCCTGGGAAATTCCCCAGCGGCAATCCGGCGTCGGCATCTATCTTCAGGTTCTGCCCGGTCTGATGGGCAACGGCGTCATGTATAAATGTGATCTCTGCAACGACAGACTGGCTCAGGGGAAATTGCCCGGATGCATCGAGGCCTGTCCGCGTCAGGCGATGCTGATTGGACGGCGTCAGGAAATTGAAAAACTTGCTCAGGACCGCGCAAGAGCGATTAACGGATTCATCTATGGAAAAAAAGAAAACGGCGGCACGTCCACTCTTTATGTATCTCCGGTATCTTTCGAGCTTATCAACAAAACAATGGCAAAAAAACCGGGGCAACCGGATATGAAACAGGATATCGTACGGCGCATGGCGAGCACGGACCCCCTGGGAAAAGCGGTTCTGTCCGCTCCAGTTTTGGGATTGGCCGCTGCCGGTGCGGCAAGCTGGTTTTCCCGCCGCCGCAAACAGGAAAAGAAGGAGGAACGGGACAATGGCTGAAAAAATACTTGCGGAAGAAAATCTTGTTGTTCGGCACAGCGCGCTCGAGCTGATTGAACACTGGGCTATCGCCATTTCCGGCCTTATCCTGCTTCTCACCGGAATTTTTGAGCTGCCTGTCGCCAAGCGTTATTATCTCATAGAAATACCGGGATTGGGCTGGTCGGCAGACTTCATTACATCACTTTATCTGCATTATGCGGCTGCTTTGATTTTTACTGTGGCGGCTGTATTTCACGTTTTTCATCACGGTTTACGCGGGGAAAAGGGATTATTGCCGCAAAAGGGCGATTTGGCGTCTTCGGTTGCCGTAATGAAAAGCCTGATCGGCATCGGCAAGGAACCGCCTCTGCATAAATACCTGCCGGAGCAACGGCTGGCCTACGCGGGCATGGCTGTAATAATATTAATGCTGATTCTTTCGGGTCTGGTCAAAACTTATAAAAACATTTATGCGCCGGATATGTCTCATACTGTTTTACTTTGGGCCACCTGGATTCATAATATCAGCTTTATTCTTTTTTTTCTGGCATTTCTGGCCCACATGGGAGCAATTATCCTCAGACCCAACTGGCCGATGGTGCGCGGTATCTTTACAGGGAAAGTACGGCTTGATTACGCCCGGCACCGCCATGCGCTTTGGCTCAATGAACTGGAATCTTCACCGTCCGGAAACGTAAAAGAGCAATCGCCTGCTCCTTGCGGGGAGAAGATTGCTCCTATGAATATCCAAATTCTGATCGATAATATCAAGAAACACCCCGATTATAATAAGGTCGGCATGATTCTCTGCCATAACGGTGTTGTCCGGTCTTTCTCGCGTGACGGCAAACCGGTGCAGGAAATAACCGTCAGCGCGGACAGGAAACGCCTGGCGGAAATAATGACAGAAATGAAGAAACGCCCGGGCATTATCGAGATACTTGTCGAGATTAAAGAAGGAAAGCTCAGGGTTGGCGACGATGTTATGTATGTTGCCGTAGCCGGTGACTTCCGCGAAAATGTCTTCTCTGCCCTGATGGATACGGTCAATGCCATTAAAGCGGACGTAACAAGCAAAACGGAATCATGAAGATAAGGGGCCTCCGGAGAGAGGCTCCTTTGCGACAAATTTAATCAGGCTTCATGACAACCGTGCTCATGCTGGGTGCAGGCTACTCCTGAATCATTCAATTTACCGGCAAGCCAGTTACTGGTAACTTCCTTCACATTACCCGTGCAGCCACGCAGAACTTCGATGCCATGACTGTTCAGTACGTTTACCGCTCCCTGCCCCATATTGCCCGCCAGCATCAATTTGACGCCCTGTTCAGCCAATGTCTGAGCAATATTGGATTTACAGCCGCAGCCGGCCGGTGACGCAATCTTCTCTTCCGACAGTATTTCATTTTTATCACTGATGGTGAAAACAGTGAAATGTTCACAATGCCCGAAGTGGGCGTCAATTTGATTCTGATAAGATGGTAATGCGATTTTCATATACTTCTCCTTTTAAATGTTAGTATTTTTCTTTCCGATTTTTTTACCGCGGCCGCAGGGATTTGTTTCGTTTAGCGCTACTTCCCCGCCGGCAATTTTCAGCGCTTTGCCGTCAATCAGAACGTCGGCAATTTTCCTGTGCGCCTCGGCGATTATTCTGCCGAAGGTCTGACGGGAAATATTCATTTGCGCTGCCGCTTCTTCCTGATAAAGATGCTCATAGTCCGCCAGGCGAATTGCCTCAAATTCATCAAGATTCAGCAGAACTTCTTCCAGTTCGGCAGCCGGTATTCCCCGTGGCTTGAAATAGTTTTTATCGGGAACGCCGCAAACGCGGCGGCAACATTTTGGTCTGACCATAATATTTGCCCCTTTCCGCATTAAGTCTATTATAAGCATATGCTCATAATATGTCAAACTGGATTCCTTGCATTAAATATTTTAGCGATATGCTAATTTACAGATTTTCCGGCGGAAAAGTAATGACATCATCAATGCTTGTTTTGTCGGCAAAAAGCATGGCGAGGCGGTCAATGCCCAGAGCGATGCCGGCGGCTTCAGGCAGCTGATCCAATGAAGCTAAAAATTTTTCCGGCAGCGGACAGGCCGCATAGCCTTTTTGCGCGCGGAGTTTCTGAGCTTCCTCAAAGCGCCGCCGTTGTTCCTGTTCATCAGTCAATTCGGAAAATCCGTTAGCGATCTCCAGTCCGCCGATATAGAGCTCGAAGCGTTCGGCGACCGATTGGTTGCCGTTTTTCAATTTGGCGAGCGCTCCCAGCCTGGCCGGATAATCATAAAGGAACAAGGGTTGAACAACGCCCAAATTCGGTTCTATATGCTTAGTCAGGACTTCATCAAAATTGTCTTCAATTAAAGCCTGCTCGACTGTTACCGGCGCATATTTTTTAAAGGCATCCCCAACGGTGATTCTTTCCCACGGCGCCGTCAGGTTTATCATTTTCCCCTGCCAGGTTATTTTGTTGCCGCAGCCTGAATCTCCGGCGACAGCCTTAAGCATTTCTTCGCATTGCTCCATCAATTGCCGATAATCAAATCCGGCTACATACCATTCCAGCATGGTAAATTCCGGCAGGTGCAGCGAACCTCTTTCTCCGGCACGAAAGCATTTGCTTATTTGAATGAGGCGCGGGTAGCCTGCCGCCAAAAGCCTTTTCATACAAAGCTCCGGCGATGTTTGCAAAAACCAGTCGCCGGCGGGCAGCGCTTCGATATGCTCTTCGGGCGCGGGTGCTGGTATGCGCAGCGGAGTTTCCACTTCCAGAAAATTGTGATTGATAAAATAGCGGCGGATGTTTTGAATTAGTCTGGCGCGTAGCTCCAAAGCCTTCCGCTTGCGCGCCAGTTGAAATCCATCATCCTGCATTGATTTATCCAAATCATTACTCCGGCAGTTAATTATAGAAAATCGGTTTTCCGTCCGGTTGGCTTTGCACCGCCGGAAACATTTTGTAATACATCTAAGGCTTGCTTCCGGCGATTCCAAAACTCGTCCGCCTATGGCGGACTCAAACAATTGGAATCGCCGATCTTCAGCTTCGCCTTTATCTATTTGCCAAAATATTCCCTGATTGGCGGCTCAAAGCCAACCGGATGGGAATCAATTTCTTGAGTATGTAATTTTACATTCAACTATTTAATTGCCGGAGTAATAAGTCAATCCTTGATTACGCATACCACTTCTAAATCAAAGATGATATCGAGGCGGCAAGGAGGAGGCGATGAGGCGTATTATACATACGTTGAAGAAGCCGACGACGAAGCCAACAAAGATAGCGCTTTGATTTTGAAGCGGTCTCAGCCCTTGACACGGGTCATATATTCACCCGTTCTAGTATCAACTCTTATTTTTTCGCCTTCGTTGACGAATGTCGGCACCTGAATGGTATATCCTGTTTGCAGTTTTACCGGTTTGGTGGCGCCGGATACCGTATCTCCCTTGGCCCAGGGCTCGGCTTCGGTGACAATCAGATCCACAAAATTGGGCATGCTGATGCCGATGGCCTTGTCTTCAAAAAGCAGGATTTCCACTTCAATGTTGTCCATGAGAAAATTCTTGGCTTCATCCATCTGGCCTTCCGTCAGGTAAATCTGCTCATAAGTTTCATTATCCATAAAGCAATATTTGTCTTCTTCCTTATACAGATACTGCATCTTCTTTTCCCGCAGATCGGCTGATTCAAACATATCAACCGAACGGAAAGTCCTTTCAAACTGGTTGCCGTTGAGCATATTCTTGAGCTTGCAGCGGTAAAGAGCCTGTCCCTTGCCGGGCTTGACAAAATTGAATTCGGTAATGATGTAGGGATCATTCTCCAGCTTAATTCTCAGGCCCTTCTTTAAGTCACTCGCGTTGTACATATAAAATATTTCTCCTTAAATTATGACGGCCTCGTAAAAAGTCCATATACTGCGTTGCGCTTCATCCCTCGTCATTGCGGCGTACGTCTAAGTACGACTCATTCCTCGTGATTCGCGCGCCTTGCCTCTGGAGCTTTTAACGAGGTCGTTGATTACTTTTTTTCAACTTTTTACAGGCTCATCAATTATGGTGCTATAATTTTCGCCCTTACTAATCTATTTGCCCGCACTTGTCAAAAAAATATTGAAACTTTTTTAAATCATTTTGCGCTGTTCGGGAAATCGCAGTAAGCGGAAGCTTTCCTTCCTCGCCCGGCACATCCAGAACATATTGCGGCAGGCTCAACCCTGATTGCCGTCTGATCTTTTTCATTATGGTGAGGCCTTTTGCTATGCCGGTGCGGAAATGAGCGCACCCTTTAACCGGATCGCAGTGAAAAAGATAATAAGGACGGACAGATATCTTTTGCAGAGAGTATAGCAAATCCCGGATTACTGATGCCGAATCGTTAACCCCTTTCAGCAGGACTGACTGGTTGGAAACGGGAATGCCTGCTTCCAGCAGCATGTTGCAGGCGCGCGCCGACTCCGACGTGATTTCAGCAGGATGATTAAATTGAGTATTGAACCATAAAGGCCGGCAGCGTTTAAGCATGCGGCAGAGGTCTTTAGTGATACGCATGGGCATGGTTACAGGCACCCGGCTGCCCAGACGCAATATTTCCACATGGGGAATGGCGCGGAAAGATTTAAGCAAACTCTCTAAAACCGGATCGCCGAGCGTGAGCGGATCACCGCCGGAAATTATTACTTCCCGGATTTGCGGTGTCGCGGCGACATAGTTAATCATTCTTTGTATTCTTTTTTGCAGTTTGCCGGAAGCGGGAACCGACCAGTAGCGCTTGCGGTTGCAATGCCGGCAATAGGTGGCGCAGGTTTCCGTAACAATGGCCAGAGCGCGGTCGGGATAGCGGCGCACCAGTTTTGGCGCCGGCATATATGAATCTTCCAGGAGAGGATCGGCGCTGCCGCCGGCAAAAGTTATTTCCCTCTCGTCGGGAAAACACTGGCTGCGAATGGGATCGTTTTCGTTGTCTTCATTAATAAGCGAGAAATAATAAGGGGTTATTGCCAGAGGATAGATGGCCGCCGCTTTTTTCAGGTTTTCCCAGGCAGTTGCTTTTCTGCCGTAAAAAGATGCAATATCTTCCAGTTTCGTTATCCTGTTCCGGAATTGCCATTGCCAGTTCCGCCAATCGCGCCGCGAGGCGTTATGAAGAAGAGATGCTTTATTATTCATATTTTCTGCCTGAAAAACGCGTGTCTCCTACCATAATTTTCTGGCGCTGCAAAGGGAATACATCACGATAATAATAACGGCGGAAATAATGTATCCGGTATGATATAAGTTAATCATGAGGAAAACGCCCGACGAATGCTTTGATTTTGTGAAGTTACAGCAGCGCAAAGAGCTTGTGGCCCTCTTGTCGGTAATTTCCAATTCTTTCCTTGTTGTCTTCAAAATATTTGTCGGTGTCCTGATTGGTTCCGTGGCGATTATTTCCGAAGCAATCCATTCAACGATGGATTTGCTGGCGTCTTTTATCGCCATGTTTTCGGTGAAAACCTCCCACATTCCGGCTGATGAAAAACATCCCTTCGGACATGGCAAGATCGAAAATATCTCCGGTCTGGTGGAAGCGGCGCTGATTTTTGTCGCCGCCTTCTGGATAATTTTTGAAGCTGTTAAAAAATTAAGTTCTCCCCAGACGATGGAATTGGCGGGCTGGGGCGTTGCGGTCATGCTTCTTTCGGCAATTCTTAATTTTATTGTATCCCGGATGCTTTTCAAAATTGGCAAAGAAGCCGATTCCATAGCGCTGCAGGCCGATGCCTGGCATTTGCGGACTGACGTCTATACGTCACTGGGTGTTATGACCAGCCTCGCGATAATCTGGCTTGGCCACCAGTTTTTCGCAAATCCCCCAATCCACTGGCTGGATCCGGCTGCCGCTGTTTTTGTTGCGCTTTTTATCCTGCGCGCCGCTTATAATTTGACTTATCAGTCCATTCGCGACCTGATGGACGCTAAACTGCCGGCGGATGAAGAAGAAATTATCCGGAATATAATAACCAGTCACCAGCCGATCGTGCATGGGTTCCATCAATTAAGGACACGCAAAGCGGGCAATTTCCGCTTTATCGAATTTCATATTAAAGTTGATCCGCTGATGACAGTCAATTCTTCTCATAACATTACCCGCGTATTGAAACAAAATATTATGACACAATTTCCCCAAAGCAGCATTACTATTCATATTGAACCATGTGACGGTAACTGTGATGATAAGTGTATCGCCGGCTGTCTGCTGACACCGGAGAAGAGATCGGTTTTGTTTCCCGATAAATGACAGGAACCAGAAATACTTCCGGCGCCAACAAATATATTGCCTGCCGGAAAAAGGTGTGTTAGTTGAAATACTTAATAAATATTTAATTGGGAGTCCACAATGAGGATAAGGGTTCTCGGTTGCAACGGTTCGCAGCTTCCTGATTTTAATACCACCAGTTTTTTATTGGGCAAAAATATCCTGATTGACGCGGGAACTGTCACATCCGTTCTTACCCTGGAAGAACAGCTCCTGATTGATTATATCTTCATTACTCATGCTCACCTCGATCATGTCCGCGATATTATGTTTCTGGCGGATAATCTATGCTATCAACGCACCCGTCCGGTTATAATTTACGGTACCAAGGGCGTCATTACCGCAATCCATAAACATTTATTCAACGATATAATCTGGCCGGATTTTACGAAAATCCCCAGTTTTAAAGCTCCGATGATCCGATTTAAAGCCATCAGGCCGGGCGAAAAAATCAGCGTGGAAGGCTATTCCATCAGGACAATTGCCGTTGACCATGTGGTGGAGACAGTCGGCTACGCCATAGAAACCGCAAATAAAGCAGTCATCTTCTTCGGCGATACCGGCCCCACAAACAAGGTCTGGCAGGTGGCAAAAAGAACGAAATCGCTGAAAGCGATATTTATCGAAACTTCTCTCCCGGACGGCATGAAGCATATTGCGGATATTTCAGGACATCTCACGCCGCGTTCGCTGGAAGCCGAACTGCAGAAATTAAAAGGCAGCAAGCCGAATGTTTATCTTTATCATATTAAACCGTGTTATTATGAAACTATCCGCAATGAAGTCGCCGCGATAAAAGACAGAAAAATACAAATTATCGAAGATGGCCAGATAATAAAAATCTGACCTGAGTTCCTGAATGAAAAAGTTCGATTCCCGTTCATATCTGGCCAGCCTGAATATTGATGTCATGCGTTTCGGACTGGAAACTGTTGCCGGTCTTCTCGGGAAACTGGGAAATCCGCAGAATTCTTTTCCTTCCATTCTGATTGCCGGAACCAATGGCAAGGGCTCAACGGCAGCCATGACGGCTTCTATCCTGAAAGCGGCCGGATATAAAACCGGCCTTTACACCTCGCCGCACCTAAGCGATGTCCGCGAGAGAATCCTCGTCAACGGAAAAATGATTCCCGGCAGGGAATTTGACAATCTGCTTGCCCGTCTGGCTGCCGCAGGTTCGGTGCCGGCGACTTATTTTGAAATTCTGACCGCCGCCGCTTTTCTTTATTTTCGGCGCCGGCAGGTTGATATTGCGGTGCTGGAAGTGGGCCTGGGCGGCCGCCTGGACGCGACGAATATCTGTCAGCCGCTGGTGTCGGTAATCACCAATATCGCCCGCGATCACATGGCCATTCTCGGCAATACGCTGTCTGAGATAGCGCAAGAGAAGGCCGGCATCATCAAACAAAACGGCATTTGTCTCACCGGCGTCCGGCAGAAAAAAGCACTGAATGTTATCGCTGCCGAATGCCGGCATCGTCATGCCGGATTATACCGCCTGGGAGTTGATTTTAAAATAACGGGGAAGCGAAACGGATTTTTAACTTATGCGGGAAGGAAAACCAGAGTTGACAATCTGACTGTTCCCCTGGCCGGGCGTCATCAACTGGACAATGCCGCGCTGGCGCTGGCCGCGCTCGAAGCGATTGAGCCCGCCGGTTTTTCCGTCACACCCGACAACATTCGCCGCGGATTACAGAAAACCAACTGGCCTGCCCGTTTGGAGGTTTTACAAAGAAATCCTTTTTTTATTGTGGACGGAGCGCACAATCCGGCAGGCATCAGTGTATTATGCCGCGCCCTGCGCAAAGATTTTTCCTACCGGCGGCTGATTTTGATTTTTGGCGCACTGGCCGACAAGGAATATTGCCGGATGCTGCGGAAAATCGCGCCGTTGGCCGACCGGATTATTGTAACCGGGATAGAATCGGGGCGCGCCGTAACGGCGGATGAGCTTCAGGAAACTGTCCGTAAGCTCGGCTTTCAGGCAAAAAAAACCGTCAATGTAAAACAGGCGCTGACGCTGGCCGCCGAACTCGCGGCTAGTTGCGATTTGATTTGCGCTGCCGGTTCTCTTTACCTGGCCGCGGCGGTAAAACATGCTTTCCCTGAAACAGCTTCTTGTGATAAGACAACCAGGCTTCCGAAAAAAGGGGTTTTCCGATTTTGACAAACAGGCATAAAAATACATTTATAACCAGCATTCTGGCGGCGGTAATTGTTTTACTTTCCGGGATGCCCCTCTTTGCCGCCGGGCCCGTTAATTCCGCTCAACCCGTCAATATCCAGGCCGATAGAATGGATTATGACAGCGTGCGGGACATCTATCATGCTCAGGGTAAAGTGGTCATAACCTACACCGGCGGAACTCTCTATGCCGATGATGTGGAGCTTGACCGCAGGAATAATCTGGCAACGGCGCGGGGCAATGCCCTGATCAGGTCCGGGGGAGACACTTTGCAGGGTGACAAAATAATTTTTAACACCAAAGACAATACGGGAACTGCTTATAAAGGTTTTGCCTTCATGGCCCAAAACCATTTTTATATTCGCGGCGATAAGATTGTCAAATCAGGAGAAATGACCTATTTCGTAGAAAACCCCGTCGTCAGCACCTGTGACGGCGACGCCAAGGACTGGGAAATTGCCGGCAGCGAAGTTAAAGTAACCATCGAAGGCTACGGTCTGATGAAGAATGCCCGATTCCGCGCCAAAGATATTCCTGTTTTTTACATACCCTATTTGCCCTTTCCCGCAAAAACGAAACGGCAATCAGGACTTCTTTTGCCGTATCTTGCTTACTCCCAGGGTAAGGACGGCTTTGATATTGAAATTCCTTATTTCTGGGCGATATCACCGCAGCTTGACGCTACATTTTATCAGCGCTATATCGAAAAACGGGGATTCAAAGAAGGCGTGGAATTCCGCTATTATTTAAGCAAGAATACCTTCGGCACTGTTTACGGCGATTTTATGGAAAACAAGGCCGTAACGGAAGTCAATGACGAAACGAGCGCCGGCTGGATAAATACGCAGCGACGCTGGTCGGCCTATTGGAATCATGAAACAACGTTCGGCCCCCAAATCAATCTGCGCGCTGATATCCGCAAAGTATCAGATAAATGGTATTTTCACGACTTTTCTTCCCAGAATTATTATCGTAACAATTACTCCCTGACGGCGGAAGATCCGTTCAAAAAAATCCCTTTTCTGGCCGATGAAGCGCTGCCTTCCCTGGAGTCCACTGTCCGTCTGACGAAAGGATGGTCACAATATAATATTACCGCGCTCATCAGCTCGATTGACGATTTTGCCAGCGCCAACAACGACCGCACACTGCAAAGATATCCGGAAATAACTTTTACCGGCATGAAACAGTCTCTTTTTAAAACGCCTGTCTTTTATGAGCTCAATGCAGTCTATGACTATTTTTACCGGGGAGCAGGACAAAGAGGCCATTTCGTGGAAATAAATCCCACTTTTTCCGTACCTTTCAATGCGGGACGCTATGCCAAGATAACTCCGCAAATTTCTCTGAGAGAAGCCTACTGGAGCCGCGATGACGAACAGGCCACCGGTGACAACAGAAGCGGCACCCGCAGCATTTATAATGCATCCCTGTCCGTAACCAGCCAGGTATCCCGTGTCTTTGATGTCAAAATGCAAAGCGTGGAAAAAATCAGGCATGAAATCAAGCCGGAAATAGCTTATTCCTATATCCCGAAAGTGAATCAAAGTAACATGCCTGATTATACACCCATTGTTACGCCTTTTATAACTCCGATTAACGCACTCACCGCTGTGATGGAGGAGCAGAACTCTGTCTACTGGGCGCTCACCAATACCTTTACCGCCAAAATCAAAGAGAAAAACGGCTCCTACAGTTATCTGGAATTTTTAAGGTTCAAACTTTTCCAGAGCTATGATATTAATGAAGCCAAGAAAGATATGACCGGCAATACTGCCGAAAGGCGCCCTCTTTCAGATATCGGCGTTGAAGTGGACTTTACTCCTTATAAATATTTTTCCTTCGCGGCGCGCAATATTTACAGCGTTTATAACGGCTGGAAACAGACTAACTACGATTTGAGCATCAGCGACTGGCGCGGCGACAGCGTTACTCTTGGTTATCGCTATACGCTGGATTCCATAGAAGAACTGAATATCAGCGCCAAAGCTGTCATTACCAGAAATATTGATGCTGTTTTTGTTTCCCGCCGCGATAAGTTCAACTCCCGCACAGTGGAAAATACCATAGGCGCCGTCTACCACTCTCAGTGCTGGGCTGTCGGTCTGGATTTAACCAGAGCGGACTCCAGCACCATGATCGGCGCCAATCCGCAAACAGGCACCGACACCAGAATTGTTTTTAAATTATCACTGACCGGTCTGGGTAAATTCGGTTTTTAGCTGTAAATCAACTCGTCTTTTGAGTTAAAATAATTTCCCTGAAGGAGGCAGCAATGAGTATTTTGATAATCGGCGGAACGGGTTTTGTAGGGGCGCACGTCGCCCGTCTTTTACTTGCGGAAGGAGAGAAGGATATCGTTGTTTTTGACATCAATCCAACCACCAAGCTTCTGGACGATGTGGCAGCAAAAGTTACCATAGTTCGCGGCGATCTGGGTAATTTCAGTCACGTTGCCAATGCGGTTAAAAACTGCCGTCCCCGGACCATTTATCATATGGGCGGAATGCTGTCCGTACCGTCCGATGCTGATCCGGCGGCGTCCTTCCGCGCCAATGCCATGGGCACTTTCCATGTTCTGGAAGCCGCCAAATTATTCGATGTGCCGCAGGTTATCTTCACCAGCACAATCGCCACCTACGGGCTGGATTTGGAGGAAGGTTCAACAATAGATGATTATTCGCTGCAGCGGCCGCAGCTTTTCTATGGAACGACAAAAGTATTCTGCGAATTGCTGGGGCAGTTTTATCGGAGAAAATACGGCATGGATTTCCGCGGTGTCCGCTATCCTTCGATTGTCGGGCCGGGCGTAAAAACTCCCGGAGTTGTGCAGTACAACGCCTGGATGATTGAAGACAGCATCAAGGGCAAACCTTTTACTGTTAATATTGCCCCGGAAACCAGGACACCAGTCATGTATTTCAAGGATGCCGCACTCTCCGTAATTCAGCTGGCGAAGGCCCCCCGGGAGAATATCAAAATGGTCAATTATTTGATTGCCGGTGTCAAGCCGGTGGCTTCGGCGCAGGAACTGGCGGACATTGTTAAAGCAAAAGTTCCCGGAGCAAAAATTGAATTTAAGCCGGATATGGAACTGCAGAAGCTGTTAAACAAGCTGCTGCATCCGCTTGATGACCGGATTGCCCAGGAGGAATGGGGCTGGCAGGCGCAATATGGTCAGGAAAAGATTGTGGATGATTTTATTGCCGAAATGAAAAATCATCCACAAAGATATGTTTAACGTTCTTTCCGCAATAAACAAAAGAGGGGCTTGCCGGTTTCGCAGCAAGTCCCTCTTGTTATTTTCGCAAAGCCACAGCGGCTTTTTTAAAGCTCTTATTACCTGGCTATGCCGCCCTTATAGCAAATCCCGCCGGTAATCTCGATTGTGGTTCCATCTATTGTTTCATTATCAATGATGCTCAGGATTAATTTGGAGATTTCATCCGGTTCAATCAGCCTGCCCAGATGAACATCAGCCAGCATGTTATTGAGAGCGTCCTGCTTCATTCCCTTGACCAGGGGCGTTCCCACAAAACCGGGAGCGATGCCGACTACGCGGATATTTTTGACTCCTCTCATCTGGAATTCGCCGACCAGAATCTTGGGGAAAAGAGCTACCGCCACTTTGGTTGATGAATAGTTCAACTGACCGACCAGCCCCACTTTGCTGATGGAGGAAATCGGGAAGATTACGCCCTTGCATTTATTGTTGACCATAGCTTCCGCGCAGTCACGAATAGTCAGGAATGTTCCGGTCAGGTTAATATCAATAACAGCTTTCCAGTTATCCAGCGACATCTTGTTCTTAACTTTGCCTGTTTCTTTATCCAGCGAAAGCATCAAAGAATCGCGAATGATGCCGGCCGAAGGAACAACAAAGTTAATTTGTCCGAAAGCCTTGATGGTCTGGCTGACAAAATTGGCCGTATCTTCCTCTTTGGTCACATTGGCAAAAATGCCGATTGCTTCCCCGCCGGCTGCCTTGATATCCGCCACAACCCGATCCAGGTCTTTTTGCGACATATCAACAATCGCCACTTTGGCGCCGGCTTTCGCAAAATTCTTCGCCACAGCTTCTCCGATTCCGTTGGCGCCGCCGGTAATCAGCGCCACATTTCCTTTAACTTCCATAATAACCCCTCCTGTAGTATTTATTTTTTGCCTGCCGCTATCATCCTTTTTCGGCTCTGCAGAGAAAAAGGCTTTGGGAAACGGACAGGCACTGCTTTTTCGCGTCAGGAGCATAGGTCAAGCAATTCTGCTTGTCAAGACAGTAATAAACGCCGGCAATTCACTGATTATGGAAAGAGTTCAGGCTGACGCTTTGACAGAATGCCTGATGATGATTAAGTTCGCAGTAAGGAGAATGCTTATGAAGAAAAGTATAACAATAATTATTGCCGTTTTTATTACGGCAACGATACTGGCAATTGCCGGAATGACAGGCAAGGATAATAACAGGGAGAAAAAAATGGAAAATAGCAAGGAATATCAATGCTGGCTTACCAATAAAACCATCAGCGATGAAGAGCTGAGAAAAAAGCTGACCGATGAGCAGTATGGCGTCGTCAGAAAGGATGCCACCGAGGCGCCCTTTAAAAATGCCTACTGGGACAATAAGAAAGCCGGCCTCTATGTTGATATTGTAAGCGGCGAGCCTCTCTTCAGTTCGACGGATAAATTTGATTCGGGCACCGGCTGGCCCAGTTTCACCCGTCCGGTCAAAGCTGAATCAATCAGGGAAAGGATTGACAGGAGCCTCGGCATCGAACGCCGGGAAGTGCGCAGTCATCTGGCTGATTCTCATCTGGGGCATGTTTTTCCGGACGGACCCGCGCCAACGGGACTGCGTTATTGTATAAATTCGGCCGCGCTCAAATTCATTCCCGTCGAGAAAATGGCGGAGTCGGGATATGGCGAATTTCTTTACCTGTTTCCCGCATATTCCACCGGGAAAAAGACGGAAAAGGCCACCTTTGCGGCAGGCTGTTTCTGGGGAGTCGAAGCCTATTTCCAGCGAGTCAAAGGAGTGGTAAAAACACAAGTCGGTTACACGGGCGGCAAGACTGTCAACCCGTCCTATCGCGATGTATCACGGGGAGACACCGGCCATCTGGAGGCAGTCCTGGTTGAATATGATCCGGCGGTGGTTTCGTACGAACGGCTGCTTTACCATTTCTGGAAAATTCATGACCCCACAACCTTGAACCGCCAGGGAAACGATATCGGCACACAGTACCGTTCGGCAATAATTTTCCATACACCGCAACAGGAAAAAGCCGCGAGGGATTCCTTGAGACAACTGGAAAAATCAGGCAAATACAAAAAACGCATTGTCACTCAAATCATCAAGGCGGGAGTTTTCACACCCGCGGAGGAATACCACCAGGATTATCTGACAAAAAATCCGGGTGGATACTGCCATGTGGATTTGACTAACGTGGATTGATACACCTTTGTTTTCTCAAGAATAACAAAGCTTATTGTTTAAAGCGGACGGCTATTTCCCTCCATTCTGAGTACCAGCAGGGTAATGTCATCGGCGGGCTCGGCGCCGGCAGCGAACTGATGAACGGCGCCTATGGTGTTTTCCACAATACCCCGCACTGATGTGCCGCAACTGCCCTGCAGTACTTTCAGAAGGCCTGCTTCTGCAAAGAAAGCCTTTTGCCTGTTAGTGGCTTCCGTCACGCCGTCCGTATACATGACGAGTGTTTCCCCCGTTTCCAGATGGAGATTTCCTTCGCCGTAATTTATATCTTCCACAACGCCCAGGGGAACATTGGCGGCAGTCTTGAGAAAAGAAACGGATCCGTTATTTTTCACAATGGCCGGAGGATTATGACCGGCATTGATATAAGTAATATCCCCCGTTTTGAGATACAGAAAACCGCAAAAGGCCGTGACAAACATGGAGGCGTCATTACCTTCGCACAGCGCGGTGTTGACCTTGTTTATAATCAACCCGAGTCCTGCATCGGCAGGCTGCATCTTGGCCTTCATCATCGTTCGGGTAACCGCCATAAACAATGC
>JAKLDS010000024.1 GCA_022703375.1 Deltaproteobacteria bacterium | reverse complement strand
GTCAGGATGGCCGCGCCGAGAAACGAGCCGTAAATACTGCCCATACCGCCGATGATAACCATGGTGACCATCTCGACGGAAAAATTGAAACCGAACGAAGCCGGTGCAATAAAGGTCATGGTATGGGCATAGAGGCTGCCGGCTAAGGCGGAAATGACGGCGGATACCGTGAATATCTGCACTTTCAAAATCCGGACGTTGATTCCCATGACGCGCGCGGCAACTTCCGAATCATGGATGGCGCGCAGCGCGCGACCGATGCGCGAGCCGGATAAATTTAACGATAATAACATCACCGCAAGAGTGAATATCCAGATTAGATAATAATTACGCCAGTCGTTGTCGAAGATAAAAGAACCGATGCTGATATTGGGTATGCCCGAAAATCCGGACGGGCCTCCGGTTATGTCCACTGTTTCGTTGAACACAATGTACATGATAATGCCGAAGCCCAGAGTTGCCATTGCCAGATAATGCCCTTTCAACTTTAAAATCGGAAAGCCGATGATAAAGGCGAGTAATCCCGCCGTTGCGGCGGCGACAATGATTGCCGGCCAGGGATTAAAACCGAATTTTGCCGTCAGAATGGCGGAAGCATAGGCACCCATTCCGAAAAATGCCGCGTGCCCCAGAGAAATCTGGCCGGCATAGCCCATCAGCAGATTTAAGGCCACTGCCAGCATGGTATTGATGCCGATGAAAACCATGACATTTAATAAATAACTTTCCCGGAAAAAAAACGGCGCGCTGAGCACCGCCAGTGCGAAGATTAAAAAAAATATTATTTCCCGTTTTTCTTTTGTCATGATTTTTTAGGCTAAACTCTTTCCGTTTCCTTCGCGGCAAACAACCCCTGTGGCCGGAAAAAAAGTATTAACAGCAAAATAATAAAAGCGATGGCGTCCTTGTAACTGGCCGAGATGTATCCGGCGCCCAGTGACTCGAGCAGTCCCAGCAACAGGCCTCCCAGCACGGTTCCCAGGCCGCTGCTCATGCCGCCGATAATGACGGCGCAGAAACCTTTCAACCCCAGCATGATACCGACATCGTAGGCGGTCATGGTTAGGGGAGCGATAATGATGCCTGCCAGCGAGCCGATTGCCGAACTGATGACAAAGGAGAACAGTACCATTGTTTTAACGTCTATGCCGACGAGGCTGGCCGCCTGACTGTTATAAGCGCAGGCGCGCATGGCTTTGCCGACGATGCTGTAACTGAAGAATGATTTGTTAAGAATAATAATTACGATTGTTATCGCGAAAATCCAGAGATGCTGGGGCATTATTGTTGCTCCGGCAATGTAGATAGGTTCATCTCCGGAAAACGCCGGCAGTGCATGGGTGTCTTTTCCCCAGATTAGCATTGCGAGGCCGCGAATCAGAATGCTGGCGCCGATAGTGATGATGACCAGGCTGATGGGTTTGGCGTTTTTCAACGGCCGGAAAGCGAGACGTTCGAAAATTATGCCGATCAAAGTGGTGATAACGATAGCCAGAGAGATAGCCGCAAGAAGCGGTGCCTGCAAAAAGACCAGAAAAAAGACTGTCAGCATTCCGCCTAACATGACAAACTCGCCCTGGGCGAAATTGATAATGCTTGTGGAATTATGAATAATGGCGAAGCCGAAACCAATGAGCGCATAAATAGCGCCATTGGCAAGTCCGGATAAAATATATTGAATCAGTTGCCGGGAATTGTCCATTTATTTGTCTGCTGATTACAGCAAGCCCGGGCCTGAGTTTACACCCGGGCTTGCTTCTGATTGTTGGCGTCAGGAAATTATTTAACCAGTTTCCATTCTTTATTCCTGACCTGCACCAGTACAAAGGCATCGCTGGTCAGGCCGGCATGATCCTGTGCGGAAAAAGAGAACGTTCCTCCGATGCCGGCAAAACTTTTGGTTTTTTCCAGTTCATCGCGAATTGCCGCAGGTAGAGCGCCGCCGCGTTCAATGGCGCCTTTAATCAGCATAATCGCGTCATAAGCATGGCCGCCGAAGTGATCTCCTTCCACTTTATAATGCTTGCGGTAGTTGTTAACATAGTTGAGCAAGGCCTTTTTCTGGGGATCGTTTTTCGGCAGCTGGCCGGCTACGATGACGCGTCCGGAGGGCAGAATTATTCCTTCCGCGCCTTCACCGGCCAGTTCAATGAATTTTTTGGAAGAGACTCCATGACTCATGAACAGAGGGAGGGTAATTCCCAACTGCTTAACATTACGCGCGACAACAGCCGGGCCGGGATTGGTTCCCCAGCAGATAATCGCCTGAGCTTCACTGCCGCGAATTTTAGTCAACTGTGCGGTCATGTCCTTATCCTGAGGTCCGTAAGTTTCATCGGAAATAATTTTAATGCCGAACTTGTCGGCCTGTAACTTAAGCTGCTCTCTTCCCGAAGCCCCAAAGCCGTCGGAAACAGTGACGATCGCGATTTTCACTATTTTTTGTTTATTCATATATTCGTAAATTCGCTGCACGGCCAGATTGTCGTTTTGCGCCGTTTTGAAAACCCACTTTTTCACCGGATCGGTTATTTTAGCGCCGGCAGCGCAGGAAATCAGCGGTATTTCGGCTTTTTCGACAATCGGAATAATTGCCATGCTATCACCTGTCGTGCTGGGGCCGATTATCGCAGCCACCTTGTCGTCTTTAATCAGTTTGTTCGCCAGCTGGACGGCTTTGGTTGGATCAGCCTGTGTGTCATAGACGATTAGTTCAATTTTACTGCCCTTAATACCACCGGCTTTATTAATTTCATCAACCATCATCTTGGCGGTATTGCGTTCCGGTTCGCCCAGAAAAGCAGCCGGTCCGGAGACGGAAAACAGCCCCCCGATTTTAATCGGCTCGGCACAAAAAGCACTGCCTGCCATTAAAAAAGCAAACATTAAAACAAAAATAACTCCCCCTAATTTTTTTAACATAAATACCTCCCTTTTTAATTCCTTTAAAAAACAATAAAATAAAAAGCCACGGTTTTTCTTGCTGCCCGTGGCTTGTTCGCTCTTTTTTTCTCTTGTTTCAGCAGTGGGCGGCTCGATATGGTCCGGGGATATAATAGTAGTAGCTGTAATAATATTTTTTCATTGCCGCCATCCCCCTTGATTTATTTCTGACGCCTTCTTTGGCCTATCCCACAAATATCTGATTTGTGAGCAATGTAAAGCACATATAAAACACACTGTCAAATAAAAAAATCATCGTTTTTTGCTCAGGCAAGGCGTATTATATATTTGAAAGATACTTTTTTATTACCTGATAAATTATGTGCCTTTTTGCCTTGAAAAACGCTTATCATTCATGTAGTATCGCAACAATTCTTATTTATTAAGAAATAGACAGGCGCTTTTCAGGCGGCGGGAGACTTGGTGATAATATGTTCAATTTTAGTTCCAATCCGGAAATATTTTTCCAGGTTTTCGATATGGTGGATATCGGCCTTGTCATTCTGGATAAAGAGCTGCGCATTTGCCACTGGAACCGCTGGATGCAACTGCACAGCGGTATTTATGCCGATAAAATAGTCGGCTCCCGTGTTTTTGATTCTTTTCCGAATTTACAGCGTCCCCGGTTCCTGACCAGCTGCAAATCAGTTACAACATTCGGTAATTTTTGCTTTTTCTCCCAAAAGCTTCATCATTATTTGTTTCCTTTTAAGCCGATTAGCTCCCTGGATGCAGAATTCAAGTTCATGCAGCAAAGCTGTACAATGGGACCGTTGCGGGGCGCAGACGGTCAAATTGATTATATTTTTATTTCCGTACACGATGTCACGGAAGCGGTGAGCTTTGAAAAGAAATTGCTCGAGATGAATATGAAAGACGCACTGACTAACATTCATAACCGCCGCAGCCTGGAAATGAATATCAGAGATGAAGTGGACAGGCATAAAAGATATGGCCATCCGCTGGGGCTGATTATGTTTGACATTGATTTTTTTAAAAATGTGAATGACGCTTACGGCCATCAATGCGGCGATTACATTCTGAAATCTATTGCTACGACGATTGAGAAATCCATCCGCGTAGAAGATGTGCTGGCGCGGTACGGCGGCGAAGAATTCTGCTGCCTGCTGCCGGAAACAACATTGGAGGCAGCGGTCGTTCTGGCGGAGAGGTTCCGGAAAAATGTGGCTCAGAAAGTTTATAAATATCAGGGCAACAGTATTAAAGTGACGATTAGTCTGGGTGTAGCCAGTATGCAGGGAGAAAAGATGACGGCGGAAAACCTGTTGAAAAAAGCGGACCAGGGACTTTATGAAGCGAAAAGGACGGGCCGCAATCGTGTTGTGACCATGACCTGAGCGGCGTTTTTTCTTATTGCAGACAAATGGATTTGTCGCTATTGATAAAAGCAGCAGGGAAAGGAAATGATACCGGAAATTACCGGCGAACGGACGCGAGGTTTTATGATTAAGAAGATATTGATTGTTGACGATTCTCCTGTATCAGTAAAAATAATGAAGAGCTGTGTTCCTAAAGAGCCGGGATATGAGTTGCTGGATGCCAATAACGGGCAAAAAGGAGTTGAACAATACAAACTCCATAAACCGGATCTGACTTTTATGGATTTAACCATGCCGGTGATGAACGGTTTTGAAGCGCTGCAGGAAATAATCAGGTATAACGATAAAGCTCTGGTAATTATAGTTACGGCGGATGTTCAGGTTAAAGCCATAGCCAAAGCCCATGAACTCGGGGCTTTTACTGTTGTAAAAAAACCGCCGACCAAAGAAACAATTGCGGCTGCGATAATTGAAGCGCAAAAGACACTGGATGAGCGGAATTAACTTATGCCTGAATCTAAGACAAACGAAATAATCTCGGCGGAAGAAACAGACATTCTGCAGGAAATCATGAATATCGCCTTCGGCCGAGCCGCCGCAGATTTGGCCGACTTTATTGATATTTATGTCATTCTGAGTGTGCCTTATATCAAACTTTTGCGCGCCGTTGACCTTCCCCGTTTCATCAATACCGAAGTCAAGGACTTTGATAAGGTCAGCGTTGTTGAGCAGAATTTCTGGGGTAAATTCAAGGGAGCTGCTTTCCTGATATTTCCCGCTGGTTCCGGCAAAAAATTAATCAACATGCTGGATGGCGGCGCTGAATCCTTTGAATCCGATCCGATTTTCGAGCTGGAAAAAGAGACTTTCCGGGAAGTGGGCAATATTCTCATCGGGGCGTGTGTCGGCAAGATTGCCGAACTGCTGGGAGATATCGTAACCTATTCGCCGCCGCGGGTTGTGATTGAAAAAAGTCATCGCGGTGTTGTGCCGGACAATTTATTTAATCCGGACAATCTGGCGATTGTTTTGCGGACCCTTTTCGAATTCAATGAAAAAAATGTCAGCGGCTATCTTTTTATAGTCACCAGCCAGGAATCTTTTGTCTGGATGAAGGAAGCCCTCTATAAATTCCTCGAACAATACGAATGACGATTTTGGGCGCGCCGCATTGATTGGTACTGTGGTTTGCTTCTGAATTTCGCGTACTCTTCCGGTTGTTTTACGAAGTCGTTGAAAAAAAAGATGGCTGTTTCATGGCTGATATGAGTTCATAAAAAAATGAGAGTTCTGCTGATTAATCCCCCCAATTGCGGACGTTCCATACCGGAAGAAGAATTCGGTATCACTTCCATCAAACAGATTTTCCGCGGTGAACCTTTCAGCCTGGAAGTGCTGGCGGGAGGTCTTGCCAATCATGATGTCCGTATCCTCGATTTGAAATGCGAGAAGGAAAGTATGCTGTGGCCGGTGCTGGCCGGTTTTAAGCCGGATATTGTCGGTTTTACCGCGGTTACCTGTGAAGCCAATAAAGTCCTGGCTTTTGCCCGTGAAATCAAATCGCAGATGGATTGCCGGATAGTCGTCGGCGGCAACCACGCTTCCTGCGACCCGCAGTATTTTAATCAACCGGAGATTGATTTTATTATCGTCGGCATCGGCAAGCAGAGTTTCGGGCAACTGGCGGGTAAACTGGAGAAAAATGAGACGGATATCGATATTCCGGGCGTGGCGCGAAGAAAGGCCGGTTCCAATCTGCAATTTACCTCCCGCAATTATTCCCGGGCCGATTTAATGGAAGATAATCCGCCACGTTACGATCTGGTCGAAACATACCGCAGCCACTATGTGCTGGAAAAATTAAACATGCGCATGGGTTTTGTCATTACCGCCCACGGCTGCACTCATCATTGTTCCTTTTGCGCAATTCCGCCCACCACCGGCGGAAAATATCTGCTTCACAACAGCGAATCGGTTCTGCGGGATATCAAGCTGCTTGGCGATATCCCTTTTATCCGCATGGTGGATGCCAACACTTTCGGCAACCCCCGGGCCGCGCAGGAACTTTGCGACCGGATAAAGGCAGCGGGAATCCGCAAAAAATACATTGCCGATGTGCGGGCGGATACAATAGTCAATCATTATGATCTGCTGAAGGAATGGCAGGGGGCGGGGCTGGCCGGCGTTGTCGTCGGTTTTGAAGAAGTTGAGGACAGCCGTCTTTCGGCATACGACAAACAATATAAAAGCGATGTCGTTACCCGTTCCCTGGAAATGCTGCACAAACTGGGGTTAATGATTGTCGGCGATTTTATTGTTTCTCCCGACTACACGGAAGATGATTTTGCGAGGCTGGAGAAATTTATCGCGCGGCATAAGATTCATGTTCCCATGCTCTCCATTCTGACTCCGCTTCCCGGTACGCCGCTTTACGCATCGGCCAAAAATAATCTATTGATTCATGATCTTGATTATTACACCTTCACCAATGCCGTTCTGCCGACACGCCTGCCGCAGCGGCAGTTTTATGAAACTTATGCCTCGATAATGAACAAGTTCCACAGCCGCTGAATCCCGCAAGAGAGCCTGGCTGATCAGCAAGATGGGCAGGGGTCGCCTTCTCTGTCCCTGATTAACGGGACATATTACCGGGCTTATTTTTACTTGCTATAAACTGCAAACTCTGGCAGTAAAAGCCGGAATATTCGCAATTGATTTTCCGGCAGGAGGAGTATGACAGTTTATATTAATGATATTTCCGCTTTTCTTCCCAACGAACCGGTTGATAACGAAAAGATGGAGGAGGTTGTCGGCAAAATCCACAATCTTCCGTCGCGGATAAAAAAGAGGATTTTAAACAACAACAAAATCAACACCCGTTATTATGCAATTGATCCGGCCACCGGTAGCCTGACCCACACGAACGCCCAACTGGCTGCTGCGGCCATCAGGAAACTTTCCCCCTATGCCGGTTTTTCCGTGAACGAGATTGAATGCCTCTGCTGCGGCACAACCATTGCGGATGTCATTGCTCCGGGACATGGTTTAATGGTGCATGGTGAACTGAAGATTCCGCCCTGCGAGGTGGTTTCCACTTCGGGCATCTGTCTTTCCGGCATCAGCGCGATGAAATATGCTTTTCTGAATGTGGAAGCCGGTTTATGCAATAACGCCGTGGCTGCCGCATCGGAACTGGCATCCTCTGTTATCCGTTCCAATTTTTTTGAGCACCTCGATTACAGCAAGCAGATTGAAAAAAGCCCGATTCTGGCTTTTGAATCTGATTTCCTGCGCTGGATGCTTTCCGACGCGGCCGGCGCCATGTTTTTGTCGCGAGAGAGAAATAAAAATAATCCATCATTGGAAATAGACTGGATTGACCACGTTTCCTATGCCGGCCAGTATGATGTCTGTATGTATGCGGGAGCGGTTAAAAATGAAGACGGCAGCATTACCGGCTGGCGTCAGCTCTCCTCTCTGACCGAAGCGATGGAGAAAAACTATTTTTCCATCAAGCAGGATACCGGCCTTCTCAATGAGGAGATAGTCAGGGTATCGGTTGATCTGGCCCTGCAACGCACAATCGAAAAAAGAAAATTAAAGGCCGGGGAAATTGACTGGTTTGTGCCCCATTATTCATCCGATTATTTTCGGGATAAGCTTTATGCCGCCATGGAGGGAATCGGTTTTGTGATTCCTTATGAAAAATGGTTTTCCAATCTGGCTGATAAAGGCAATACCGGCTCCGCCTCCATTTACGTTATGCTGGAAGAATTATTTCACGCAGGCCGATTGCAGCCCGGCCAGAAGATATTATGTTTTATTCCGGAAAGCGGCAGATTTTCGATAGGGTATATGCTTCTCACCGTAGTTTAAGAGGGGTGGCAAAATGGAATTAATAATAATCATCATCATTCTCGTGGCTGGTCTGGCCGGAGTAATCTTTCTGCAAATCCGCCAGGCCAAACAGGGAAAGGTTGATTTAACGCCGCTTGCCACAAAACTTGATGCGCTCCAGAGCATTCTGACAGGCGCTCAGGAACGCACCGACCGCTCCGTGCGCGATGAAATCGCCAAATTCCGCGCCGAAGTGCAGGCGCAATCTCATCAGGGTAGGGAATCCCAGCAAAATACAATGAAGGCCTTTTCCGATTCCCTGCAGGCGCGGCTGGCGGAAAACGCCCAACTGCAGGGAACGCAACTGGAAAGATTTGCGGCGCAATTGCGGCAGGTCACGGAAACAAATGACAAAAAAATGGAAGCTGTCCGTCAGCTCATTGATGAAAAGCTCAAGCAGATTCAACAGGACAACACCAGTCAACTGGACCGCATGCGCGAAACGGTGGATGAAAAACTGCAAAACACGCTGGAAAAGAGACTGGGCGAATCATTCAAGCAGGTATCCGAAAGGCTCGAACAGGTGCATCAGGGCCTGGGCGATATGCGCAATCTGGCGGCCGGCGTCGGCGATTTGAAGAAAGTGCTGACCAATGTCAAAATGCGCGGCACCTGGGGCGAAGTGCAGCTGGGAGCGCTGCTCGACGAAATGCTGTCGCCCGAGCAATACGCGCGCAATGTAAAAATCAAGGCTGAGAGCAGTGATTTTGTGGAATACGCCATCAAACTGCCCGGTCAGGGCGAGACGGAAGATGAGCCGCTGTGGATTCCGGTGGATGCTAAATTTCCGGTGGAAGATTATCAGCGCCTGCTCGCCGCTCAGGAAGACTCCGATGAGGCGGCGGCAGCAGAAGCGGGGAAAATGCTGGAAACTGAAATCAGGAAGGAAGCCCGTGACATCTTTAAAAAATATATCGCGCCGCCCAAAACAACCGATTTCGGCATTATGTTCCTGCCCTCCGAAGGGCTTTACGCGGAAGTAATCCGCCGGACAGCGCTTATGCAATCACTGCAGCGCGAATTCCATGTTGTTGTCTCCGGGCCTTCCACCTTTGCCGCTTTCTTAAGCAGCCTGCAAATGGGTTTTCGCAGCCTGGCCATTCAAAAGCGCACGGGCGAAGTCTGGAAAGTGCTGGGCGAAGTCAAGGCCGGTTTCGGCAGATTCGGTGATGCGCTGGATGCTGTCCGGAAAAAGCTGGAGCAGGTGACCGATTCCATTGACGAAGCGCAGAAAAAAACACGCACTATCCAGAGTAAGCTGCGTTCCGTTCAGGAATTACCGGCCGCCGCCGCGGAACAGCGGGTTTCGCTGTCCCTGCCCGAAAGTGATTTGCCGGAAAAATGAGAAAAAGACAGTAGAAAAAAGCGGCACAACTCGATGTTGCGCCGCCGCACTGCTACTTCTTCCTGATTATTGTGTCCGCTGATATTGCCGCGTATGAATTGAGTACTATCTCCCGATCGGTTATTGCCATTTTATTTTTGCTGACTGTTTTTTGACCTTCCGGAGTTCCGCCTTGACCAACCTCGCATCATGCTTTTTAAAATGTAATGCCGGGCATCAGCTTAGCCAGGCATTAACGTGCCTGCCGGATGCTGTTTATTTCTGTTTCCAGACGGGAGTTCGTTTTTCCAGGAAGGCGCTTATCCCTTCCTTCGCATCTTCCGTAGAGCAAAGACGGGCAAAAGCTTCGTTCATATATTCGAACGCTTTATAATAATCCATGTCTGCCGCCACATAGAATGCCTTTTTGGCGATTTGCAGTGCCTGCGGACTCTTTTGCGCCAGAAGGGCAGCCCAGTTGCGGGTTTCCCTGTCTAAAACGGCTTCCGGCATAACACGATTGATAAGGCCCATGCTCAAGGCTTCTCCGGCTGTTATTAAATCGCCGAAAAATAATAATTCGAGGGCTCTTTTTCTTCCCACCGACCGGCTAACCGGAATTACCGGTCCGACGCAGTTAAGTCCCACGTTGATGGCCGTCAGACCGAGGCGTGAATTTTCTCCGGCAGTGGCGAGGTCGGCAGCTGCCACCAGGCCGGCGCCGTTAGCCGCAGCAACTCCGTGTATCTGAGCAATCACAGGTTTGCTTATCCGGCTGATTGTAACCAGGGGGCTACCCATGCATTCAATCCAGTTGCGATACTCCATGGCACTTTTACCTGAGAAATCACTGATATCTATGCCGGCGCAAAACGCCTTTCCCGCTCCTTTCAGAATGATGACTCTTGCCCTGTTTTCTGCATCAAGCTCCTGAAGCGCCTGATTAAGTTCCCTGGCAAGAGGAATATTGAATGTGTTGAGGTTCTTCGGACGATTAAGCGTTATTGCAGCGACAAAATCATCGCCAACTTCAACAATGATATTTTCATGGCTCATAAAAAATCCTCCCGCTATTTTTATATTAATTTTACAGTTGCTGCAATAAGCCGCTTCAACCGGAGCGGTGCTCCGGGTTTATTCTCTGATTGATTCCAGTGTATCACCGATACTCCGAACAAAGAAAAAACACATTTTGTTTAATATATCATTCTCGGGATATTTTTGTTAAACATTTTCTCGTTATTTTACTTGACGAACTTTTTGGTTTTGGCAACAGCAATCTTTTCTCTGTTCCCGTGAAAAAAATGCCGGATTATTTCAATCGGTTTCAGGAAAATCATTCTGGGACCGACATATTTCATTACTTTCTTTATTTTATTCCTCATCTCCGGTTGGTAGCAGTGCACCCGGCAGCTGCTGCACGCGGGCTTATCCTGCCCGAAAATGCATTTATCCAGTTTTGCCTCACTGTATTGGCTGAGGCTCCGGCATTCATCACACAACCGGTTTTCCCGATGATGCTTGCGGCAATAATGCTCAATCATAAAAGCAACAACGCGTTTTTCATTCTCAATCCGGTTTTTTGTTTTTTTCCTCATGGGCGGGCTGTTCCTTTTATATCCTGAAGTATTTGTCAAAACGTTGCGGCCGCAAGTGTGCAGATGCGTTAAATATGCTCATCGCAGGCAGCAATCGCTGCGCGGCGTTTGCAGGATTATATTGCAATGCCATTTTTATATTCCGGTATTACAAGGCCGATATCCGGATGCAAGTTACGCATTTTATCTTGCAATATATTGTAGTTTACTTTTCCGGTGATTGGCGGAAAGGCATCATCAAAATGATCGAGGATAATTTTTTTCGGCCTGATTTCATTTATTACTTCCAAAGCCATATCCGTTATCCTGGTATTTCCCTGAAACGGTAATATTAATGCATCAACATCCGCAGGATAATCCTGCTTTTCTTTTAAACCAAGGCTTCCCATAATCAGGATTTTTTTGCCGTTTCCTTCTATCAGATAAATAACAGTTTCCGCTTTTTCCGGATATTTCAGCGATAAACGAATAATGTCCTTAAAATTTCTCCAATATTTTATTACACGAATGTTAAGCAGCGTTGCTGCAATAATTGCAAAATCAAACTTTATATGCCTGCCGGGTAAAACCCGTATCCGGAAGCCGTTTATCTCTACGGTGTCATCAGGTTTGATGCTGACAATCAAATCTTTCGGAACTTGATTACGCAGCATAGTTGCTGCGGGAGATACTGTGCAATATACTTTGGCCTGCGTTTTTTTTATGATAGCCGGAACATATTGGCTATGATCAAAATGGCCGTGAGTGACAAAAATGTTTTTACTGTTTGTAAAATCAGCAATACTGTTTGTAAAATCAGCATCACAATATTTGACATACGGGTCAAAGAGCAAATCCTCCGTCCCATGGGAGATGCCTATGGAAGCTGTTCCATACCAGGTAATAATCATAAGCCATACCCCCGCTTGAAGAAGAAATCTCTGTCCCTGATGACCAGGATGGCGGCGAGAATCAGCAGAAGGATGGTCTGGATGACTTTACTGTCCGGATGTGTGGCAAATATTTCAGCGGAAATATTCGCCGTCAGATGAAAAACAATTGCCACAAGAATGCTGCGGTGTGCCTTGTAGTAAAGCCAGTTTACCAGAATCACATAGGCGATAAAACTAAACACATAATTCAGGCTGTATAAAATCCCGGTTGCCGCCAGATTGCTCTGATAGGAACCCTTGACAAGTCCGAGCGGCATATGCCAGAGCGCCCAGTAAAAACCGAACAACAGACACACCTGGAGAAGATTCATACTCCGGCGCAGACAGTCGGTGCCATAGGAATGCCATCCCAGCTCTTCCATGAAGGGCGCGAAGATAAGCGCAAACCACCCGGAGATGATGCCGGAGGAGAAGGAAGCCTTGCCTGACAGATGAAACTGATTCAAGCTGTGCCCGAACAAAAGGGAAATTGCCTGAGCGAGAAGAATGCTGAATATCATGAGAAAACAGGCAAGGAAGAGATAGCCGGATTGGACTGACCTGATGCCAATTATCCGGCGTTGGACATCGTTGCGCAGCTCGCTGTTCGGCCAGATCAGGCCAAAGGCAATTAACGCCGGACAGAGCAAGCCCAGAAGAGAAAGAATGCCGACAATTTCCGCCAGAAGCTGATTTGCCGGTGTAATGCGGCTTAAGTACGCAGCCGCGAACCAGAAAGTCCACGTGGTCAGCGTGACCAATCCATAGAAGCGAACCGGATGACGATATTTCTCAATAGCCATAAGCAAACTCAAAGGAATAAAACATACATCTTAATGATCAGCCGGAATGCAGCGCCAGGTATTGGAGAAACTGCAATACCGCTGTAAGCAAAGCGCATAAAAAATGTCAGGCGAACCATTTGTCAAAACCCAGGCCACTTATTTTCATAATGTTAACGAAAGATAAAGTGAGCCGGAACAGACCTAAATTCTGCCATCGTTTTAGCCGATTGCCGCACAATCATTAAAAATTGCTCCCATTTATTCTTGCTATTCTTGCCATATAAAGTTATTTAAAACATCGTAATGCTTTTCTCAAGAGAATTATGTGTCGTGGGCTGGGTTAACACTGAAACAACATGGAATAATCCCGATGAAGGATTCGAGTATTACGGCAAAAAATATTTTCGGATTAATCGCCTGGATCTTAATATCGCTCTGCGCGGGCCTGATAGGATCGCAATTCCGTCCGGGTGAGTGGTATAAAGCGCTCGCCAAACCATTCTTTACTCCGCCTGATTTCATCTTTGCGCCGGTCTGGACGTTGCTGTATGTGCTGATGGGCTTGGCCGCCTGGCTGGTCTGGCGGGAAAAAGGCTTCAATGGCGCACGCCCGGCGCTCTTGCTTTTTATCGGGCAATTGCTTCTTAACGCGCTGTGGTCATTTCTCTTTTTCGGCTTGCAGAGTCTGCATCTCTCCTTACTGGAAATAATTGTTCTCTGGGCGGCGATTTTCGCCGTTACCATTTTATTCTGGAAGGAAACAAAGACGGCCGGGATTTTAATGCTTCCCTATCTGGTGTGGGTCGGTTTTGCGGCAATTCTCAATCTTGCCCTGTGGCAGATGAACCGGGGGTTTTGACATTGCCGCAACCGGGGATAATTCGTCTTCACCCACGCCTAACCAAACCAGCCAATCAGCTCCCCGCGCAGGCAATTTCTCAGATGTCATTAATTCTTTTTTCCCGGTTTTCTTTCCTGCAATATTACTTCTTCAGATTTATCTTCATATTGTATGACCACTTTGCATTTCGTTTCATTCATATTGGGTTGGTCAGTCAATATCATATTCCAATCCTTGTCAGAACACTCATAAATGAACCAGCTTTGGAATTGAACAATCAACAAAATAAAATATTTGGTATTTTGTCTGCAAGCATCCTCCCCACTTTGGGAAAAGATACTTCCCAACGAAAAAAGCAGCGGGAGGCGGGCGTAGCCTGCCGATCCGCTGTATTGTCCTTGTTGGGATATATTTTTGTCACACCATCATTTAGCGCCTCGACCGGACCAAATGATGTTTTTATTTTTTAAAAACTGGGGAGGCCATCCGTTGCGTAAAGGATAGACGAAGGTTTTACTCCCAGCTTTGAAACGGAAGTCGCACCGGTCACTGCCTTCTGCAATGGTATGGTACCGAACCAGACCTTTGTTGAAGGCTTCATTGATGACAAAGTCGCTCAGACACATATAAGGCGCCAGTTCCATTGCCTGATGCGCGGCATAAAACTTACATATTCCACATTCAGTAAAATCCAGGCCATAATCAAATTCCCCACCATTGCCCTCAACGAAGGTGAACACCCAACTTGCGGGATAGCGGCGGTTTTGTGATTCCGCCGCCGCTGCTTTGAGGCGTGACATGTAACTCTCGCTGTATTTCAGCCTGCCAACCAGGTTTAATAACCACTTTGGATAATCGGCCATAGTTTCGTAGGTTCTGTAAATGATCTCTCCAATCTGGTCAATGGAGTAACCGGCCTGTTTTAGTACACGGTAAACCGCCAGATAGTAAACGCCGCTATCAAGCCATTCGGTACACATGCTCTGTTTACCGCCAATGTCTGGAACAGACGGGGCAATACCGGCATACGTCGCTTTTATGTTATTCATCATTTCGTCTGCACGGGATTTTCCGAAACGGGCGGTCAGCACCTTCTTCGTGCTCTTGCGGAAGGGGTCGAGTGGGTCAGAAGGCCGGAAAATTCTGTAGGCTGCCCCTGAAATCAATAGACCACCAAGTGACGTTGCCGAGATTACGAGAAATTTTCTCCTGTTCATTGTGTTCTATGTCCTCCCAACGACTCTGTAGAAAAACTCCAAAATAAAAATTTCGCATAATTTTCAGGGATCGTTTTACCCTTCGTCAATAAGCGGTTGTCGCTTGTGAGGCATTCTCCTCGGCCGTAGGCCGTGGGCTGGATTTGCTGGATACTTTTTATTGCTCTTTTTCCGATCTATAGGAGAACTATTTTCTTGACAACCGGAGGCCATATAGATGTTATGCCGTTTCTATTCTTTTAGAGCCATTCAGAAATGCTCTTAATATTATTAATTATAGTTGTGTTCACTCTGCCCCGTTGTGAGAGCGGGCTCTTTTCATCAGATAATAGCCAGCAGTCAGCGCAACAACAATAGAGGCAATTCCGACTAAGGTCAGGCTGTCCACCTCTTTGATATCTAAAATGATAACCTTGCGTGAAATCGCAATGATTGCCACCGAGAGAACAACCTCGTAATGGGGTTGATCTTGGGTTACGTAGGTTTTCATTATTGTTTCAAGCAGTTCAATTCCTATCACGACCAACATAAAGAGTCCGAAAATCTCAAGCAACTGCTCAACACTGAGCAGAAAATACGGTGGGTTTATGATATCTTTTATGATAAGCCAGCCAAGATCGATTGTGGCAAGCAGCAGAACAATTGCCATCATGACCATAAGGGCCAGAATCATTACCTTTTCACACATCTTCAGAACAGTTGTCATAATATTATTGCTCCCCTTGTAATAAGATGGTTGCTACAGTATCAAAATTTATTCTATTCGCCGTATTGAGCCTAATGAAAAGCTCAGCCGGAGCTGCGTAGCGGCGAGCGGCTTGAGCGACCTTGTTACCCGATTTATTTACTTTTTAAGTAGCTTTTAAGATTTCGATAGTAATTTTCATGAGAGCCAATCATGACAAGTTCCCAATCTTTGTCGGCTTTCCGATACGCCAACAAATATAAATTTGTTTTAAGTTTGAATTTATGGACAAATACGCCCTTTAAATCTCCTTTTTTCTCTTCGTCGATATTCAGATTCTCGGCAATATTCCTTACCTCACGGTCTAAAGCTTTTTTTTCGGCTTTAGTCATCTTCTTTACTTTTTTCTCAAATAATCTTGATTGATAGATTTTCATATTAACCTATCCAAACTTGTATTCTGTTTTTTCACCCTGATCCAATTCATCTAGTCCGAACAAGATTTCCTTAATAAGCGAATACGGCAAGTCTGGATTTTCTTCAGCACACTTGCCCAAACGTGCCCAGTGCTCGATTTGACCTGCAAGTGACCGGTGATCGATGCGACTAAATCTCTTTGCCTCATCAACTAGCTTTTCTGAAATTCTAACCGCTGTAGGCATATATTTTCCTCCAAAATGCATGATGCTGCATAATACATCATAATACAACATAATGCAATATACTGTTTCATGGGTAACGGAGCGGCGCTCGGCTCTAGCGATTTGTTCGCTTCAGCGATAAACATCTTTGCGATGACTAACTTTTACCACCCATACAGTAAGTTCTCGATCTTGAATGGAATATATAATTCTGTAAGTGCCTTGGCGAATACGATATTTCTCTTGGCCGGATAGTTTCTCGTGGCCCGGCGGCCTTGGATCTTTCGCAAGTGTTTCAATGCGTAAGAGAATCTTCTTTAAATCTTTTTTGGGGATTGAGCGAAGGTCTTTTTCAACGGATTCTTTAAAGAAGATTTTATATTCGCCCATCTTTTTTAAGCCTCTTGATCATAGCTTCATAGCTGATTAGCGGCTCTTTTGCTCTAGCTTCAAATGCCGCAATGTCTTCTGCGTCTTCTGCAAGAGACTCCTTGATAGCATCATTGACTAACTTTGATAAAGACTGAGCTGTTTCAACAGCCTTCAATCTAAGTGCTTTGTGTAATTCGGGGTCTAAATATACAGTCGCTCTTATTGCCGCTGTTCCCATAATATCACCTCCCTTGACGTTATGTTGTTATAGCACTATGACGTCATAACGTCAATTATTATTATAGCGAACGAAAAAATCAGCCGGAGCGTAAGCGATCGGGTGTATTGCTTTTGTTAGAAATCTTTTTTCTTTTTACGCCATGATTCAAGTACAAACAAAACAACAGTATGGGCGGAATGAATTGCCAAACGCGCATGACGTGGTTCGAGCTTGTAAATCTTTTTACCTGCCCCATGTGCCGAACTGGCGTGAGTTCGTAATGCACCGATACCCTCTGTTATTGAAATAAGACCTGTTAATATTTGTTGAAGGTCTTGGTCTTCAACTATGCTCGGATCAAACCCAAGATGTTTGCGGACAACCGACCAAACGTGTTTCAAGTCTTGCTTGGCTGGTGATTCTAAATCTTCCTCTGCTATATATACTTTGCAGACTGATTCAAGAATATTGCTCGCTGCAGAAACAGCCTCACGGGGATTTACTTCAACATTTGATAGTGCTCGTTTAAATTCCATGTCGATGGAAACGAAATCACGATCCTTTATAAAGTCTTCTAGTGTCTTAGAAGGCGCACCAAGTGCTCCAACTAGTTTTCCACCTTTTACATACTGAAGTTCGCTATGTGCTAATACATTTGTAATTCGTTCTCGATCTTTTAAACTCTCTATGTCCCACGTGTTGTTTGGATCGAGTGGAGCTTCCATGTAGTTTTCGATTAGCCGCCCGAGCACGTCGAGAGGGTTGATGTTTTCGTCCTTATTTACAAGGCGTAACCAAGTCAATGACTTAGCAGGTTTGCTACCCGGAGGTGGTTCACCGGGTGCGCCTGCGTATATGAACAGGCTATCCAGCGTAGCGTGAGTCTCACGGCGTGCCGCGATTTCAGCGCATACAGATAAAACGGGTGCAGGAATTAGATGACTGTAAGGAGTAAGGTAATAAGCGACAAACGGGACTTGTTAGGAAGATTAGAAATGTTCCCGGACGGGATTACTTGAATAGATGGGATTTATTAATAATAATAGAAGTTTGAAAAATTTGGGCAAAAAATTTTTCGCGTTTTTTTACCCCATCCTTATTATATGTGTCGCCAAATAGCTTTCGTCTGACAATGACGCATCAATTTTTACCTTCCAACAATTAATATACCCAATGGGCTTTTTCCGAAAATTTGCGTAAGATTAAAGCATTTCCCAAATAATGTAAATAGTAAAAAACACCTAAATATCAAATAGAAATGAACTTCCATCGCGGGGTAATTCGTGGTAATAAGGACAAAAAGCCCAATGGTTAATTTATGGATAATTTGTCCAATATAAAGAAATCCTCCAGACGCTTTGACATAAAAAGATAAGCAAACTTGATGTTGTTTTAAAATTATTCTTGCAAATGCACCCAAAAAGGGTACAATTGTACCCAAAATAGGTGCATGAGGATTAATCATGAATTCAGAACCGATAAATGATTGCCTTTCCAATATTCTTTTCGGCAAGACTCGTCATAATATTCTTGCTGTTTTCTACGGACACTCCGATGAAACTTTTTATCTAAGGCAATTAACCCGCATAGTCAGCGGCGGCATGGGAGCAGTGCAAAGGGAAGTTAAGGCTCTCACCAAAGCAGGCATCATAAGGCGCGTGAGCACAGGCAGGCAGAATTATTATCAGGCTAACTCGCAGTGTCCGGTTTTTTCCGAATTAAAAAGCATTGTCATAAAAACATCCGGTATGGGAGATGTCCTGAAAATTGCCTTGGCGCCGCTGGCAGAAAATATTCGCGTCGCTTTTATCTTCGGTTCCATAGCCCGCGGCGAGGAAAACAAAAAAAGCGATGTAGATGTTCTGGTCATAGGTGATGTTACGTTTGATGAGGTGATTAAGGAAATTACTCCCGTCCAGCAAATGCTGAACAGAGAAATTAACGCTTCCGTTTATCCAGTTATGGAGTTTAAAAACAAATTGGCAAAGGGGCATCATTTTATTAAGACGGTTTATAAAGAAAAGAAATTATTCCTGATAGGCAATGAAAATGACCTTGCAAAACTGGTTGCATAACGGCTGGTTGGCTCCGCACGAAACAAGCCCGCAGGAAATTACCGATCTGCTGGTTTTGGTCAACCGCGATCTTTGCGATTGTCAGGCCCAGGGCCTTAGCGCTGACTGGCGCTTGAATATTTCTTATAACGCCGCTTTGCAGGCGGCGACAGCTGCACTGGCTGCGTCAGGGTATCGGGCAGCGCGGGATTCCCATCATTTTCGCATTATCCAATCACTTAAATATACAATAGACGCGCCGCCGCTTCTTATTAATAAATTCGACAAATTCCGGACGAAAAGAAATATCGGGGGCTATGAAAGGGCGGGTATGGTGTCCGATCAGGAAGCTGCTGAAATGTATTTATTGGCAAAGCAGTTGAGTGACGATGTAAATGCCTGGCTGCAAAATAATCATGCAAATCTTCTGGAAAAACCATGATGCGCCAATGCGTTTACAAATCAATAAGGTATTATGAGTTATGAGAATACACTGTTTCCAGCATGTCCCCTATGAAGGCCTCGGCAATATTGCGGATTGGATTGCCGCCCGCCGGCATCCGCTTACCTTCACCGGATTTTTTCAAAATGATCAGCTGCCGCAGATTGCCGATGTTGATTTGCTGATTGTCATGGGCGGGCCGATGGGCGCTTACGAAGAAAATATTTACCCGTGGCTGGCTGCCGAAAAGAAGTTTATCCGCGAGGCAATTGAGGCGGGTAAAAAAGTTCTGGGAATCTGTCTGGGAGCGCAGCTAATCGCTTCGGTACTCGGTTCCGATGTCTATCCCGACATTCACAGGGAAATCGGCTGGTTCCCGTTAAAGCTCACCGATGAAGGCATGGAATCCAAAGTGTTTGCGGAATTGCCTGTCGAATTCATGGCTTTTCACTGGCACGCCGATACTTTCACCTTTCCCGCGGGCGCCATCAGGCTGGCCCAGAGCGAGGCCTGCCGCAATCAGGCTTTCCTTTACCGGGATAAAGTTATCGGACTGCAATTTCACCTGGATGTTAAAAAAGAAGATGTCGTCCGCTGGGTGCAGGAGGGTAAGAGTTTGCTGACTAAGGAGCAGTATGTCCAATCGGCGGAAGAAATTATTTCCCGCCTTGCTGATTTCGCAATAATGCAAAATCATATGCAGCAGATTCTCTGCTACCTGGAAAATGTGAGCTGAATTTTACAACCGCAATTGACTGATTGGATAAAATATGCGAGATTAATCGCAAATAATTACGGAGCAGCAGACTGCCGTTAAGAAAGGAAATAATTAATCCAGAAATTGTTATGAAAGAGACTAAGCCCAAAGACCCGAAATTATTCAGACAGTATAATAACTATGTCATCAAGGATGTAAAATGTTGTTACTGCTGCCAGAGCAAAAACAACAATATCAGCCGGTATTTTTGCGAGCTGGACAGGCAGGAGATTTGGAATCCGCTCGGCTACTGCAATATGTTTATGAAAGAAGAGGATATTAAAAATTAACATTTGTTAATATCCGGTAATTTGTTTTTTCCATAAGGAAGTGCCAAGGTCACTGGTGGGCCTCCCGGACTTCAAATCCGGTGTGGGGGGCTAGTACCCTCCCGGGTGGGTTCGATTCCCATGCACTTCCGCCAATTTATCAACAAAATTCGATTTTTTAGCGAAGAAAATTCTTTATCCTTGCTTACGAAATTATTAGCGATGCCAGAGGACTGATATTTACCTCTCTTTCCTCCTGTTGCAGTATTGTCAACTCGTTTGTGTAAATTTTCGACAATCCTTTCCACTATCACAAAACAACGGAACAGCCATTTTGGGGTTAGTGGGGAGATATCCTTGACATAAAAAATAAAATCCCCTATGGTTCGTCGCTCGTGAGGCAATTTCCTGTTAATGTTAGAAATGGAGAATTGCCATAGATATTGTTCGGGGTGTTTTATGAAAAAATATTTAATTCTAGTCGCATCTTTTCTGATTATGCTTGTTTTGGGTACTACCTACGCGTGGAGCACTTTTGTCCCCAGTTTAAAGTTAAAATATGGTTTTTCCATAGCTCAGACGCAAACAATTTTTGGCACTACCTGTTTGATGTTCACCTTGTTTATGTTTATGGGCGGGCGTCTGCAGGACCGAATCGGGCCGCGTCTTCCCGCATTGCTGGGGGGAATCATCTTCAGCGCAGGATATATTCTGGCGGGATATTCCAGTGGAACATTTCTGGCGCTTGAGATATTTATCGGTGTTCTAAGTGGAATTGGCGGAGGATTGTGTTATCTTTGCCCGCTTGTTTGTGCTGTAAAATGGTTCCCTGACCGTAAAAGCCTGGTCACCGGGATTGTTGTATCTGCATTCGCCGGTAGCGCCATTATTATCTCCCGACTTGGCGAATACCTGTTGGCGCAACAAGTTGATGTCCTGAATATTTACAAATACATGGGTTTTTGCTTCCTGATAATTGTTGTAATATGTTCATCATTTTTACAAAATCCTCTGTCACAAGCAGTAGCGACGGATGATCAACCTCATATTAAAACATTAACTCTGTTCAAAGACCGTAATTTCTGGGGACTGCTCTGTGGAATATTCCCCGGCCTGTGCATCGGCCTGATGGTCATCGGCAATATTAAACCTTTTGGACTTTCTTTAAATATGAGTGCTGCTGTCGCCGGAGCGGCGGTGGCTGTCCTGGCGCTATCCAATGCTTTAAGTAGGCTGATTTGGGGCATGACCGGTGGATTGATGGAGGGGAAGAAAGTAATTCTTTTTTCTCTGGTTAGTACGGCCGTCGTCTGTCTCGCCACACCGTTCGCTGTTCGGAATGCTCTGGCTTTCCAGCTTTTTACTGTCATTCTGGGTTTTAATTACGCTTCGTGCTGGGTATTATATGCGGCCGAAATTGCCCGTACTTATGGACCGGAAAGGATGGGAACAATTTATTCTACTCTTTTACTCAGCAACGGGATCGCCGGCTTCATGGCACCGCCGGTGGCCGGAAAAATATTCGACACCACCGGCAGCTACACACCGGCTTTTTTGATTTTCGGGTCAGTTTCATTCCTGTCTATTTTTCTGTTTTACTTTTTATATCAACCGAGTCGGATTCGGAAATAAAAAAGCATCCTCGTTTTATATGCGGGGGTGGGTGCGATTTCCATTTGCTTTCCCAAAGTCAATTACTCAAAAAGGCACTCAAAAAGACGGTTCTTGACATCATCGGAGATAGCTTCTATAGTAAACCCATTCTCCGGAATGGCAATTTTATGAAAAAAATAATAACAATACCGGTATTGCTGGCGGTCTTTTCATCTGTTGCGGCTTTCGGCGCTTCGCCGGAAGAAATGTTCAAGAAATCTTTCCCCAAGAAAAATGTGGAAAGCTTCAGCGAAACACCCATCAAGGGAATTTATGAAGTCTATACGGGCAACGAGCTTTTTTATTACGCGCCGGAAGCAGACCTTCTGATTCTCGGCAATATTGTCACCAAAGATAACAAAAGCCTGACTCGGGAAAGCTATTTTAAAAAAATGGCTGTCAAAATGGCCAATCTTCCTCTGGAGAAGGCAGTCAAAAAGGGCTCCGGGAAAACCGTCATCGTCGAATTTATTGATCCGAATTGTCACTATTGCAAACTTTCCTACAATTATCTCGCGAAACGCGATGATGTAACATTATATATTTTCTTCTATCCTTTGTCGCTGGAATCGGAGAATAAAATAAGGCATATCTTATGCGCTGATAATCCGGCCGCGATGTTTGACGAGGTTATGCAGGGCAAATTTAACGACCCGGCGAAATTGAAAATATGCAATGACAAAAAAGCGGATGAAACTGTTATGGAACATCGCAAGATTACGGGAAATCTGGGTATCAGGTCAACGCCCGTTTTCTATATTAAAGGGGAAGTTATTGTCGGCTTTGACGTTAAAGTTTTTGAAAAGGTTTTGTAAAAATAGGGAGGCCATGATGAAAAGATTATTTGCGGTTTTGTTGAGCTGTATTTTCCTGCTGGCATTATCATTGCCGGTGTTTGCCCAGTCCAGGGCTAAAGCTCTGGTGGAGGCTCAATGCAGCAAATGCCACGGCATAAAAAAAGTTACTACTGCGAGCAAAACGCCCGCCGAATGGTCTGTCACGCTGGACAGGATGATTAAAAAAGGCGCCAAAATCGAGGCTGCCGATAAAGACGCCGTTTTGCAATATCTCAATACTTTGAATAAATAACAGCGGCTAGCGGATTTTTGCTCCTGTTTTGGCGTCGCGGTCAAAGCCAAGCACGCTGAGTCCCGCCGCGGCGTCGGTTGCCAGCAGCATACCGCGTGATTCCACACCCATGAGTTTGGCCGGTTTCAGATTGGCGACAACGACAATTTTTTTGCCGATAAGCTCTGCCGGCTTATAATCCTTGCCTATGCCGGCGACGATAGTCCTGTCTTCGCCGATATCCACTTTTAGCTGCACCAGTTTATTGGATTTGGGCACCATTGCCGCTTCCAGAATAGTGGCGACCCGCAAATCAACTTTGGCAAATTCTTCATAATCAATTTCTGGCTTCAAATCAGTTAAGGTTTTTGCCGCCGCCGGCGCCGGTTCTTTTTCCACGCGGGGGAAGAGCGATTCGCCGCGGGTGAGGGGGTTGCCCTTCTGCAGGGCGCTCCAGTTCAGGGCGTCCGACAGATTATATTGTCGGCTCTGGTCGGCGCCCGACTGGCTCAGTATCTTCTGCGCAGTATCGGGCATAAAAGGCGAAATTAAAATAGCTGTGGTGCGCAGCGCCGCGAGCAGATTATACATAATCGCCGTCAGTTTTTCTTTGTTGGCCTCATCCTTGCCCAGTGTCCAGGGCTCTTTCTCCACAATGTATTTGTTGGTGATGTTGATAAATTCCCAGATGGCGATTAACGCTTTATGCAGCGACATTTCGGCAAAAGCGCTCTCCACTTCGGCAACCGCCCTTTGCGCGGCCTGCTGCAAAACATTATCCTGCTCACCCTCTTTAATTGCAGGCACCCGGCCTTCGCAGTATTTGATGGCCATGGTGATGGAACGGCTGACCAGGTTTCCCAGGTCATTGGCCAGATCGGAATTGAGCCTTTGTACAAAAGCCTCTTCGGAAAAATTGGAATCGAGTCCGAAGACCATATCCCGCAGAAGAAAATAGCGGAAGGCGTCCAGGCCGTATTTGTCCTTCAAGTCCAGCGGGCGCACCACGTTGCCCAGGCTCTTGGACATTTTACTCGAATCGGAATTCCAGTAGCCGTGGACATTCAAATGCTGATAGGGTTCGATTCCCGCCGCTTTCAGCATCGTCGGCCAGTAAATGCCGTGCGGTTTTAAAATATCCTTGGCGATAAGATGCTCCGCCACCGGCCAGAATTTCCGGAATTTCTCTCCGTCGGGATAATCAATGGCTGTGACGTAATTAATGAGGGCGTCAAACCAGACATAAGTCACATACTTGTCGTCAAAAGGCAGCTCGATGCCCCATTCGAGGCGGGTTTTCGGGCGCGAGATGCACAAATCCTCCAGCGGTTCGCGCAAAAAAGCCAGCACTTCGTTTTTATATCTTTCGGGACGGATAAATTCGGGATTATTTTGAATATGATTGATGAGCCAATCCTGATATTTGCTCATGCGGAAAAAATAATTGCTTTCCTTGCGGTATTCGGGTTTGGTCTGATGATCGGGACACCGGCCTTCCACCAGTTCTTTTTCCATGTAAAAACGTTCGCAGCCGACACAGTAATAACCTTCGTATTCGCCGAAATAAATATCGCCGGCCTCATAGACCTTCTGCAGAATATGCCGGACGGTTTTTACGTGCCGGGCTTCCGTCGTGCGGATAAAATAATCATTGGTTATAGCCAGCCGCGGCCAGAGGCTTTTAAACTGCGCGCTTATTTCATCGGCGTATTGCAGCGGAGTAATACCGGCTTTCTGCGCGGCTTCGGCGATTTTATCGCCATGTTCATCGGTGCCCGTGACAAAGAAAGTTTCGGCGCCCGCCATGCGGTGATACCGTGCCAGCACGTCGGCGACTATTGTAGTATAGGCATGCCCGATATGAGGGGAGGCGTTGACGTAATATATGGGAGTCGTAATGTAAAAAGGTCTGGTCATTTTATCATTGTCCTTTGCTCAGGTTATTGAAAATCAAAATCGCTGTCCATTTTTTCCAGATCCAGCGCGCTTTTATCTTCCGCTTCCGGGATTTCATTATTCGCCTTGCCGGCAGTTTTCGTCCTGGCGGCTTTTTTCGCGGCGCAGTATCCGTCGGCTTCAAAAGCCATGCAGCACATCAGCCGTCCGCAAAGCCCGGATATCTTTTCAGGATTGAGCGACATATTCTGTTCTTTGGCCATCTTGACCGTCACGCGTTCCAGATTCTGCAAAATCCCCGCGCAGCAGACAATCCGGCCGCAAACAGCGGTGCCCTTGACTATTCGGGCTTCATGCCGCGCGCCGATTTGCTTGAGTTCAATGCGCGCCTTGAATTTTTGCACCAGATCTTTCACCAGCTCGCGAAAATCCACGCGGGCATCGGCGGTAAAATAAAAGATGATTTTGCTTTTGTCAAAAAGGCAGTCCACACTAATCAGTTTCATGGCCAGGCCTCTTTCTTTTATCTTTCCGGCGCAGAACTTTTTCGCCTCTTCTTCCAGCAAATCGTTTTCCGCCTTAACCCTTAAATCATCAGGCGTTACCTTGCGGATGATTTTTTTCAGATTCTGGGGCAGCTCCGCCTCGGCACACCTTTTGACGTCGGTAACAATAACGCCCATTGCCGGGCCGTTATCGGTATTAACAATGACTGCATCGTCCTGATGGAGGATAAGATCGGAAGCGCTGAAATTATATATTCTTCCTTCTTTCTTAAACTTAACGCCGATTATATTCGTTAACAAAAATTCACCTCTGTTTTTACGATTATGCTGATTGCTGATTATTTACAGACTCAGTTTAAATGCCATTACCTCTAATGTCAACGATTTGTTCACATTCAAATCAATTGTCTCCGCGGCGTTTTCGGTAAGAGCGATATTGCGGATAAGCTGTTCGCCCGATAAACGCGAGGACAGCGATTCGATCAGAGGCATGTTGTCCTGATTAATCAGCATTGCCTGTCGCCCCGTTTCCTTAAAAACCATCGCATCGCGAAAAACCGTTTTAATGATGGAAAGCGAAAGCTTGATTTCCTTTTTATCCCGGCCGAAAAAAGAAGCAAACGAAAGCAGGCTCAGGGGATTTTTGCTGCGGGTCGCGCCAAGCATGTTCAATATTTCCTGCCGGCCGGCGATGGTTTCATCCTTGTTTTGTTCCAGCGCGAGTCCCGGGGAACCGCCTGATATTCCCGCGAGCAGCACGGCCTGCTTTTCTTCCATGTTCAGTTTATCTCTGAGATACCGGACTACATCCGCCGTGGTCAGCGGCTGGAAGCGCATTTGCCGGCAGCGCGAAAGAATCGTCCGGGGCAAGGTGTGGGGCCTTGCCGTGATTAAAATCAGCAGATTATGAACGGTAGGCTCTTCCAGCGTTTTTAAAAGAGCATTGGCCGCCTGTTCATTCATCCTGTCGGCATCATCAATAATAAAAACCCTGCGGGTTGCTTCCAGCGGCCGGAAGCGCATTTGCTCCTGGATTTCCCGGACGGCGTTGATGCGGATAAACTGGCCGTCCGCCGCAATCTGGGCGATATCGGGATGATTATGATGCTCGATTTTCCGGCAGGAAAGGCACCGGCCGCAGGCATCATTTTGCTCGTCAAATGCGGTACAGTTCAGGGCGCGCGCAAATTCCAGCGCCAGCGTTCTTTTGCCGATTCCCGGCGCGCCGTTGAAGAGATAAGCGTGCCCCACGCGCTCCTGGATTTGCGCTCTTTTTAAAATCTCAATCTGCTTTTCGTGGCCGTAAATATCGCTGTAAGACATAGCCTCTGTCCGTAATGAAAAAAATAATGTCCGATAATGCCGTTGCAATAATTATTTCTGACAGCCGATGAATTTCATAATGCGGGAAATTGTATCTTCCCTGATTGCTTCAATGCTGCGGGCGGCGTCAATAACGACAAAACGTTCCGGCTCGCTTTGCGCAAGCTGCAAGTACCCGGAGCGCACCCTGTTGTGAAAATCAAGAGCCTCTCTTTCAAATCTGTCGGAATCAGCAGAATTCTGCAGCAAATTGTTCCTTTCGAGGGCGCGTCGCAGGGAAATTTCCACCGGCAAATCGAACAGCAAAGTCAGGCCGGGCTTTAACTGCTGTGCCGCGTAATCGTTGATTGTTTTGATGAAATTAAAATCGAGGCCGCGGGCGGCGCCCTGGTATGCATAGGTGGCGTCGGAAAAACGATCGCAAAGAACGACTTTGTTCTGTTGCAGCGCCGGCAGAATGATTTCCTGCACATGCTGCGCCCGTGCCGCGCCGAAAAGCAGCAGTTCCGCAACGGCGCTCAGGTGAAAACTGTCGCGATTAAAAAGAATCGCGCCGATTTTTTTGCCGATGGCGGTTCCGGTCGGCTCTTGTGTTACAATGTGCGGTACATGGGAGGAGCTTAAATGTGCTGACGCAATTTTCAACTGGGTTGTTTTGCCGCAGCCCTCAATACCCTCGAATGTGATTAATTGGTTCATTTACGAAACCTCCGGCGTCCGGTTGCTGGCCATGACATTTTTCCGGAAGCGTTATCTCCTCCGGATTATTCGACGATAATATCGGTGTTGTTGAATGGACGGTTAGTAAACAGTTGATAAAAGCTGCGGATAAATCCATCCGGGCCGGCGGATTTATCCGCTGTTTATTCCGGTAATAAGAATTTTATTTTTCTTCTCCTGCCACAATCGCTTCCACCGGGCATTGGTCGGCGCAAGCGCCGCAATCGGTGCAGAGTTTCGGATCAATTATATACTTGTCTTCGCCTTCCGATATCGCCTCTACGGGACACTCATCTTCACAAGAGCCACAGGCAATGCATTCGTCTGTTATTACATACGCCATCTTACACCTATCTCCTTTTTAAAATTTTATATTATTGATTCATGCCGCAATGACTTCTTTTATTTCCGGCACCTCTTTTTTAATTATTTTTTCGATGCCCATTTTTAAAGTCATCTGCGACATGGGACAACCATGACAGGCGCCTGTCAGCCTGACCTTGACTATGCCGTCGGCGCTGACGTCAATCAGTTCCACATCGCCTCCGTCCGCCTGCAGACCGGGACGGATTAAATCAATTGCTTTCTGTACTTTTTCTTTCATTTGTTTCTCCTTCTTTTCCGGTCAATGCCCGATTAATGAGGCATTTCTTCAATCATTTCCTTGACAACATCTTTGGCCACATCCGGCAGATCGGGTTTAATCAGCCGGTAACTATCCGCTCTTTGATGACCGGCTTTCCACATTATCTTGCCCGAAGCCGCTTCGATGAATTTGAAACTGAGGCCGGCCTTGCCGACTTTTCTGTCGTTTTCCACTGCATAATTCCAGTAGTCAACGCCAATCAGAAGAAAAGCGTCCACCTTAGCCAACTGGCCGATTTTTTTGCTCAGTACGTCATCGGAAAAATTAACTGTTTTTAATTTGGACAGATAAGTTTCCATCGCTTTGCGCAACTCTTCATTGGCGGCAAGCTGACGGTTTAGGCTTTCCACGTCCATTATGTCCGCAAACCATTTCTTTTCCGCAATAACTCCGGCCACCACTTTTTCCACAATCCCGCGTGCTTCTTCGTAGCTGCCGACATCGGCGGGAAAAACGGCTATTCGCTTGGGATGGAAATCCTTTGCTTCGGGCGACACCTGAGAAAAACGCAGCCCGCCGCAGCCGACCAAAAACGCAATAATTATAATCAATATGCATTTTGCTGTTAATTTAGCCATCATAAAATCAATCCTCCTTACTTAAATTAAGGATAACCTTTTTACATAACCAACCAGAGCAAAACACAAAAACCAGCAATAATATAGCTGGTTTCCAGGATGCCTTCCATCACCGCCCCGGAAAGTCCGGATTTTCTATCATAAAGCTGGAAACAAATCCATAGATATAATATGCACACCGAGAGGTAAACGCCCAGCGCGGGTACACTGCCGACAAAGTGAGAAAAAAATAAAATAAACAATAATATGAATGATATAACCATCAGGACGATGAGGGTGTTGTTTTTGCCGATTAATACCGGAATTGTCTCCCGGCCGAGCAGTTTGTCGCTTTGAATTTCCAGAATATCGGACATGGCCGAACGGATAAAGACAATGCCGAAAGTAAAAATAAAAGCGACAAAAAGATTAATATTAAAAGAAAAATCGGCTTTTACCGCCGGCAGAACAGCCGCTACCGTGCCCCAGGCAACGGCCATGAAAATGTTTTTCGAACCGGGCAGGTCTTTGAGGCTTTGCACCCGCCAGCTGGCCGGCATTATTTTCATATTATAAATTGCGCCGGTAAAAGAAATCACCAGGAGAAAGAAAAAATTTATGAAGCCGACATAAAGCGCCAGCAGCAGGGCTGATATTATGCAGACAGCGGCGGCATGAAGATATGCTTTCTCATGTTTGGCATAGGTTTCTTCCCGGAAAGAACCGGTAAAGCCCACCGGGCGGCGGCTAATCAGCCTGTTTAAAATATGCATGGTGTAAACAAAAAATGAGGCAATGGCGATATGAGAAAAACTTACGGGAATGTTCTGCAGAATCATGGCCATCAGGCAAAGGCAACCGGCGCCCACCGCTGAATAGATATCGCTTTTGACGGAAAGCACCCACAGATCAAACAGGCGGCCGGTTATTTTTTTCTGGCGCCGCTGGCAGGTGGCAATTCCATCCATGACGCTGTCAATAATCCAGTTGGGCGTGGATGCTCCCGCGGAAACACCGATGCGGTTTAAACCGTTAAAATTAATAGCGGCGAGTTCCTCGGCGGTTTCGATGTGAAATGCCGGAGTGTTTTGCTTCCGGGCAAGATCAGCCAGACGTTTGGTATTGGCCGAATTTTTTCCGCCCACAATGAATATCGCATCCATCTTGCCGGCCATTGCCAGGATTTCCTTCTGCCGCTGTTCCGTAGAGGAACAAATCGTGTTGAAAATAACCGTGTCGGGACAGAGCTCTTTTATTCTGCCGACAATTTCCTGATAATCTTTCAGATTTTGCGTCGTCTGGGCGACAACGCAGACTTTATCGAAGTGCGGCAATTTTTCCAGCTCGGCTGCCGTCGCCACGACGTAGCCGCGATTCCCCGCGTAGCCAAGCAGGCCGTCCACTTCCGGATGCTCCTTATCGCCGACAATCAGCACTGCATAATCAAGCGCGGCGTGTTTTTTGATAATGGCCTGGACATAACCGACCTTGGGGCAGGTGGCATCAACAATTTCAATGCCGCTTTCCTTGATTGCTTTTCTTTCCTGAGGAGCAATGCCGTGCGCACGGATAATCAAGATGGCGTTTTGTTTATCTTCGATTTCCGCGATGCTTTTCACGGGGATGATGCCGCGTCTTTTCAATAACTCAATGGTCTGCGGATTATGAATCAACGGGCCATAGGTGTAAATGCGGCGGCCTTCTTCGCGCTGCGCTATTTCCAGCACGATATCTACGGCTCGTTTCACGCCCATGCAGAATCCGGCGGCCCTGGCCAGTTTTATTTCCATTTAATCAACCTTCCCGGCTAAAATAAAAAATTCCGCATTGCCTTTGGGGCCCAGCAGCGGCGACGGGCAGGTTCCCTCGACCTGCAAATTCAACGAGCGGCAGAATGCCGCCATTTCTTCAACAATGCGTCCGTGTACCGCATCATCCCGCACTATGCCGCCCGGGCCTATTTCCTCCCGGCGCGCTTCAAACTGTGGCTTAATCAGCGCCAGCAGCAGCGCTTTTTCCGTCAGCAATTGCAAAACAGGAGGGATGACAACTTTCAGCGAAATAAAGGATGCGTCAATTGCCGTCAGGTCAGGCTTTTCCGGGAAACCGGCACCGTCGTAGTAACGGATATTCGTTCTTTCGATGACCGTGACGCGTTTGTCTTCTCTCAGCTTCCAGGCGAGCTGGCCGTAAGCGACATCCAGGGCGATGACGCGCTGGGCGCCCGCCTGCAGCAGGCAATCCGTAAAACCGCCGGTGGAAGCGCCGACATCCAGCGCGATCCGGCCGGTGACATCCAGCTGGAAATAATCCAGTGCGCCCCTGAGCTTCAAACCGCCGCGGCTGACATAGGGATTAACGCCGCCCATTATCTGCAGCGGCGCGTCCGCCGCAACCAGAAGGCCGGCTTTATCCGCGAAGGCATCGTTTATTTTAACCTTTCTCGCCAAAATCAGGGCGCGCGCTTTTTCCACATTGGCGGCGAGGTTGCGCTCCACAAGTAAATTATCCAGCCGGATTTTTTTGTTCATTGCCTTTGCCGTAAAGTCACGAAGCGAGCATTTCTTTGACTGTCCGGTAAATGCCATCTTCGTCCAGACCGTATTTTTCCCGCAGTTGCGCCTGCGTTGCGTGTTCGATGAATTTATCCGGAATGCCCAGCCTCTTTAACTGAACGCCGTTAATGCCTTTATCGGCGAAGAGCTCCAGCACGGCGCTGCCGAAGCCGCCCTGCAATACATTTTCTTCGACAGTGATAATTTTTTTAAATTGCCCTGCCGTTTCGCTGAAAAGTTCTTCATCCAGCGGTTTGATGAAACGGGCGTTGATAACGCGAATGCTACGGCCCTCCGCGGCAATCTTTTGAGCCGCGCGCAGCGCCGGATAAACAGTCGAACCGACGGCGATAATCGCCAGCTCCGATCCTTCTGCCACGATTTCCGCTTTGCCGATGGCCAGTGTTTCAATTTTTTCATCCGGCTCCACGCCTATTCCCCTGCCGCGCGGATAACGCAGTGAAACCGGAGAACCGCAGCGGACGGCTGTTTTCAGCATATGCCGCAGTTCGTTTTCATCCTTGGGCGCCATCACAATAATATGGGGAATGGAGCGCAAATAGGAATAGTCGAAAACTCCCTGATGGGTCGCGCCGTCTTCGCCGACCAGACCGCCGCGATCCAAAGCAAAGATGACAGGCAGTTTCTGCAGGCAGACGTCATGCAAAACCTGATCATAAGCGCGCTGTAAAAATGTTGAATAAATGGCGACAACCGGAATAAAGCCTTCGCAGGCGAGCGCGGCGGAGAAAGTTACCGCATGCTGCTCGGCAATTCCCACGTCATAAAATCTCAGAGGGAATTCCCGGCTGAATTGTTCCAGGCCGGTGCCTTCGCACATCGCCGCGGTTACGGCGACGATGCGGGAATTTTCTCTCGCGAGTTTTTGCAATGTCGTGCCGAAAATATCGGTGTAAGAAGGAATTGCCGCCGAAGTAGCAAGTGGCCGGCCTGTTGCCACGTCAAACGGCGACACGCCGTGATAGTTGAGGGGCTTTTCTTCGGCAAAATTATAGCCCTTGCCTTTTTTCGTCAAAACATGCACCAGCACCGGCTGCTGCAAGCTCTTGATATTTTTAAAATTATTAACGAGATAGTCGAGCCGGTGTCCGTCGAGCGGTCCGACGTAGGTAAAGCCCAGTTCTTCGAAGAGCGCACCGGGCACGACGAATGTTTTCAGCGATTCTTCAATCTGCTGCGAAAAACGAATCATCTGATCGCCGATGCCGGGAATTCCTTTGAGAAAATTTTTCAGATCCGCTTTCAGTTTGGTTACCGTATGTCCGGTCATCAATCTGTTCAAATAGGAAGAAAGCGCTCCGACATTGGGCGAAATGGACATTTCGTTATCGTTTAACACGATAATCAAATCTTTTTTGCGGTCGCCCGCCCAGTTCAAGCCTTCGAAAGCCATGCCCGTGGTCATGGAGCCGTCACCGATAACGGCAATTATTTTATTGTTCTCTTTCTTGAGAAAGCTGGCTTCGGCAAAGCCCGAAGCGGCGGAGATGGAAGTGCCGCTGTGACCGACGTTGAAAGAGTCATATTCGCTTTCTTCGCGTTTGGGAAAACCGCTGATACCATCCTTTTGACGCAGCGAATACATTTTATCTTTGCGGCCGGTCAGGATTTTGTGAGCATAGGCCTGATGGCCGACATCCCAGACAATTTTATCCTGCGGCGTGTTGAAAACATGATGCAGCGCCACGGTCAATTCGACAGTGCCCAGCGAAGAGGCCAGATGCCCGCCGGATGCGGCAACAGTCTTAATAATCAATTCGCGGATTTCGCGCGCCAGTGTGTTGAGCTCCGCCAGATTAAGCTTGCGAATATCATGAGGATAACTGACATTCGGCAGTACGCTGTAATTTACTGTTTCAACAGGTTTCATTTTTCTTGTACCTTTTCAAGCATGCTTGTTTCCTTCATGATTGTCTGTCCATGATATATTGGGCAATTACCCGCAGCGGCAGCGCTCTTTCGTCAAAGCCCTGCAAACTCGCCCGCGCCGCCGCAATATGATCCGCCAGTTTTTCTTTGGCCTTCTCCATTCCCAAAAGCGCCGGATAGGTGGTTTTGCCCCGTTGGGCGTCACTGCCCGTTTCCTTGCCCAGCAAATCGCGGCTGCCCTCCACATTGAGTATGTCATCGGCAATCTGAAAAGCCATGCCGGCATGGAGGCCGTATTCCGCCAGCGCCTGGATTCTCTCTTCGCTTGCGTTGGATATCAGGCCGCCGCTTTTTACGGAAGCCATAATCAGAGCGGCCGTCTTGCGCCGGTGCGTTTCATAAACAGTAGTTTCGTCGGCCGCAGTTTTGTCACCGAGCACATCGAGAACCTGGCCGCCCACCATCCCGGCGATTCCCGCGGCCTGAGCTATTTCCGCAATGACAGCCAGACGCCTCTCGGCGGGCAGGCGCAATTTTTCATTTTGCGATAAAAGGACGAATGCTTCCGTCAGCAGCGCATCGCCGGCCAGAATGGCGATGTCTTCGCCGAAAACTTTATGGCTGGTTGGTTT
>JAKLDS010000023.1 GCA_022703375.1 Deltaproteobacteria bacterium | reverse complement strand
AGAGCTATATGAATTACAGTGCGGATAACCGCCTTGATCCGGCGCAGACGGCGGTCTGGTGCTTCGACAGCCATGTGGCCTGCAATATCCGCATGTATCCGCAATTAATCAAGGGAATCCTGGAAACATGCCGCAATGATCTGGATAAAGTGGAGGTCTATGTCGGAAGTTTAAGTCTGAGTGATATATCCATCCAGGCTTCCATTGACGGCTATTTCGCCTATATGTTCGGCGGCATGCTGCGCAAAATCGGCTGCAAAATAAGGCCTTATGAAAAAGAAAAGGGAATTACGGATAAGATTATCGCCCAGTCCATGAATATTTTTTATAATACCCTAATCGGTGACCGCAACAAAGATGATGATGTGGCCAAAGTAGTCAACCTGTTTAAGAGGATTGAAATTGTGCCGTCCCGACGCCCCAAAGTCGCAATCTTCGGCGATATGTATGCCCGCGACAACGATATCTTCAATCAGGAGCTGATTCACTGCATTGAAGATTACGGCGGCGAAGTGATTACCACACCTTTTAATGAATTTGCCAAATTGATTGCCAATCCCTATATCCGGCGCTGGTTCCTCGAAGGCGACTACATGGACGCCATCATGACCAAAACGCTGATTGCCCTCGTTAATCAACTGGAGAAAAGTTATTATAAGCAGTTCAATGAATTGCTCGGGGAAACGGCTTTAGATACGGATATGGATTATGAAAAAGTATTGCTGTCCTATAACGTCAAGATTCAGCAATTCGGAGAATCGGCGGACAATCTTATTAAAATATCAGCGCTGGCCAGCCATTATCCCGATATTTCCCTGTTTGTCCAGACCAATCCGGCTTTCTGCTGCGCGGGCCTGATTACGGAAGCCATGGCGCCGCGCATTGAAGAATTTACGGGAATCCCCGTAGTGACGCTCAATTATGACGGCACTGGTAAAAATATTAACCAGAAACTCCGCCCTTATATTAAATTCCCGCGCCGGAAACAGCCGGCGGCCGGCTGATTTGCTGCTATTTCGTTTTCAGAATTATCCTGGCGTCGGCAACGGTGGCTTTATCTTTATTACACATGACCGGATTGAGATCCATGGATTCAACTTCGTCTTTCAGATCGTAAGCCATATCCGAAAATTTGACGACAGCCTGAGCGAGCTTTTCTAAATTGACAACTTCCTTGCCCCGGTATCCCTGAAGCAGCTTAATCCCTTTGAGCGAATGGAGAGCTGCCACGGCGATTTCTTTGGTGACCGGCGCCATGCGCAGCGCCACATCCTTGTAAACTTCCACCGCCGTGCCGCCGATACCGATCATAACGACCACGCCGAACTGGGCGTCATTCTTCGAGCCGAAAATTACTTCCGATCCCGACAGCATTTCATCGAGAAGCACGCCGTCAAATCCGTCCAGTTTGGAAAATTTCTCGAATACTTCCAGCATCTGATTATTATCGCGCACACCGACAACTACTCCACCCACATCGGATTTATGGATGATTTTTTCCGAGACGATTTTCGCCACCAGCGGATAGCCCACTTTTTTCGCCCCCTGCAGAACTTCCTCCATGGTTTTCGCCCAGACAAATTTACTGGCCGCCAATCCGTATGATTTGATAATTTCCTTGGCCAGCGGCTCCAGAACCCATCCGCTTTTCACCGAGTTATTCAGTATATTTTTCACTTCCGGTTTCATAATCTTCTCCTTGCGAGGCCTTTGGCCATTGTAATTGCACCAGACACGGAATGGGCTACGGGGATTCCATTTGCTTCGAATCCGTCAACAAATATGCCGTATTTATCAACGTGGGGCATATAGGTAATTATCGGTTTTTTATATTCCATGACCAACTGCGCAATGCGGGCTCCGATATCCGATGAGAGATGAGGAACATAAGGGAGCAGCAAAAGAACAATGCAATCAACGTAATCTTTATCCATAAAAAATTTTGTTGTTACATAAATATCATCATCACCGGTGCTTCCCGTTAAATCCAAAGGATTGCTCAGTGAGGCAATCGCCTGAATATTCTTGGAAAGCAATGATCGCAGTTTATCCTGATCGGCGGAAGGAATGGCTACATTGTTCAGCCCCGCAGTGTAACAACAATCGGCGGCCATCGCTCCATGACCGCCGCTCACAGAAATAACACAGATGTTATTATTAATAGCCGTTTTGGGGTAATAGGAAAAAGCTTCGCAGAAAGAAACAAATTCACCGACTGTTTCCACTTCCATAGCCCTGCTTCCCTTCAGCACTTCCGAAAAGACCATATAATCGCCGGCAATGGATGCGGTGTGAGAACTGACCGCCTTCAAACCGCTGGGGGTCTTGCCGGATTTAAACATAACAACCGGCTTATTCAGTTTATCGGCCTCTTCGATAAATAAGCGGCCCCTTTCCGCATTAAATCCTTCCAGATACATGCCGATAACCTTGGTGCGGTTATCGTTTTTGAAATATTTAAGCAATTCCACTTCATCAACAACAGCTTTGTTGCCGACGCTGACTGTCCTTGCGATGCCAACGCCTTCCTGCGTTAACTTGATGATTAAATCCAGCAAAATACCGCCGCTCTGGCTGATCAGGCTGACATTGCCTCTGCGGGTATAAATCAGTCTTTCGTTCTGAGCGAAAGAAGTGTCAATGAGCGGATGAGAATATATGCCGATGCAGTTGGGCCCTATTACCGGAAAATCATGTTCCCGCGATATTTTGACCACCTCATCCTGGAGATCCTTCCTGCCGGCTTCGGCAAATCCGCCCGATATAATAATCGCCCCGGCAACTCCTTTGGATATGCATTCCCTCAAGGCAGCCGGCACCAGCTCCGCCCTGATTGCCAGTACGGCCAGATCAATCTTATCCGGAATTTCCGTGATTGAGGTGTAAATCTTTTGTCCGTAAATAGAACCGCCGTTAGGATTGACACCATAAGTTCTTGCCTTGTAATGATAATGGTTTTTACTGTAAATAATATTGGCGGGATTGAAAGGATTGGTGAGAGAAACACCAATAACAGCAATGCTTTCCGGCTCAACAAGCTTTTTTAAGTCCATATTTTTTCCTTTATATGTTTATTGTCAGGATTATAAATAGAAAATATCACAAGTGTCAATAAAAAAGACAAAAGATATCGCCGCAAACACCGGTAATTACATAAAATAATGGATTATCTGTCACTTTGATACCGTAAAAAATGAGACATGGACATCTAAAGTATAATAATATTTTTGCCGATTATTTAAACAAAGGATGATGCAATAATATTCAAGATAATGAAACGGCAAAAAGAATTATGAATCAATTAAAATTATTTGAACAATCAGATCCGGTTGAGGACACCGCCGTTAGCACAAAATCAGAAGGATTGATAGTATATGATCCGCGGGATAAAACATATAAACTGTCCAACAATCCCGCTTTGATATTAAGAGATATCTATATGAAGAATCATGACGGCTCCATTCGCGCAATGGAACTTGTTGACGAATATATTAGCCGGCAGGCGGATATCGCCGATCAGTATTTGTTTATTCCCGACGGTAAAGGCTCCTATACCGCCTTTTAACCGGTTTTTTAATCCCGCCCCCCGAACATATCTCTGCTGATAATTTTATTGCTGAGAGTTGCTTATCAATTGCATGTAAAATTTTATCATCAGGACATAATTATCCACGGCGAGGCGCTCGTTAATGCCGTGCAATCTGGCTAAATCATCAAATTTGAGCGACATTGGAGCAAACCGGTAAACATCGGGTGTCAACGCGGCAAAGTGGCGCGCATCGGAAGCAACTATTGCCAGAGACGGCGCCACAATAACGTTCGGGAACACCTGCCTTATCGCTTTTTCAATTACGCGGTAATTTTTTGATTCCACAGCGGCCACCGGCGATGCTCCCTGAATTTTATTTCCCAGAGGTTTGATTTCGATGCGCCGGTCATCCAGAGTCTGTTTGATGTGTTCCAAAACAATCTGTGGCGTATCACCCGGCAGAATTCTGAAATTAACCACAGCGCGGGCGACATTGGGCAGAACATTATCCCTGCTGCTTCCTTCGAGCATTGTCGGCGCTGTCGTCGTCCGGATTATAGCATTGGTCGTTTTAATCTTCTGCAACTGGCTTTTCAATATTCCTTCCGTAATCCACAGATTGGCAAATACCACCCTGTTGACAAAAGACATTTCTCTGCCGATATAATCAAACATAAATTTGGCCGGACCATCGAGCCGCGCCGGCAACGGATTGTTCTCCAGTCTGGTAATCGCCCGGCAAAGAATGCCTACCGCCGTTTCCCGCGGCGGCAGGGAGGAATGACCGCCTTCGCTCACGGCCAGGAGCTCCACGCTCAGATAACCTTTTTCCGCCAGGCCAATCAGCCCGACACGGGAGGATATACCAGGCATAATCCCGTCGGTAATCACCATGCCTTCATCGAGAACAAAATCCGGCCGGACTGCACGCGCTTTCAATAGAGTGACAATTGTTAATGCGCCATGCATACCACCAATTTCCTCATCGTGACCTGATACGATATAGATAGTCTGCTGCGGCCGAAAACCCTTCTTCAACAATCCTTCCACCGCTTCCAGTATCCCCATCAGATTGCCCTTATTATCCAGTGTGCCGCGTCCCCAGATATATCCTTCGGCAACACTCCCGGCAAACGGGCCGTATTTCCATTGGTCTTTGCTTTTTTCTTCCACCGGCACAACATCCATATGCGCCATCAAAACGATTGGTTTTTTTGCTTTATCGCTCCCCCGCCACGTATAAAGAAGGCTGTACTTATTGATAATTTCTTTTTTCAGGTTTTTATGAAGCCGTGGATATGTTTGTTCCAGATATTTATGGAATCTCAGGAACTCATCGCCGTTGTTTCGTCCCTTTTTTGCGAAAGAAATAGTGGGAATGCGAACGGCATCGGCCAGATTCCGGGCCGCTTTTTCCGAATCAATTTTAAAATCAGAGGCCGGTTCGGGGTTGATTTGCCGGGAGGTAAAGGAAAATGTTTTAACAAGCATTACGACGATAATTATTATGAGGACACCCGACAATACTTTAAGAAACACTTTGAGCATTTTATTCACCCTTTAAGAGAAGCTTCAGGATATTAGTCTGCCGGCAGATACTACCAACCGCCCGACGCGCCGCCTCCGCCTGAGGAACCGCCGCCGCCGGAAAATCCGGAACTCCCGGAGCTGCCGAAACTCCCGGAGCTGCCGTCGCTTTCGGAACCGCCGGAAGAAAAAGTAAAACCGCCAATTGATGCTTTTCCTTTGGTGCGAAGATCATTTTGCGCTTTATTATACCAGTCTGTTTTTTTCAGTGTCAACTTGGCAACGGGAAATACTATCAGATAGATAACAAGGCAGTAGAGAGCGCCTGTGGTGCCCAGAATAACAATCGGAAACATTGCCCAGAAAGGAATAAGGAAAAGATAGAGGAACCAGCCTACTCCGGGCGTTACAATGCCAATGATTGTAAATAATCCGATAATGCCGAAAATAAAAGCGCCGAAAAGAATTTTTTCGGCAAGAGACATATTCGGAGCTTCAATATTTAAAGCTGACAACACATTACCGGACTGTGTCGTGTTTTTCTCCATAACCGGCAGTTTGCCGCCTTCCAGCACATCAACAATGGCTTTAACGCCGGATTGGATACCGCTATTGTAATCATTATTCTTAAAATACGGCGTCATATTGTTACGAATGATGCTGCCGGCCAGGCCGTCGTTGAGCGTCCCTTCCAGGCCATAGCCCACTTCAATGCGCAGACGCCGGTCGTTCGGAACAACAATCAGCAGAATACCGTTATCTTTGCCTTTCTGTCCCAGCTTCCATGCCTTAAAAACAGCCACGGCATATTCCTCAATGCTTTGGCCATCCAGCGTGGGAATTGTGAGAATTGCCATCTGATTGCCTGTTGCAGCTTCGTGCGCCCTGAGGGTTTCGGTAATGGACTTTTTCATTTCTTCAGTAAGGATTTGCGCATTATCAGTCACACGGCCTGTCAGGAAAGGGATATCGGCCCCGGCGGCGGTTATCGCCGGAGAAAGCATCAATGCCGCCGCCAGGAAAAACAGCTTCATTTTCATGCGCCCTTCTCCTCGATAATTTCCACCGCGATTTCATTATCTCCGGCTTCGGCTGATTTGCCGGAAACCGCAGCGTCAATAATTTTTTCCAACTCGGCCAATCCTTCTTCCAAAGAACGGGCTATCCGCCCTGACGCCAGCTCTCTGGACATGCGATCAATAATTATCTGCAGAGCATCCGGGCTGATAATTTGGCGCAAACCGGTGTCGGGAAGGATGATGATTTGCCGCTCAAACAGGCTGATGAGCAGCAGAATACCGGAGCGGCTGCGGGTGGCAAACAATTCATGCGCAAGAAAAAGTGATTCCGCGTATTGCCGCACCTCCACCGAGGCGCGCTGCCCGGCAAGAAAAAGACGTGCCAAAGCCGGCACACCGACAGCCAGAAGCGCCAGGCCTGCGCCCGCGGCCAGCATAGCAACTACGGCAATTATTACGTCTGTGCCGGAAGACCATTCCGGCCGCAGATAATTGGCCGCACCAACCACCAGACCGGCAATGGACACGCCCAGAGCAAAAGCTTTCCAGGGCAGCTCGTCATAATTGTCGCTGCGTTCAATTACGGCAAAAACAATTTGCGCGCCTGTCCGTTTTTCTATTTCTGCGACGTGCTGATGCAACCGGTTGCGTTCTTCGTTATTCAATGTCTGCTTCATGTTTTAGTGGGGATCAAATATCGGGTATCAAACAGTTTATAATCAATCCGGCCACTTCATTTCCTTTTCAGGAAGCTGCTCCGACCGTGTGCTGCTTTGGTTTAAAAGTAATTTATCCTGTATTTTTTGTCAAGGGGATTCCCGCCGCGAAAGTTCTTTTTGACAGCGATAATTTTCGATGATACTGATAAGTAAACAAATAGTCCGGAGAAAACTGCTTGTCGAAAAAGGCAAATCCACTGTGGTCATTTTTTTCTTCCGTCAAATTGACGATTATCCTGTTAATCCTGATAGTTATTCTTTTCATTGCGGCTTCCTTTCTGCCGCAATATGGCGATGCCCGGCAATACGTACAAGGGCTTTCTCCGGCCGCCGCCGCTGTTTTTCTTTTCCTGCGGATAAACGATCTCTATCATTCCCCGCTGTTTTATCTGCTGCTGGGTATGCTTTCGGTTAACCTGATTATCTGTTCCATCAATCGTTTTTATTTTTCGTGGCAACAATTCCAGGCACTTCCTTTTCCTGAGCCGGCCGGCATCTTCGACAATTCTTCCCCGAACAGCATTGCCATTGCCAATCAGGATATAAAATCGTTGAGCTCCCTGATCGAAGCCTTTTTAGAGAAAAAATTCGGGTGTGTGAAAAACAAAAATACGGAAAACGGAATAATCTTTTCCGCCGGGAGGGGGCGTTTTTCCGTTTTCGGCGTTTATATTGTTCATACGAGCATCCTGATAATGATTGCCGGAGGGCTGGCCGGTTCTCTTTTCGGTTTTAAGGCCGATGTCAATATTCGGGAAGGAGAAACGACGGACACCGTTTACATTGCAGGCCGGGGAATGCAAAAATTGGAGTTTGCCGTGCGCTGCGATAAATTCACTGTCGAATTTTACGACAACGGAGCTCCCAAAACCTATCGTTCCGATTTGAGCTTTATCCGGGAAGGGAAAGTTGATTATCAGGGAGCGCTGCTCGTCAATCATCCCCTGACCTACTCCGATATTCGTTTTTATCAATCCAGCTACGGCCTCGCGCCAGACACCAAAGCAGTGCTGACCTATACCGGCGGCAGGGAGAAAAAAGCGTCGGTTGTCCTTGCCGGCGGCGATTCTTTTGTGCTTCGGGGAAATAATGCCACTGTTCAGGTGCTGCGGGTGGAAGAAGATATCATGTCAATGGGTCCGGCTGTCAAATTGCGGGTATCCTCTCCCCGAAAGAATTATGAGTTCTGGGTTTTTCAGCATATTGAAGAAATTAAAAAAGCCAATCCGGGTTTATTATCGCAGGTGCCAATGTTCAATCCCGGCCTTTTTCAACCTTATTTGTTTTCTCTGGAGCGGCTGGAGCAGGAATATTTTACCGGCCTGCATGTCGTGCGGGATCCGGGAACAGCCATTGTCGCTCTGGGCGGTATTCTGATGGTTATCGGATTGTTTATAATCTATTATCTGCCGCAGCAGCGTGTCTGGGTGCGGCTGGAGTCCACTGCGCAGAACACTGTTATAACCATTGCCGGACGAACCAGACGCAACCAAGCCGCACTGGACAGAAGAATAACCGAACTGCAACTGCATCTTAAGGAGAACTTGCGAGCATGAGCCATACGATGATTCTCAGCATCGTGACTTTTGTCTATTTCACTTCTTTTGTTTTTTATCTGTTCCGGATGATTCTGGGCAGAGAATTCTGGGGAAGGCTGGCCATGATTTTCGCCTGGAGCGGACTTGCCCTGCAGACAGCAGCGCTTATCCTGAGATGGAAAGCATCCTACGATCTGGGGATAGGCCATGTTCCCCTGACCAATCTTTATGAATCACTGATTTTTTTTGCCTGGGCGATTGTCTTTTTTTATCTCATCATTGAATGGCGCATCGGCAACAGAGCTGCGGGAGTCTGTGTTGTGCCGGTAGCCTTTCTTATCATGGCTTACACTTCCATTGCTCCCGATATCAACAACCGCATTGAACCGCTCATCCCCGCTCTGCAAAGCAACTGGCTGACGACACATGTCGTCACCTGCTTTATGGGTTACGCCGCCTTTACCGTCGCCTTCGGCTGCGGATTGCTTTACCTGCTGAAAAATCAGATTGCGGGTAAGTCGGAAAATACCACCGGATTTTTCAGCAGGCTGCCGGCGCTGAATCTGCTCGAATCCTTGATTTATCAAAGCGCCGCACTGGGCTTTGTCTTTATTACCATCGGCATCATGACCGGTTCCATCTGGGCCCATTACGCGTGGGGTTCTTACTGGAGCTGGGATCCCAAAGAAACATGGTCGCTGATTACCTGGCTTATTTACGCCATCATGCTGCATGTCCGATACGTTGCGGGCTGGCACGGGCAGCGCCTCGCCATAATCTCTCTTGTCGGCTTTGCCTCCGTCCTCTTCACCTATCTGGGCGTTAACTACCTGCCCGGGTTGCACACCTATATCCAATCCTGATAGTTCAACTGAGCACTTCTCAGCCGCGGCAGAACGGCGTACGCCGCAACGCCGACACGTGAAGCACAACGCAGCATATGAATGTTTTTCAACAACCGTCAGTGGGCTTCGTCCCAGTTCTTGCCTGAAGCAATCTCCACTAGCAGCGGCACCCTCAGTTTGATTACTTCTTCCATTTCCTTTTTTACGAGCGTCATTACCTCATCCTTCTCTTTTTCCGGCGCTTCCACGACAAGTTCATCATGCACCTGCATAATCAGACGAGCGGCCAGTTTCTTTTCCCTGAGCAGATGGGCGATGTTAACCATCGCCACTTTGATTAAATCGGCAGCCGTCCCCTGAATGGGAGTGTTAATCGCCATGCGTTCGGCAAATTGCCGCACCATGGCCACCGGGCTTTTCAGCTCCGGCAGATAGCGGCGGCGGTTCAAAAGCGTGCAGACAAAGCCGTCACGCCTTGCTCCTTGCAATATGCCATCCAGATAAGAACGGACTTTTTTATAGCGCTGGAAATAGCCTTCAATATAGGCCTGCGCGATTTTCTGATTGACACCCAACTCTTTGGCCAGGCCAAACGCGCTCATCCCGTAAAGAATGCCGAAGTTGATGACTTTGGCCTGACGGCGCATATCGGCGTTAACCATTTCCGGAAAAACTCCGAAAATATCCGACGCCGTGCGGCTGTGAATATCCTCGCCTGAAGCGAAGGCGGCAATGAGCGCTTCATCTTCGGATAAATGCGCCAGTACGCGCAGCTCGATTTGCGAATAATCGGCGGAAACAAGCAGCGAGCCCGGCGCGGTGATAAACGCCTGACGGATTCTTTTGCCTTCCAGCGTGCGAATCGGAATGTTCTGCAAATTGGGATTGCTGCTGGAGAGCCGGCCGGTGGCCGTCACTGTTTGATTGTATGAAGTATGGATGCGTCCGGTTCTGGGATTAATCAGCACCGGCAGCGCGTCAATGTAGGTTGATTTAAGTTTGCTGAGGCTGCGGTAGGCCAGAATTTCCGCCGGCAGCTCGTGACCGCGCGCCAGCTCCGTCAGGACATCCACATCAGTGGAGTAGCCTTCTTTTGTCTTTTTGCCGGTGGGCAGTTTGAGCTTTTCAAATAAAATGGTCTGCAATTGTTTAGGAGAATTGATGTTGAATTTTTCACCGGCCAGCCGGAATATCTTTTCTTCGGAAATGGATAAAAGCGTGCCCAGTTCCTCCGACATTTGTTTTAAAAGAACGGTGTCCACCAGCACTCCTTTTTTCTCCATCTCCGCCAGAACATGCAGCAGCGGCATCTCCACTTTGCTGAATAATTCAGCCGCGCCGATTTCTTTCATTTTCGCAAACAAAACCGGATAAAGGCCGAGGGCGGCGCGGGCGCGCGCTCCCGCGTAGGCTGCCATTTTTTCCACGGGAATAAAGCTCATCGGATAAGCTTTTCCTTTGCCGCCCGCAACATCCTGCTGCATATCAACCTGTTCATGCAGATATTCCCAGGTAAGTTCGGCGAGCTCATAAGAATGGCGGGAGGGATTAAGCAGGTAAGCCGCCAGCATTACATCATACCAGCCGCTATCTTGTTCCAGTTCTCCGGCCCACTGTTTAATGTTGACCAGAGTGTTTTTTACATCGTGCGAGTATTTTTTTATATGGCTGCTGGTCAACAGCGGCAATAAATCGGCAAAGACATCCTCCGGCATCAATTGCAGGGGCGCCTGCGGATTGTTATGCCCCAGAGGAATATAGGCTGCTTCATTACCGGCGCCAATGGCTATGCCCACTAAATCCGTCGGTGGATTTTTCTCCCAGACAAACTCCAGAAATATTTCTTTTTCGTTTAGCCATCCCGCCACCAGCCGCGCCAGAGCTTCCCTGTCCAGCACAACCGGATACTCTCTTTTCTCTGTAGGCTCTTCGCCTTTTTTCAATTCCTGCAGGAGAGAAGAAAATTCAAACTCACTGAAGAGCTTTGTCAGCAGTTCTTTATCGGGAGATTTGGCGGCAGCGTCCTCCAGATGGAAATCAATTTCGATATCTCTGCGAATAAGCGCGAGCTGGCGGCTCAGCCTCGCCTGTCCGGCATGCTGGCTGATGTTCTGCCGCATTTTGAGATTTCTCAGTTTATCGGCATTTTGCAAAACGTTTTCCACAGTGCCATACTCTTCAATCAGCCGCTGCGCTGTTTTCGGTCCGATGCCCGGCACGCCCGGAATATTGTCGGACGTATCGCCCATCAGCCCCAGAATTTCCGCCACTTTGTCGGGACCGACGCCGAATTTCTCTTTGACCGCGGCCACATCATAGGTTTTATCCTTCATTGTGTCCATCATGGTGACATTCTCATCCACCAGTTGCATTAAATCCTTGTCGCCGGACACAACTATTGTCTTCCAGCCCCGGCCGCCGGCCTTTTGCGCCAGCGTTCCGATAATATCGTCCGCTTCCACGCCCTGCTTTTCCAAAATTGTAATGGACAGACCGCGAACAACATCCTTGATAAATGATATCTGCGGGATAAGGTCATCCGGCATCGGTTTGCGCGTCGCCTTATAATCGGCAAATTCTTCATGACGGATGGTCGCGCCCTTCAAATCGAATGTAACGGCAATATAATCCGGCTGCAAATCACGCAGCAGCTTCAGAAGCATATTGGTAAAACCATAGATGGCATTGGTGGGAAAGCCTTTGGAGTTGGTCAGAAGCGGCACCGCGTAAAACGCGCGATAAACATAATTGCTGCCGTCAATCAGGGCAAATACGGGAGATCTCCTGGGCAATCCCTGTTTTGCATTAGAATCGCTATTTTCAGTAACCATTATATATTCCTTCAGATCATTATCCATTGGGCAGAAGATAACCATTCATCACAATGCCGGTTGCTTAACTTATTCTCCGAGAGGGTAGAGATTGAGCAGACCTGATAAATCCGGATGTCAGCTTTTCAATAATTGATGTTATTTGTTCCGCTCAGCATGTCTTCTTGCTTCATCGGCCTGTTTTTGCAACTGTTTGGCGATTTCTTCCGCTTGTTTTTGCATTTCCCGGGAAGATTTCTCCACAGCTTTAGCTGTTTCTTCCCCCGCCTTCCGCCATTGTTCAGCAGCTGAAGACATATTCCTTGCTGAATACTCCGCCCGAACCGTCAGTAAAGCAAGTATTAAGCCGATGATAGCGAAAACGAGCCAGGCTTTATTTACAGGAATATTATGAACCTGTACACTGGCAATAACCAGATAATAAACATAAATTGCCATATTAATAATTCCACCGGCATAAGGAATCAAACCAATGATTGCCACAAGCGGTGCCAGGGACATCAGATAAGCAGTGCAGCGATAAGAAGTTTCTAAATTTTCCTGCGAACCCATCAGTTTCCAAATGATAAATATTATTGCCGCTCCGATGAAACTGCCGATGACCGCGCCAATAGGCATATAAATAATCATCAACAAACTGCTCCCAACACCGGCGCTCATGTATCCCAAACCGATAATGCCGGCAATGGCATAAATAATCCCCGCTACAACGCCCATAACGGCAGCAAAAATAAGCGGTTGAACAAAACCGCCTGTTTTGGGCATTTCTTTGAAAAAAACCGCCGGTTTGGTCACTACTCTGATTGCCGTCTGTGGTATTGCCGCGAAATCAATATCAGTTTCCGCCATTTTTCTTTCCCTCCTTTAGTAGATTATAAACTAAACGATGCATTAATTTTAAAAGTCCTTACCGCCCGCATATCGAGAATCTCATCAACGTCTGTCTGCGTTTTCAGCAAACTGAGAAATTCATCAATACCGTTGTCGGTTTCCGCGCTGCAGGTAAACCAGACATTGTATTCATGGTTTCTCCGGTAATTATGCGTCACACAGGGATTAGCATTAACAACTTTTACGAATTCATCGAGCTTTTCCTCAGGCACCCGCGCCGCGCAGAGCGTGCTTACTCTTCCCAGTTTATTGCCGTCAAACACCGCTCCAATGCGCCGGATAACGCCTTCCTTTTTAAGTTTTTGGACACGGCTGATTACCTCATCCTCGCTGATGCCGCATTTGCCGGCCACAGCGAGATAAGGCTCTTCAACCAGCGGAAATTCCTTCTGCAGAAGGTTTAATATTTTTTTGTCAATATCGTCCATAACCTAAAAAATTCTTACTAACAAATAACTGAGGCCGTTCAAAAGCTTGTCCCGTACGCGATACGGAATGCCCAAATGCCAGGCGTGCGTGGTTCACACTCCTCATTCTCAGGCCGTTCAAAAGCGCTGAAATTCCAGGCGCGCAAGAAGCACGTCGCGAAGCGTATAGTTTAATACGTTGAGCGACGGGATTCGCGGCGCAACAACGAAGATCTGTGCTTTTCAACGGCCCGGTTCATAAAGACACAACGGCTCCTCCGCCAGATAATCCCCCGTTGCTTCATATGCCCTCGCGCGGCAGCCGCCGCAGACTTTGCTGAATTCACACCGGCCGCATTTGCCTTTGTAATTATTCAAATCACGCAGGTTTCTCAGGACCTCGGAAGTTTCCCAGATATGGCGGAAACTCTGTCTTTGTACATTGCCACAGTCAACCTCAAGATAGCCGCAGGGCTGCACCTGTCCGATATGGGAAATGAAACAGAAGGAAATGCCGCCTAAGCAACCGCGGGTAGACTCGCTATACCAACTCGTCTTCATTCGGCTACCATTGTTGGCATCGCCATCGGCTCCTCGACGTATGTTACTATACGACTGCGTCGCCTCTTCCTTGCCGTCGCGGTATCCTGTTGAATATGAATTGGTACTAATATTATCAGTTAATTGTTTTGATTTTTTTTCTTTCTGCTGATGAAGAATGCGGAAATAGTGCGGGGCGCAGGTCGCCTTCAATTGTATCGGGCTCGTCAGGCTTTCGTTATAAAACCAATGCAGTGTTTCTTCATATTCTTTGGCTGTTATCGCCTGTTTTGCCAGATCACGGCCGCGCCCGGTGGGGACAAGCAAAAAAATATGATGCGCCGCAGCTCCCATATTTACGGCTAATTCCATAATATCCTTCACCTGATGAAGATTGGCGGCAGTTACGGTGGTATTGATTTGAAATTCCAAACCGGTGTTTTTCAATGATGCAATGCCTTTCAACGCTCCGGCAAAGGCTCCCGTCTGCCCCCGGAAAGTATCGTGGCTTTGCGCATCTTTGCCGTCCAGGCTGATACTGACTCTTTTAATACCGCTCGCCTTCAGATGGCGCGCCGCCTTATCATCAACAAGCAGGCCGTTGGTCGCCAGCACCATGCGTAGCCCTTTACTGGTACCGTAGCTGGCGATGTCATAAATATCCGTCCGCAAGAGCGGCTCGCCTCCGGTCAGAATGATTACCGGCTTGGCAAAAGCGGCAATTTCATTGAGCAGATGGAAACATTTTTTGGTCAGCAATTCTCCCTGATAGGGCCCGCAATCCGCTGCGGCCCGGCAGTGGCCGCAATTCAGATTACAGCTGCGCGTCACTTCCCAGGCCACCATCCGTAAACCGGCATCTAATGTTCGGGGCGATTTAGCTTCGCATTCCTGATAAATTATTTCCGGGAAATCTTTAATTTTCGTCATTAAAATTCCTTATTGCATAAATTAATCGGTAGATTACTGATTATGATATTTACAAAACATATTTTTCCAGTGATTGCAAGGAGATGAATTTTTATTTGCATAAATAAATAAATCGGTTTATCAATAAAACGTTTTTTCAATGATATCCTGTAAAAACGGATTTTTAAATGGTGGTAAAAAAACTGAAAATTGCCGGCGGCCGGCTGCAAAATATTCTTTTTCAAAACATTACCCGCTGGCTTGTCTTCGGCCTCCTGGTGGGAATATTTTCCGGACTGGCTGCCGCCGGATTTTATTATCTGCTTCATCTTGGCCGTCATCTTTGTCTGCATCTGCTGGCCGGTTACGCTGTTCCGGCACCCGCAGGAGAACAATTATTTTCCGCAGGCGCCCATTTTGATTTCCGGCCGTTTGTTTTCTTCCTTCTGCCGGCCTGCGGCGGTTTATTAAGCGGCTGGATAGTTTATCGCTTTGCACCGGAAACCGCCGGAGCCGGAACAGATGCGATGATTGACGCCTTTCACAACAAAAAAGGGCAAATCCGCGCGCGCGTCCCTTTCGTCAAAGCAATCGTTTCCCTTCTGACGCTCGCCACGGGCGGCAGCGGCGGCCGACAGGGGCCGATTGCCCAGATCGGCGCCGGTATCGGTTCCGCGGTCGCGCGCATATTAAAATTGAACGATAAAGAAAGAAGAATTCTTCTTGTGGCCGGCTGCGCGGGAGGTCTTTCCGCGATATTCCGCGCTCCGCTGGGCGGCGCGCTTACTTCGATCGAAATATTATACAAGGAGGATTGGGAAACGGAAGCCCTCGTGCCGACAGTTGTCAGCTCGATTACCGCCTATATAATTTTTACTTCCATATTCGGCAACAGCCCGATTTTCTTTTTTCCTCAATACACATTTTCCGATCCGCGGGAGCTCATTTTTTATGTCATCCTCGGCATCATCAGCATTCCCGCCGGCATATTTTTCATTAAGGTGTTTCACGGCGTGAAAGACCGGATTTTCACACCCTGGAAAATACCTCTGTATTACAAACCGGCAATCGGCGGATTGATTGTCGGTTTTATCGGCCTGATGTTTCCGCAGGTTTATGGCGACGGCTGGGAATGGATTCAATTGGCCATCCTGGGCAAAATGGGCATCGGATTGATGATTGCCCTGGTGCTGATGAAGATTATAGCCACCAGCTTTACTATTTCCTCCGGCGGTTCCGGTGGCATTTTCGGACCGACTCTTTTTATCGGCGGCATGATTGGCGGCGCGGTAGGCTTCTCGGCTAATTATTTTTTCCCGGAAATAGTCACGCATCCCGGCGCTTATGTCGTTGTCGGCATGTCGTCATTTTTTGCCGGAGTGGCCAATGCTCCCATCGGCACATTGCTGATGTGCTCGGAAATGACTCGTGGTTACGGGCTTATCGCCCCCCTGATGCTTGTTTCCATCATCGCCATCCTGTTCATGAAAAAACATTCCATTTTCATAAATCAGGTTCAAAGCAAACTACAATCGCCCGCTCATACGGCCGATTTCACCATTAATATCTTTGCAGAAACACTGGTGAAGGATTTTTACCAGCCGGAAGATGTTCTCTCCATTCAGAAAAACACCACTTACGGGCAACTGAAAAATATATTTGCCGCATCCCATACCAAATGCTTCCCCGTTTATGATGAAAACCATTCGCTGATCGGCGCGCTTAACTGGGAGCATGCCCGGTCCATTGTCTTTGCACACGGGCTGGAAGATTTGATTATCGCCGCCGACATGATGGTACCGGCGCAGACGATATCGCCGGATGACAATTTCTACAACGCTCTCATCAAATTCATGGATACTAAAGCGGAGGAACTGCTGGTGGTCAGCCCCGATGATGCCAATAAGGTGCTGGGTGTTTTACGATACGGCGATTTGATTGCTTCCTACCACAGCGAACTTAACCGCCGCAAAAATTCCGGCTGATGAAAGACGAAAGAGCGTTTAGAGCCGATTTTCCTGCTGCTGATAAAGAGCTGCTGCTTGCGGAGCAAAATAAGTGATGATAATATCCGCGCCGGCTCTTTTGATGGCGGTCAGGGATTCCAGCATTGCTTTTTCTTCATCCAGCCATCCCAGGTTGGCGGCGGCCTTAATCATGGCATATTCTCCGCTGACATTGTAAGCCGCCAGCGGCAAGTCAAATTCCTGCCTGACCCGGCAGATAATATCGAGATAGGCCAGCGCCGGTTTGACCATGATGATATCCGCTCCCTCGGAGACATCGAGAGTTATTTCCCGGAGCGCTTCATCGCCATTGGCATAATCCATCTGATAAGTTTTGCGGTCGCCGAACTGCGGCGCGCTCTCGGCGGCATCCCGGAATGGTCCGTAAAAACTTGACGAATATTTTGCCGAGTAAGACATAACCGGAATATCCGCAAAACCGCTTTCGTCCAGCGCTTCGCGAATTGCTCCCACCTGGCCGTCCATCATGGCAGAAGGGGCAACCATGTCCGCACCGGCCCGCGCCTGCGCAACGGCCGTTTCCGCCAGCACTTCCAGAGTTGTGTCGTTATCTACGCCGCCTTTCTCAACAATGCCGCAATGGCCGTGACTCATATATTCGCAAAGGCAAACATCCGTGATTACCAGAATATCCGGAACTTCGTTTTTAACCATTCTTACGGTCTGTTGAATAATGCCGTCTTTGGCAAAAGCCTGCGTGCCCTGCTCATCTTTGCGCGCCGGAATTCCGAACAATAAAATACCCGGGATATTGAGTTCGCGCGCCTTTTTCGCTTCCTTAACGATATTGTCGGCCGACATCTGAAAATTATCCGGCATTGACGCAATCGGCTTTTTTACGTTTTTTCCCGGCACGACAAACAGCGGATAAATGATATCATCAACGCTCAGGCGCGTCTCGCGAATGAGTCGCCGGAAATTGGCATTTTTTCTCAAGCGGCGGGGACGGTATTCGGGAAACTGCATAATCAAACTCCTTTGGTGGCGGTCAGCTTAAGCCGGGCCAGCTCTCTTTCCGTTTTTACCAGTTCGGCGCTCGTATCACGCAAACGGCAGGCCAGTACTTCGGCAATCATCTGATAAAATACGGCGCAGAAAGCAAGTCTATCGCCGTTAAAAAGATTGTCAATAAAAGAAACATCCGTTGCCAGACAAATGCAATCGGATGCCGCCTTAATTGTGGCGGAACGGGGGCTGCCGTCTATCACGCACATCTCTCCGAAAACATCGCCGGTTCTTTGCAGCACATCAATTTCACTGCCCCGTTTAATTACGCTGACCATGCCGGATATTAAAATAAAAATCCAGTTGTCGTAACTGCCCTCCTCTATTATGATATCCCCCGCTTCATATTTTTTAATCTTGCTGAAGTTTAAAATATGATTAATGTCATTTTTGCCGAACAATTGCAGCGCCGGCACTTCTCTTAATTTTTTTATAAATTCGGCATTGCCGACCAGAAGATCATCTATCATTGACAACTCTCCCTCAACTGATTTCTTCCTCTTTCAAATAGCAGGCCGGATCTTCTCCCCAGATGTCTCCTGCCGCTTCCGCTCTCGCCCGGAAATTGCCGCCGCAAATATCGAGCCAGCGGCAACGGGCGCAACGCCCCCCGACATACTTCTTTTTTTCCCGCAATTTTGCCATAAGTTCATTGGATTTATCCAGCCATATTTTGCTGAAAGGCTGCTTTCTGACATTGCCGAATGAAATGCCTCGCCAGAACTGATCGGGATGAACTTCGCCATCCCAGCTGATGCAGCCGATGCCGTGGCCGGAGGAATTGCCCTCATTCATTTTCAGCAGTTGCAGCACTTTTTCGGCCCGCGCCGGATCTTCTTCCCGCAGTTTTAGATAGAGATATGGTCCGTCGGCATGATTATCCACTGTGAGAATCTCCCGCGGCTCGCCTGCGGCAAAAAGCATTTTTGTCCGCCGCAAAATCAAATCCAGCAGTTGGCGGGTTTCCGCATGGCTTAAATCATCTGCCCGCAGCTTCGAACCGCGGCCCGAATAAACGAGATGATAAAAGCAGAGCCTTTCAATTTCTTCCGTCACAAGCAAATCGAACATTGCTTCAACATCCTGCACATTTTGCCTGCTGACGGTAAACCGGATACCGACCTTGATTCCTGCGTCACGGCAATGACGAATTCCTGCCAGGGCGGCGCCGTAAGCGCCTTTTCTGCCGCGGAAACTATCGTGAGTATTTTCCGTGCCGTCCAGACTGACACCGACATAGGAAAGGCCGATATTCTGCAATTTCTTCGCCCATTCCCTGGTGATGAGCGTACCGTTGGTGGAGATAACAGCACGTAATCCCTTATCCACGGCATACTGCGCCAGTTCCGGCAAATCGGGACGCATGAGCGGCTCGCCGCCGGAAAAAAGAATCACCGGAGCGCCGAATTGAGCCAGATCCTCTATCACCTTTTTTCCTTCTTCCGTCGTCAATTCACCGGCAAAGGGAATATCCTGAGAATTTGAATAGCAATGGAGACAGCGCAAATTACAGCGGCGGGTAATGTTCCAGACCACCACAGGCCTTTTATCGGCCGAGAACTGCAGCAGATGAGAAGGCAGCCTGCCGGAATCCCTGCCGTAGCGCAGTACATCGGCGGCCTCCACCGCCCCGCAGTATAACTTGGAAATCCCAATCATCTTTCTCATTCCCCGCAATAATCAATTAATGCTTTCACCAACCCCGATATTGTATATTCCTGCTGCTGAATGTCAACATGTAAACCGGCTTTTTCCGCCGTTGCCGCTGTAACCGGGCCGATGCAGGCAATTTTAATATTTTCCGGCAGAACATAATTGTCGCCCGTAATTTTGACAAATCCCGTCACCGTTGATGAACTGGTAAACGTTATGACGTCAATGCGCCGGCCGGCCGTCAGTTCATCCCATTCTTCCCTGCTTTTCCCGGAATCAACTGTTTCGTATGTCACTGCGACATCAACGCAAGCGCCCATTTTTTTGAGGCCGTCCGGCAGAATATCGCGCGCCCGGGCCGCCCGCGGAATCAATATTCTTTTCCCCTGCAAATCCGTGGCGGCAAATGATTCCAGAATCCCTTCCGCAATATAATGTTCCGGAACAAGATCAACCTTTATTCCCTTTTTGGTAATCTGCGCGGCCGTGGCCGGACCGATGCAGCATATTTTAACATTCCGGAGATCACGAATATCCTTATCTGATTCGAGAAGCCGGGCAAAGAAATAATGAACACCGTTGGCGCTGGTGAAAATAAGCCAGTCGTAAGTTGGGAGTTTGGCCAGTGCTTCATCAAGACTGTTCCAATCCCGTGGCGGAACAATTTTTATCGTGGGGAAATGGATCGCCGCGGCGCCTTCTTTTTCCAGCAGCCGCGCCAGATCATCAGCCTGTTTCTCCGGACGGGTAATGACAATCCCTTTGCCGAAAAGCGGTTTTTTTTCAAACCATTGCAGAGTTTCCCGCAAATCAACGACATTGCCCACAACCAGAATCGCCGGCGGCGCAAATTGCGCGGCCTGCGCTTTTGCCGCAATATCGGATAATTTTCCGGTGATAATTTCCTGTTCAGGCGTTGTCCCCCGGCGGATTAAAGCTGCGGGAGCATCCGGTTCTTTGCCGTTACTGATTAAAGCATCACTGATTTGAGAGATATTCTTCACACCCATGAGAAAAACCAGCGTGCCGATACCCGCCAGCGCCGGCCAGTTAATATCGCTTTTTTCCTTGGTCGGATCTTCATGGCCGGTAATGAAGGCCACTGTTGATGTCAGCCCGCGGTGCGTCAGCGGAATGCCTGCGTAAGCCGGAACGGCTGTCGCGGAGCTTACGCCGGGAATTATTTCAAATATAATGTCCCGCGCCGCCAGAGCTTCCGCCTCTTCGCCGCCGCGTCCGAAAATAAAAGGGTCGCCTCCTTTCAGGCGCGCCACTATATTTCCGGCCTGCGCTTCCTCCACCAGCAGGCTGTTGATTTTTTCCTGCGACAAGGTATGATCGCCGCCCTTCTTGCCGGCGTAAATAAACCGCGTTCCGATCTTTGTGTATTTGAGCAGTTCCTCATTAACAAGATTATCATAGACAACAACATCGGCAATCCGCAGGGCTTCCAGAGCCTTGAGCGTGATTAATCCGGCATCGCCCGGACCGGCGCCGATAATATAAACCTGGATATTATTCATTTTTTGCATCATGCTTCAGCCATTTGGCAAGCCAGTTGAAAAACACTCTGTGCCAGAGAATGCTGTCCTGCGGTGTCAGCACCCAGTGGCCCTCTCCGGGCAAATACAAAAGCTCGGCGGGAACGCCTCTCAAGACAGCGGCATTAAACGCTCCCAGTCCCTGTGCAACAGGCACGCGGTAGTCGCGTTCACCCTGCACAATTAAAATCGGCGTATTCCAGTTTTGCACGAAACGATGCGGTGACGCGGCATAAAATTTCTGTTTTTTCCCCTTGTCCCAGGGCGGCGCGCCGAATTCGGATTTAACAAACCACATTTCGTCGGTATCCGTATACATCGTTTCCAGATTAAATATTCCGTCGTGCGCAACAAAGGCCTTAAATCTTTTTCCGTGGTTTCCCGCCAGCCATAAAACAGAATAGCCGCCGAAACTGGGGCCGACCGCCGCAAGGCGTTTTTCATCAATCCAGGGTTCCTTTTTCAATTCGTCAACCGCTGAAAGCAGATCCTGCATCGGCCGGCCGCCCCAGTCTTGCAGCACACCTTCCTTCCACTGCCTGCCGAAACCGGTTGCCCCGCGCCGGTTGGGTGCGATAATAACATATCCCTGCGCCGCCAGAACCTGTAAATTCCAGCGGTATGACCAGCCCTGATTGATGGAAATTTCCGGGCCGCCGACACAATAAAGCAGGGCCGGATAATTCCTGCCGGGATTAAAATGCGGTGGAAACAATACCCAAGTCAGCATTTTTTTATTGTCTGTTGTTTTTACCCAGCGTCTTTGAACAGCGCCCAGGGATAGTTTTTCCATAGTTGTCTGATTAATGCGGGAGATATCCCTTGCGCTGCCGCTTACCGGATTGATGAGATGTATTTCATCCGGATTGTCAAAAGATGAATGAAGGGCTATCAGATTACTGCCCGCCATTTTCAGAGCGCTGAATGTTTGCGCTCCCTGCGTAATTTTTTTTATGGCATTGACGCCCGGTTCCATCCGGTAAAGTTGGTCGGCGCCGTGATGATTGCTGATGAAATAAATAAAACGGCCGTCAGCTGACCAGACAAAAGAAGAAACGTCCTGATCAAAACCCGCAGTGAGCAATGTTTTAATTTTTGTCTGCCTGTCGTAAACAAAAAGCCTGTTTTCATCGGCTTCATAACCATCGCGTTCCATGCTCAGCCAGGCGATTTTCGACCCATCCGGGGAAAAAAGAGGATTGGTATCATAGCCTTTCATTCCTTCGGTCAGATTTGTTGTCTGCTTTGTTGCGACATCATACAGATAAATATCGGAATTGGTGGATAGCGCATAATCCCTGCCCTTTTTCTTGCGCGAAGCATAGGCGATGGTTTTGCCGTCGGGGCTCCATGATATTTGCTCCAGGCCGCCGAATGGCGCCAGCGGCGCTTCCCAAAGCTCTCCCGCCATGATGTCCGTTACATTATTAATGCCCTCCGGACCGTAGTCGGCAATAAAAATGTGGTTTATCCCGTCGCACCAGCTATCCCAGTGGCGGTACATCAGGTCGTTTATTATCCGGCCGGAAGATTTATCCAAACCTTCGTAAAGATGCAGATTTACTTTCGGGACGGCTACCGGGCTCACAAACAAAACACGGTCCATCTGCGGTGAATAGAGAAATCCGGATATTTCATTTTTTAAGTCGGTCAGCTTTTTAATGTTTTTACCGTCCGGATCCATTTCGCAGATCTGGCCTGCGAGAACAAAACCGATTTTTTTCCCGTCGGGACGCCATTGAGCGGCACTTTCATCTTTCCCGGAATCGGTCAGACGATTCCTTTCGCTGCCGTCCAGATTCATCAGGTACAGTTCGCTTTTGCCCTTGTTGAGCGCAATATCGTAGCGCTTGACGGAAAAAAGCACTTTGGTCAGATCGGGAGAAATCTGCGGATCGCCTACCCTGCCCAGGCCCCATAATATTTCCGGCGTCATACGGCATTTTGCCGGGGAAATGTCCTTTTCCGAGGTGCTTGCCCGGCCGTCACCCCGCATCAATGCAGTGGCGTCAGCCGGCAGGCAATTTGCCGAAAAGAAAACGGCCAGCATGGTCGCGAGCAATAATGTTCGCTTCATTGGGCAACTCCCGATACGATTATTTACGCTATTTGGCGCGCTCCGTAATATCAAGAATAATTTCCCTGTCTTCAAACATCCTGATTGTCTTAACCTTGTCTGTTTGAAAATTAATTTTCGTTAAATCAATTTTACGCAAATTGAGATTATCGTAAGTACGGAAATAATAAATGCGATTGGTCAAATCCCGGTAGGTAGACCACTGCGTCGTTTCACTAGCAATTATTTTTCCTTCCTTATCTCTGTCCACAGCCGTGCCGCGGATAATATCCAGGGAATTGACTATGTGCTGGGCCAGATTAAGCGCGTCTCCGGCATTGGCCGGTTTATCGGCGAATTTCGTCAAAACCGCCATACGCACAAAGCGGGCCGGCGGCGTGATATCGCCCGGCAGGCCGAACATGCCTGAACCATGGCCGGTCGGCTGATAAGTTGTGCCGCCGAAAGCCGACGCTTCCAGCATTTTCTCGGACATGCCGACGTAATTGCGCAGATTGGTAAGCATCCAGGGGAAATTGGGAGCGTTCGTCATAATGCCCAGCGGATTGTCGTAAATATGAACTTCGCCTTTTTCATATTCGATAACTATGGATTTCCCCCGGGCGTCATGGAGAATGAAATGCGCGGGAATTATCATGCCGCCCATCTCGGGATTTTTCAAGCCGAAGACCCTTACCTTTTTTATGGCGGCGGCGGCTTCATCAACAGTGCGGAAATTGCTTAAAATCCAGGTGCCCAGCATGATGTTCGCAAGGGCTGATGATTTTTCTTTTGCGCCGACCTCCTGCCATTGCATATCGGCGTCATACCAGAGCAGGCTGAAAGAAAGACCAGTTTCGTTCAAGCCGTCGCTGACGCCTTCTTCTTTTCCGAGAGCATTAATTCCGACATAGCCGTATTTTGTTTTCCATTGCAGACCGGCTCCGCCGTCCGGAGCGGGGCTGATAAATGCTTTCTGGCGCGGAACGACAATCAGGGCATAGTGCATATCCACACCGAACTCCATCGTCCGGCCGCTGACTATGGTCCCATCCAGCGCTGTAACTTTAAATGCCGAACAGGCCGGCGCTCGATCGGCACAGAATAAATGAACAACGCAAAAAGTTATAACCATTAACAGGCAGACTTTTTTCATATATTTCTCTCCTATCATTTTTTATTATACGCAGACCAACGCCAGCAGTTTCCTGCCGCCCTTATTCAGAATAATCTGCGCCAGTTTTTTTCCCAGTTCCTCCGCTTCCTCCGCTTTCCCCTGCACCTGATCGCGGATTATCGCGGAACCAACCGGCGAGGCGACAAGGCCTTCCAGTGTCAGACTACTGCCCGTCGCTTTCCCCAATGCGGCGATGGGCAACCGGCAGCCGCCGCCCAGATGCCTGAGGAAAGACCTCTCCGCCGCGACTTCCGTAGAGGTCGGAATATGGTTCATTTTCTCCAGCATTTTTTTTAAAAACTCATCGGCCTCCCTTACTTCCAATCCCAGAGCTCCCTGTCCCACCGCGGGCAGCATTGTCTCCACCGGCAGATACTGGCTTATCTTATCCGCCAGCCCCATTCTTTTCATGCCGGCGGCCGCGACAATTATCCCGTCGAGATTTTCCGTCTCGATTTTTTTCAGCCGCGTATCCAGATTACCGCGCAACGCTACAATTTCCAAATCCGGCATCACCGACAGCAGTTGGGCGGATCGGCGCAGCGATCCGGTGCCGATGCGGGCGCGTTTATGCATCTTCTCCATTTTTTTATTGTCTCTGGACGCCAGAATATCGCGCGCGTCTTCGCGCTCCAGGATGGCGGCAAAAGCCAGTCCCTCCGGAATATCCGTGGGCACATCCTTCATGCTGTGCACGGCGACGTCAATCGTCCCGGCAAGAAGCGCATCTTCAATTTCCTTCACGAACACGCCTTTGCCGCCGATCTGGAGAAGTGATATATCCTGCATGATATCACCGCCGGTCCTGATGACAGAAATTTCAATTTCCGCCTGCGGCATTTCTTTTTCCAGTTTTTTTGCGACATAATCCGCCTGAGCCCAAGCCAGTTTGCTGCCGCGTGTCCCGATTTTAATTTTCATAAGAATTCCACTGTTAATTTTATTAATCTTTTTCGTATCCGGGATACAATTTTTTTACACATTCCGGACAAATACTGTGGCTGAATTCGGCTTCGGAGTGTTCACTGACATATTTTTCCACCTGATTCCAGTAGCCCCTGTCATCGCGTATCTTTTTGCAGCTGGCGCAAATCGGCACAATGCCGCGCAATGTTTTAATTTCATCAAGTGACTTTTGCAGCAGCCTCTTTTCTTCCGCAAGCTTCTCTTCGGCCAGCTTGTGTTCAGTAATGTCGCGGGCGGCGGCATAAATCAAATTTCCGGAAGGATATGACTTCCATTCAATCTGCCGGTAGCTGCCGTCCTGCCGCCGGTAACGATTGACAAAATTGAGAACCGGGTTTTGTTCATCAAGTTGCGACATGGCCCGGAGCGTCGCCGCCATATCATCGGGATGAACAAAGTCCAGAAATTTTCTCTTTTCCAGTTCCGCCACAGAGTAACCCAAAACATTTTCCCATTCCCTGTTGACCCTGATAAATCGTCCAGACGTATCGGCAATACACAAAAGATCCAAAGCCACATTGAAGAATTTTTCCAATTGGTCTTTTTTCTCGGCCACCGCCTGTTCCGCCTGCTTGCGCATTGTTATCTCGCGGGTGAAACTGGCCATATGTAATGCACCCTGCAAAGAAATAATTCTAGCCGAAAACAAGCCGAAAAATGCAGTGCCGTCTTTTCGGTTGAATACTGCTTCGTAATTATCGCAATATCCCTGTATTTTCAGTTTATCTACCACATTTTGCCGGTCGCCGGGATTGCTCCAGACAGCGATGGCTACGGTTGTTTTGCCAACCGCTTCTTCCCGTGCATAACCAGTCATAGCTGTAAATCCGGCATTCGCATTGACAATAAGACCGTCCTGCAGTCTGGTAATTAAAGCCGCATCGGGACTGGTATTGAAAAGCAGTTCAAAATGTTCATTGGCTTCCTTCATTTCCGCATTCAAGCGCTGATTGACCATGATAATCAATCCGAAAGTCATCAACGTTGTTGTCATCAGCGCCACAAGAAATAACGATATTTGCAGGAAATTCGGCGTAAAATAACTGCTGATGGGAGAAATGGTGGAAGCGGCCGCCGCACGAAAAACAAAATAGCAGCCGAATACCAGAAAAACACCGGCAACGAAATTGGCCGAGGAAGTTATGGATTTGTGCTTGTTGACAAAAAGAACATATGCCGTTTGCAGCGTAATCGCCGCCAGAGATGCCGCTATCAGTATCACCCGGATATTTATGTCGTCATCAATGTAGATAAAATATAGAAAGGCAAAACTAAGAGCAATAAAAATGAAAGACAACAGACCCCAGCGCACCTTCTTACCCAGGAAAAATAATATTCCGACATGCAGAAACATTATTCCCGACAAGAACAGCACATTGCCGGCAAAAATGGAAATAAGCGAAATCGAGATTACATCCCGCAGGATAATCAGGAGGAACGCGAGAGCCACTGATGCAAACCCCAGCGCCCACCAGCCGGTTCCTTTGTAGGAACGGTTAACCAGATATTGAAAAAATATCGCGGCCGTTTGCAGCAAACTGGTGATTCCCAGCAATACGGACAATGTTCGAATATCCATAGATACAGACCTTATTCATCCAGCTGAAAAAGCTGCCGCGTCACAGCGGCCAGCTGTGCCGATTCAAACTCGATGTTTTCCTCTTTTAATGCGGTTACCGGGTTGTGCAGCAGCTTGTTGACAATGGAACCAATCAGCGCGGCCACTTTGTGCTGATCTTCCTCATTCATTGATTGCAGCCACGGCGCGGCTCTGGCTATCTCTGTTTGCACAATCGCTTCGGCTTTCGCCCGCAGGGATACAATCGTCGGCACGGCTTCCAGTCCTTTCAACCAATCGCAGAACATTTTCACTTCTTCTTCAATAATGACGCCCGCCTTCATTGCTTCGTTGCGGCGGCTCTGCATATTGTCATCCACTATATCCTGCAGATTATCAATATTGTAAAGATAAACATTTTCCAGCTCGCCTGCCGCCGGATCAATATCACGCGGCACTGCAATATCAATCAGCAGCAGCATTCTGTTTTTGCGCCGCGCCTGGCTCTGCTTCACAACATCCGCCTGCAGAATATATGAGGAAGCTCCGGTGGAACTGATGACAATATCGGCCTCTCCCAGTTCCGCATTAATATCTTCCAGAACCGCCGTCCGGCCGTGAAATTTATCGGCCAGTGTTAAAGCCTGCGATCCCGTGCGGTTGGCGATAACTATGTCTTTTGCGCCCTTGTCCAGTAAATGAGTTGCGGTCAATTCCGCCATTTCACCCGCGCCTATCAATAATACTTTTTTTCCGTTTAATTCGCCGAATATTTTTTTGGCCAGTTCGACGGCGGCGAAGCTTACCGAAACCGGATTGGCTGCTATCGCAGTTTCCGTGCGCACGCGTTTGGCGGTGCGAAAAGCCCGGTGCAACAGGCGATTCATCACTGCTCCGGTGGCATGAGCTTCCAGCGCCCGGCGGTAAGCTTCTTTGACCTGACCCAATATCTGTGCTTCGCCCATAATCATGGAATCAAGACTGGACGCCACGCGGAAAAGATGACGCACTGCCGCTTCTTCCCGATGGACATAAAGGCATTTTTCCGTTTCCGGCGTTGTCAGGCTTCCGACTTTCCCCGGATACGCACACAGGTTGCGCTCTGCTCCCTCGCACCCGTCAATTACGGCCAGTATCTCCACACGGTTGCAAGTCGTGAGATACATAGCTTCGCGCACACCCGCTATCGCGAGAAGCTCGGCCAGCAGATTCTTTTTTTCCTCACACCCGGCAAAGAGTTTCTCGCGCAGAGCCAGCGGCGCAGTCATATGATTCAAGCCAATTAATATTATCATTTTTTAAATAAAGTCGTGTATCGTTGCAAAACAAATTTTTATCAGCCAATATGTAATCACAAAAACGACAAACGCGGCGACGGAAAGCCTCGCCATTCTCGCTCCGCGCCAGCCTATTGCCAGGCGTTGATGGAGCAGAAAGCCGTAAACCACCCAGACGCCGAAAGTCCAGATTATCTTCGGATCGGCATACCAGCCGGCCTGCCAGGCCGCGCCGGCAAAGGCCACTCCGCTGATAAGTCCGGCAGTCAAAAAAGAAAATCCCCAGAGCAGGCAGATACGATTAATCCTTTCCAGGTCGTTGAGTGAGGGCAGCAATCTTATCAGCGAATCGAATTTTGCCCTTTTCAGATTGCTGTTCTGAATCAAATAAATCAAACCGGCAAGGGATGCCAGCGCGAAAAGCGCCTCTCCGGCGACAGCAAGAATAAGATGAACCAAAGTCAGACTGTTTTGCATATCCGCCGGCACCAGCACTGTCCCGGTTTGCTGTGCGGCGGCAGCAATCTGAAGAAGCAAAATTAGCGGAGTGACAAACGCACCCAGAACTCTTGTTTTAGTTTTCAGCTGCAGGGCCAGATAAATTCCCGCAACCGACCAGGCGCAAAACAGGAAGAAATCACGCCGGCCGGGGTTAATCAATCCTGCTTCTTTGCTGACGGACAGCAAAAGTGTGACGGTCATTAAAGCAAAAGATGCGAGCAGTATCCAGGTGGATATTCTGGCAAGCGCCACTCTTTTCAAAAACAGCGACAACAGGTATCCGGCGGTGCTTAAGACGCCAAACGCAATAGCCAGATTAAATAGCAGAAAATCGGCGTTATTCAACCGCCACCTCCTCACCGGTGATTTCGTAAACTAATTTTTTTACTTTCTTCCAATCCTTTTCTTTGATTAAATCCATTACCCCGGAAGTAATCAGCGAGACAAACCAGGTTTTGCCGCCGGCTTCTCCCTTCATGCGGGGACGCAGCTTTCCCAGTATTCTGAGCAATACTTCATACTCTTCACCGTAAATACCTTCCAGCTCTTCGCGCAGATGACGGGAAAGCGCCGGGCTTTGGCCGCCGGTGCCGATGGCAATGGTCAGATCTCCCCTTTCCACCAGAGAAGGCAAAATGAAATCACATTTTTGCGGATCATCCACAATATTGACGGGGATACAGCCGGCACGGGCATCGCGGGAAACAGCATCATTGATGTTTTCATCGTCAGTCGCACCGATAACCAGCACGGCTCCTGTGAGATAGCGGGAATGATATTCCAAAGCAACATGTTCCAAAGAATTGTCCGCAATCAGAGCCGCCAGTTCCGGTGTCAGTTGCGGACTGACGACTAATACCCGTGCGCCGCAGGCCAGGAGTCTGCGGACTTTTCTGGCCGCGACTTCGCCGCCGCCCACCACGACGCATTTTTTATTTTGAATGTTCCAGAACACCGGATAATATTTCAACGCCTTAATCTCCTGACACCTGTCGCACGGGCCATGCATCTTGCATTTTTTATTTGTTCATTTCCGTCAATCTGCCGGACACATAAGCAGACAGCTTACGCACCAGATCGGTTTCCATATCCGGCAGGTAGCGCTCGCTGACGGCATCGCCGTTATTCCAGCTGCCGACCACATCATTGCCTATTTTAAAGGGAACAATCGCCAGTGATTTGATGAAATATTTGTTGCTGGGCGGCAGAAGCCTGTAATACGGCTGTAAATCCTTATTGGCCAGAACCGGCTTGTCTCCCGACGGCAGCACCTGAGCAAACAAATCAGCACTGACAATATTAAGCCTGTTTTTCAGTTTTTCGGAAGATTTTACCGCCGCAATAACAGGCGCGGCTTTCTCGCTTTCAATCAGTGTCAGCCAGACAAAGGGAATGGCAAACTCGCTTTCTATCCCGGCAAAAAGCTCTTCAAACAATTCCCGGATTTTTCTTACCGGGGCAAGCCTCTTTTCAATTTTATTTATTTTTACCGCTATTTCCTTATTGATTTTTTGTATATCCTCCACCTTATCCATATCCGCCGCCACCTTTTCGTAAAATTTAATATCAGCTCTATTTCAGAGCTATTTCCGCATACAATATAACATGGTCGGATGGTTTTTCCTCCATCCGTGAAGCCAGATCAATCAGGCAGCTCCGCGAAGATGCCGCGAGCTTTTCTGTAGCCAGAAGATGATCAACGCGCCAGCCCAAACCGCGGCTGACGGAACCCCGGACACGGTAATCAAAAAAAGTGTAATGTCCTGCTTCTCCGGGATGATGTTTCCGGAAAATATCAACAAAACCCCAGGATTTGACATCTTCGTAGGCCTGCCAGACATCAGGATTAAAGCAGACATGACCCAGCAATCTTTTCGGATCATGAACATCAATGCTCTGGGGAGCCACATTGAAATCGCCGCACCAGATCAGCTGATTGCCCGGGGAAAAATGATTCTGCAAATATTTCTTCAGGCGGCCAAACCAGGCCAGCTTATAAGCATACTGAGGGCTTGCCGTTTCCTGACCCTGCGGCACATAAGTATTGATGATGGTCAGCCCGTTATATGTTGCGGCAATAAGGCGGTCATGGTCAGCCGGTTCATCATCCAATCCGCAGGCAACCTTTTGCGGCCGTGCCAGAGAAGCGATGGCGACTCCTTTGTATTGTTTTTCTCCTTTAAATACAACATGGTATCCGAGCCCGGCAAAATGGTCGGCGGGAAATGACGAGTCATCCACTTTTGTTTCCTGCATACAGAAATAATCGGGCCTGTTTTTCTCGAGCCACGGCAGCACAATGTGCAGTCGGGAACGGATGGAATTGACATTGTAAGTTGCTATTTTCAATTCTTATCTGACCTCTCGTGAATTGTCTTTTGCAATATCATGAGTTGCCCCATCCCTCAAGAATTATTAAGTCTCAGATTTACAAAAGTCATCTGCTTATGTATAAGTCAAACTTGTTAAATTGTAAAAAGTCGAAAAATACATACTTCGACGACCCCGTAAAAAGCGCCAGAGGCAAGGCGCACAAATAACGAGGAATGAGACGTACTTTTGCGTACGTCGCAATGACGAGGGATGCAGTGCAACGCAGCATATGGACTTTTTACGGAGTCGTCTAGCATGGAAAAGGTTGATATAACTATTATCGGTGCCGGAGTAGCAGGGCTCGCCATTGCGGCGCAAATCGCCCGTCCGGAGCTGAACATTATCATTCTCGAAAAGAATGCCGCTCATGGCGGCGGCATCAGTTCGCGCAACAGCGAAGTAATTCACGGCGGCATGTATTATCCGCAAGGTTCGCTCAAGGCCGTTCTTTGCGTGGAAGGCCGCGGGCTTCTTTATGATATTGCCGCCCGCAACAACATTCCTCACAAAAAAACCGGCAAGCTGATTGTGGCGATAAATTCTCCGGAGACTGAAGAACTGGAGCGGCTGCAGGCCAACGCCGTCAATAACGATGTCCATTCCACCAGAATGATGACCAAACGGGAAATAGCCGCCATGGAGCCTAATATCGCGGCAATAAACGCCCTGTATTCGCCGCAAACCGGCATTATCAGCGCCCATGATTTAATGAATTATTACCTGGCCACAGCGGCCGGTAAAAAAGCGCATATCGTTTACAATACTTCAGTCACCGGCCTGGAAAAACAAGCGGACGGCTACCTTGTTGTTACAAACGGCAGCCGGGGCGAAAAATTCGAATTTTCATCCGGCGTGGTAATCAATTGCGCCGGCCTGCAATCCGACACCATAGCCAACATGCTGGGCTGCCGTTACCTTCTTCATTACTGCAAGGGCGACTATTGCGGTATTTCCGGTATTAAGCGGGGAACTGTGCGGCATCTGATTTATCCCGTGCCGGAGAAAAATCATACCGGGCTGGGAGTTCATCTGACGATTGACTTAAACGGCAGAATGAAACTGGGGCCGGACACGGAATATATTGAACGCGCTGAAGACTACCGAGTTGCCCCCGATAAAGCGAATCGTTTCTATCAGAGCGCCGGGAAATTTTTGCCCTTCCTGAAAGCGGAAAATATCAGTCCTGATATGGCCGGTATCCGCCCGAAGCTGCAGGGACCGGGCGATGCCTTTTGCGATTTTGTTATTAAAGAAGAATTTCCCGGATTTATTAACCTTGTGGGTATAGAATCCCCCGGACTCACCGCTTCACCGGCCATAGCAAGAATGGTCGAAAAATTCCTGTTTTAAATATTTACACCAATTACCCGGCAGACAAAAAAGTTTGTTGATTTGGCGTAATAACTGATAAGCTTTCAAAAATTAATATTTAATACGGGAAAGCAGCCTGGCGTTATATCGCAATACAGCGGAAACCCAGGATGTTGGATGAGGCATTCTTATCCACGAAGTGACGGTCGGTTAAAGTAACGTCTTTATCCGATATCCAGCTGGCGCCTTTGACAATATAGGTTTCCGCTACTTCATCATCCTCCTGTCTGGTGGCCCAGACATCGAGAGTCCATTCCAGAACGTTGCCCAGTGTGTCGGCAACTCCTTCGGCGTTTTCGAATTTAACATACTGATCCACCGGCGTGGTATCGCCGAAGAGGCTGTCTTCCAGATTACATGATTCATCACGCCATTCGTTGCCCCAGGGATAGATGAAGCCGCGGGCGGTTCGCGCCGCCGCTTCCCACTCGGCTTCCGTTGGTATTCTTTTGCCCGTCCAGGCGGCAAAAGCGCAGGCGTCTTCCAGACTGACCTGCACAACAGGGTGGGTTCTTTTTACATAAAGAGAATTGCCCGGACCGGCAGGCCGGTGCCAGCAGGCTCCTGACACTTTTTTGTACTGCAACTGATTGCTCAGGATGAATTTATCCCTGCCGCTGGCGTAATCTCTCATGCGCTGGACGCGGGGAACATAAACCATGCTGTATCCCTGACGCTCCGCCGTCGTGACATATCCGGTCTTCTCCACGAATATTTCAAAAAGAGCGTTGGTCACGGGATATTTGCCAATATAGAATTCCCGCAAATTGACTCTCATCAGAGGAGCCTCCTGTCTGGTGCGGCTTTCGCCGCCCACAATATATTCGCCGGCTTTTATCAACAGGTGCTGGTTATAGAATTTTTCCCGAACGCTCAGGTAGCGGTCAAACTCCTCGGAAAGGAGTTTGGCCTTTTCTTTGATTTCATCTTCGGAATAAATGCTGCCGCTTAAATCGGGGCCTATTTTCTCCAGCGCTTTCGCGGCGGCAGCCAGTTCCGTCAGAATGTCCGCGCGGGTGCGTAACTCTTCTTCGGCAGGCTCTCCGGCAACTTGTTTTAATCCTTCTCCCTGCTCTCCTTCAGATCCTTCACCTTCTACTATTTCCACAGTTTCCAAATCTTCCGGGGACAATATTTCATCCGCAACAGATCCCCCTTCCCCGGCTGCCGTTTCAACAACGACTTCATCACCGACGGCTTCCTCGATTACTTCCTCAACTGCTTCGCCGCCTGCCGCTTCTTCGGAAAAAGGTTCATCAGCAGCAACTTCTTCCACCGCTTCGACAACTTCCTTCGTCAATTCTCCCGGCGCTTCCGCAGTACCCTCCCCGGTTGCCGTTTCTTCAACAACTTCATCAACGGCGGCTTCTTCGACTAACTCAACTATTTCTTCAGCCAGTTCTCCGGCGCCTGCTTCCTGCCCGGCCCCGGCAGCAACTTCTTCGCCTGCCGCCACATCTTCAGTAACTGCGTCACCCGCAATTTCCTCGACTACCTCAACTATTTCTTCAGCCAGTTCTCCGGCGCCTGCTTCCTGCCCGGCCCCGGCAGCAACTTCTTCACCTG